>DASPGR010000177.1:0-15574 GCA_035620515.1 Burkholderiales bacterium | reverse complement strand
CGCGCAGCCTCGGGTTGCCGGCAACGCACACGGTGCTTCCCTTCTTCTCGACCGCACAGCCGAATGCCTCGAGCATGCGCTCGGTGTGGTCGCGCGTTGGCGCGGGCTCGGTGATGCAGGTCCTGCCCTCGGCATATAAGCCGGCGAGGAGCAGCGCGGATTTCACCTGCGCGCTTGCCATCGGCATCGCGTAATCGATGCCCGTCAGCTGTCTTCCGCCCTGAATGCGCAGCGGCGGGCGCCCGCCTTCGGCCGTCTCGATTCCGGCGCCCATGCGATTCAGCGGATCGGCGACACGCCGCATCGGACGCTGCCGCAGGCTCTCGTCGCCGGTCAGCTCGCAGGCGAAGCGCTGCCCCGCGAGGAGCCCCGCCAGCAGGCGCATGGCGGTGCCCGCATTGCCGCAATCGAGCGTGGCGGCGGGCTGTTTCAGCCCACGCAGGCCGACGCCGTGGACCGTGACATTGCCGCGCTCGGGACCGTCGACGCGCACGCCAAGGGCGCGGAACGCGTTCATCGTTGCAATCGCGTCCTCCCCTTCCAGAAAGCCGCTGATGCGGGTGACGCCCTCCGCAATGGAGGCAAGCATGATGCTGCGGTGGGAAATCGACTTGTCGCCCGGGACGCGAATGCGCCCCTTCAGCACCCCGCCCGGCTCGATGTGATACGTCACCGACATCAGAATTCCTGTTTCAGGTTCTCTCGGCGTCTCGGCGGTTCAAAATAATTCCTGGGTTCTCTCGGCGTCTTGTCGGTTCAGGTTTTTTTTACCAGCCATTTTTCGCGCGCGGCACGCGCCTGCGCGAAGAGCCGCCTGAGCGTTCCGGCATCGCCCTGCTCGATCGCAGCGCGCGTCTCTTCCAGCGCGTCCTCGTACTCATCGAGCGCAGCAAGGAGCGCATCTCGATTCGCGATGCAGATGTCGGCCCACATCTCCGGCGAGCTGCCCGCGATGCGGACCGTGTCCCGCAGCCCTCCTGCGGAAAAACGCAGCACCCGTGCCGCATCGCGCCGCTGCGCGAGGCCGTTCACGAGCGCGTAGGCGACCACGTGCGGAAGATGGCTCACCGCGGCCAGCATCTCGTCATGCTCTTTGGGATCCAGCGCAACCACCCGCGCCCCGCACGCCATCCACGCCCGCCTCACGAGCCGGACCGCGTCCTGATCGGTGTCGGCGAGCGGGGTGAGCACCACCAGGCGGTCATGATAGAGCGCCGCGAAGCCGGCAGCGGCCCCGCTTCTTTCGGTTCCCGCGATCGGATGGCCCGGCACGAAGCGGCGGAAACGTCCGCCGAGAAAGCGGCGCGCGCCCGCAATGACGTCCTGCTTGGTGCTTCCGCCGTCGGTCACCACCGCGCGCGGCGGAAGGTGCGGCGCAATCGCCGTCATCACGGCTCCCATCTGTCCCACGGGCGTGGCGATGAGGACCAGATCAGCGTCGCGTACCGCGCGCGCGGGATCTGCCTGCACTTCATCGATCACGCGCAGCCGGCGCGCGGCGGCGAGGTTGGCGCGCGTGCGCCCGACGCCGACAACCGTTCTCACGGCACGCGCGCGCTTCAGCGCGAGCGCAAAGGAGGCGCCGATCAGGCCGACGCCAATTACGACGAGCTTTCCGATTTTCAGCTTGCCTGCCATGCCCGACGCTTCGCAGTGGAAACCCGCATCCCTATTGGAGCACTTCTTCGAGCGCGGCGAGAAATCTTGCGTTCTCGGATTCGAGCCCGATGGTCACGCGCAGATACGCCGGCATCCCGTAGCTTGCGATCGGCCGCACGATCACGCCTTTTCTGAGCAGCTTCTGGAAAACCGCCATCCCGTCGCCTACCCTGAAGCTCACGAAGTTTCCAAACGATGGGATGAACTCGATCTCGAGGCGTTTCAGGCCGGAGGTCACCTGCTTCATGCCGGCGCGGTTCAACTCGAAGCTGCGGCGCACGAAATCGTGGTCCTCGAGCGCCGCGGTCGCAGCCGCCAGCGCGACGCTGTTGACGTTGAACGGCTGGCGCACCCGGTTCATCAGGTCGGCCACGCCCGCGCCCGCGAGGGCGTAGCCGACGCGCAGACCCGCGAGACCGTAGACCTTCGAGAAAGTGCGGGTCACGATGAGATTGGGAAAACGCGCAAGCCATGCGATGCTGTCCGCCTTGTCCGCCTCTTCCAGATACTCGTTGTAGGCCTCGTCGAGCACGACCACGACCTCGCGTGGCAGCGCCGACAGGAATCCTTCCAGCGTGCCGGCCGACACAAAAGTCCCGGTCGGATTGTTCGGATTGGCAATGAACATCAGCCGCGTGCTGCGCGTCACCGCGCGCCGCATCGCGTCGAGATCGTGCCCGAACGCGCGGGCGGCGACCTCGATCCCCTTCGCGCCCGTCGCCTGGACCGCCAGCGGATAGACCGCAAAGGCATGCTGGGAATAGATCGCCTCGCACCCGGGACCGAGAAAGACGCGCGCGGCAAGCTCGAGGACGTCGTTGGAGCCGTTGCCGAGCACGATACAGGCTTCCTCCACTCCGTAGCGCCGGGCGAGCGCCTGCTTGAGCTCGAAGCCGTTGCCGTCGGGATAGCGCGCGAGGTCGGCGAGCACCTGCGCGATCGCTTTCTGCGCGCGCGGGCTGACGCCGAGCGGATTCTCGTTGGACGCGAGCTTGATGATTCCGGCCGCATCGAGACCGAGCTCGCGGGCGAGCTCCGCGATCGGCTTGCCCGGCTGGTACGGGGCGATCTCGCGGATGTAGCCGGGAGCCAGGTCGCAGATGTCCATCAAGTGACGGCGGCGGGATACGACCCCAGATTTTTCAGGAACGATGCCTTCTGGTCGAGTTCGGCGAGCGCCCGGGCGACGTTCGCGTCCTGCTGGTGCCCCTCGATATCGACGTAGAACACGTACTCCCACAATCCCGTCCGCGACGGCCGTGATTCGAGGCGCGTCATGCTGACACCGTTGGCAGCGAGCGGACCGAGCAGATCGTGCATGGCCCCGGGAATGTTGCGCGTTGAGAGAATGAGCGAAGTCTTGTCGCTGCCCGAAGGGGCTGCATCCTGCGCCGCCAGCACCAGGAAGCGCGTCGTATTCTTCGGCTCGTCCTCGACGTTTCGCGCCAGCACGGCAAGGCCGTAGATCGCGGCTGCGAGCCTGGGCCCCAATGCGGCGGCATTGCGCTCGCGGGCAGCCACCCGCGCGGCCTCCGCATTGCTTACAACCGGTCTGCGCTCGGCCGCGGGGAGATGTCGCGCGAGCCACTGCTGGCATTGGGCAAGGCTCTGCGCATGAGAGTAGATCCGGCGCACGTCGGCGAGACGCTTCGAGCGGCTCATGAGGCATTGCCGGATCGGGAGCAAAACCTCGCCGCAGACTTTGGACGGAGTGGACAGAAGGAGGTCGAGCGTGCGGCCGATCGCGCCTTCGGTGGAATTCTCCACCGGCACGACGCCGTAGCCCGCTGCTCCCGTCTCGACGCTGCGAAAGACCTCATCGATCGATGCGCAGGGCAGCGCGGGCGTCAGCCCGCCGAAGTGCTTCGCGACCGCTTCCTGGCTGAACGTTCCCTCGGGGCCGAGGTAGGCGACCGTCATCGAATCTTCGAGCGCCCGGCACGCGGAGATGATTTCCGTGAATATCCTGGCAAGAGCGTGACCTGCGAGCGGGCTGCGATTGGCCTTGATGATCCGCCGCAGCACCTGCGCCTCGCGCTCGGGACGATACGCGCTGCCCGCCTTCACCCGGCCGATGCGCTGTGCCAGCCGCGCGCGCGCCGAGAGCAGCTTGACGAGCCGGTCATCGAGCGCGTCGATCTGTGCTCTCAGCTTTGCCAGGGGTTCAGCCATGGGCCCCGCGGGACTCCGCCGGCAGGTAGCGCACTGCCAGGACGCCCTTGATCGCCGCGATTCCCTCGATCACGTCGGGCGTCACCGGGCTGTCCACGTCAACCAGCGTATAGGCCATCTCGCCCTTCGACTTGTTGAGCATGTTGTGAATGTTCAGGCGCGCGTCTCCGAGCGCGGCCGACATCTGACCGACCATCCTCGGAACGTTGGCGTTCGCGATACCGAGGCGGTACGGCGACTCGCGCCCCATGACGACCTCGGGAAAGTTCACCGCGTTGACGATATTACCGTTCTCTAGAAAATCCCGCACTTGATCGACCACCATCACCGCGCAGTTGTCCTCCGCTTCCCGGGTCGACGCGCCCAAGTGCGGCAGCGCCACCACCCGCGGGTGGCCGATGAGTTTTTGCGCCGGAAAGTCGCACACATACGCGCCGAGCTTCCCGCTGGCGAGGCCCGCGAGAACGGCATCGTTGTCGACGACACCGTCCCTCGAGAAATTGAGCAGGACGGCGCCTTCTTTCATGAGCCGGACGCGGTCCGCATTGATCAGCCCGCGTGTCGCATCGAGGAGCGGCACGTGCAGCGTGACGAACTCGCTCCCGCGGAGCACGTCCTCGATGCTCTGCGCCTTCTTGACGCGTGACGGCAGACTCCAGGCAGCCTCCACGGTGATTTCCGGATCGTAGCCGAGGACATCCATCCCGAGCTTGATCGCCGCGTCGGCCACGAGACTTCCGATCTTCCCGAGGCCCGCCACGCCCAGCGTGCGGCGCGGCAGCTCGATGCCGGCATAGGCCTTCTTGCCGTCCTCGACGGTGCGGTCGATCGTCTTGTCGTCGCCCTTCAGCCCGTCGACGAATTTCATCGCGGGCAGCAGGTTTCGCGCAGCGATCAGCAGGCCCGCGATCACGAGCTCCTTTACGGCATTGGCGTTGGCGCCCGGCGCGTTGAACACGGGCACGCCCCTCTTGCTCAGGGTTCCGACGGGAATGTTGTTCACTCCGGCGCCGGCACGGCCGATCGCCCTGACCCGGGCTGCAATCTCCATGGAGTGCATGTCCTGCGAGCGAACGAGAATCGCATCGGGATCCGCAATTTTCGCGCTCACCTGGTAGCGCTCCGGCGGGAAACGCTCCAGCCCGATCCTGGAGATCTGGTTGAGCGTGAGGATCTTGAACGCTTCAGCCATGAGCGCGCTCGAACTCCCGCATGAAATCGACCAGCGCCTGAACGCCCGCCAGGGGCATTGCGTTGTAGATGGATGCGCGCATGCCGCCGAGGGCCCGATGCCCCTTCAGCTGGGTGAGCCCGGCCTTCTCCGCCCGCTTCAGGAACTCCGCATCGAGCCGGTCGTTACGCAGGCGAAACTGAACGTTCATGCGCGAGCGGTCCGCCTTGGCGACGGGGGAATGGTAGAACTCGGTCTCATCAAGGTAGTCGTACAGGAGCCGCGCCTTCGCAATATTCAACTCCTCCATCCGGGCAAGTCCGCCGAGCTTTTTCAACCACCCGAATACGAGCCCCGCCATATAGAGCGCGAAGGTTGCCGGGGTATTGATCATCGAGTCCGCCTCCGCCTGGACCTTGTAGTCGAACACCGTCGGCGTGAAGGAAGCGGCCTGCCCGATCAAGTCGTCGCGCACGATGACGATCGTGAGGCCCGCGGGCCCGATATTCTTTTGCGCACCGGCGTAGATCAGGCCGAAGCGTCCGACATCGAGCGGACGCGACAGGATGTGCGACGAGGCATCGGCCACCAGCGGCACGTCACCGGTCTGCGGCACCCAATGAAACTCGACGCCCTCGATGGTTTCATTGGAGGTCATATGCACGTAGGCCGCGCCGGGATCGAGCTTCCACTTTTCCTGCGGCGGCGTGCAGGTGAACTTCGTGTCCTCGGAGCTTGCGGCAACGTTCACTTTGCAGTAGCGCTTTGCCTCCGCGATCGCTTTATTCGACCAGTAGCCCGTCAGCACGTAGTCGGCGCGGTCCTTGCCGCGCAGCACGTTCATCGGCACGACCGCAAACTGCGCCGCGGCGCCGCCCTGGAGAAACAGAACCTTGTAGTTGGGCGGAATCGCGAGCAGCTCGCGCAGGTCCGCTTCGGCCCGGGCATGGATCGCGATGAATTCCTTGCCGCGATGGCTCATTTCCATGACGGACATGCCGCTGCCGTGCCAGTCGGGCATCTCGGCCGCAGCCTGTTCCAGTACGGGCTCCGGAAGCATGGCCGGCCCGGCGCCGAAGTTGTAAACGCGTGGCATGGATAGTCCCGTGATTGGCGAAGAGCGCGAGTTGGCCGCCTCCCTGGAGGCGGCAGGTACCGATTATTGTTGAACGCTTGCGGGTGGCTCGTCGTCTTCTTCCGACTCGACGATCTTCTCCAGCCCGGCAAGCCGCTCGCCTTCATCGAGATTGATGAGGCGCACGCCCTGCGTCGAGCGGCCCTGCTCCCGCACCTCGGCGACGCGGGTGCGGATCAGCACGCCTCCCGTGGTGATGAGCATGATCTCGTCCTCGGGCGCGACGAGCTGCGCGCCAACGAGACCGCCATTTCGCTCGCTGCAGTCTATGGCGATCATGCCCTGGCCGCCGCGCCCGTGCCGCGTGTACTCCGAGAGCGGTGTGCGTTTGCCGTAGCCGTTCTCCGTCGCCGTGAGGACGGAGAGCCGCTCGTCGCTTGCGGTCAGGAGCGAGATGACGCGCTGCCCTTTCTGCAGGCGCATCCCGCGCACGCCGGTCGCACCGCGCCCCATCGCGCGCACCTCGTCCTCGGTGAAGCGCACCGCCTTGCCCGCGTCCGAGAAGAGCATTGCGTCCTGCTTGCCGTCGGTGAGCGCCACGCCAATGAGGTAATCGCCGTCGTCCAGGCCGACCGCGATGATGCCCTTCGCCATCGGGCGTGAAAAGGCCGAGAGCGCGGTTTTCTTCACCGTGCCGAGCGCCGTCGCCATGAACACGAAGTGCTCGTCGTCGAACTCCTTCACCGGCAGCACGGCCGTGATCTTCTCGTGCTCCATCAGCGGCACGAGGTTGACGATCGGCCGGCCGCGCGAGGCGCGCCCGCCCTGGGGCACCTCGAACACTCTCAGCCAGTAGACGCGGCCGCGGTTCGAGAAGCAGAGAATGGAGTCGTGGGTATTGGCGACAAAGAGCTTCTCGACAAAGTCGTCGTCCTTCGTCGTCGTCGCCTGGCGCCCCCGTCCACCGCGCTTCTGGGCGCGATAATCCGCGACCGGCTGGGACTTCATGTAGCCGCCGTGCGAGAGCGTCACGACGACATCCTCGGCCGCGATCAAGTCCTCGGCGCTCAAGTCCTGGGTGTCGGTCACGATCTCGCTCTTGCGCTCGTCGCCGAAACGCTCCTTCACGTCGGAGAGCTCGCCCTCGATGATCCTTGTCACGCGCTGGGGCTTCGCGAGCACGTCGAGGAGATCGACGATCTTGTCCATGGTCTCGCGGTACTCCGTCACGATCTTGCCCTGCTCGAGGGCCGTCAGGTTCTGCAGCCGCATCTCGAGGATGCGCTGTGCCTGCACGTCGGAGAGCCTGTAGCCCTTTTTCTGGAGACCGAACTCCGCGGGCAGCCCCTCGGGACGGGACACGTCCCCGGCGCTGCGCGCGAGCAGCTCCTCGACCAGCTGGGAACGCCAGAAACGCTCCATCAGCTCACGCTTGGCGTCGGCCGGCGTCGCGGCCCCCTTGATGAGCGCGATCACGTCGTCGACGTTCGAGAGCGCGACCGCGAGCCCCTCCAGCACATGGCCGCGCTCACGCGCCTTGCGCAGCTCGAATACGGTGCGGCGCGTCACCACCTCGCGCCGATGACGCAGGAACGCGTCGAGCAGCTGCTTGATGTTGAGAAGCCGCGGCTGGCCGTCGACGAGGGCGACCATGTTCATGCCGAACGCCTCCTCCAGCTGCGTCTCTTTCCACAGATTGTTGAGGATGACCTCGGCGTTCTCGCCGCGCTTCAACTCGATGACTGCGCGCATTCCCGACTTGTCGGACTCGTCCCGGATATCGGCAATGCCCTCGACGCGCTTCTCCCGCACGAGCTCGCCGATTCTCATCAGCAGGGTCGCCTTGTT
Organism: Burkholderiales bacterium; assembly: GCA_035620515.1. Classification (GTDB taxonomy): domain Bacteria; phylum Pseudomonadota; class Gammaproteobacteria; order Burkholderiales; family SG8-41; genus SG8-41. The sequence continues at coordinate 7,649 of DASPGR010000177.1, read as the reverse complement.
GACCTGGTAGGGCAGCTCGTCGATCACGATCGAGACGCGTCCGCCCTTCTCCGCTTCCTCGAAATGCGTGCGGGCGCGCATCACCACCCGGCCGCGGCCGGTACGGTAGCCCTCCCGCACGCCGGCGAGGCCGTAGATGATCCCGCGCGTTGGAAAATCGGGCGCCGGAACGATCTTCATCACGTCGTCGAGCGAGGCGTCCGGCTCCTTCAGCAGGTGGAGGCAGGCGTCGACCACCTCCGAGAGGTTGTGCGGCGGGATATTGGTCGCCATTCCGACGGCAATGCCGGATGAGCCGTTGACGAGCAGGTTCGGCACCCGCGTCGGAAGCGTGACCGGCTCTTCTTCCTTGCCGTCGTAATTCGGCACGAAATCGACGGTTTCCATGTCGATGTCGGCCAGGAGCTCGGCCGTGATCCGGTCGAGACGGCACTCGGTATAGCGATAGGCCGCGGGCGAGTCCCCGTCGACCGAGCCGAAGTTGCCCTGCCCGTCGATCAGGGTGTAGCGCATGGAGAAGTTCTGGGCCATCCGCACGAGCGCCTCGTAGGTGGCGGCATCGCCATGCGGGTGATACTTGCCCAGGACATCGCCCACGACCCTGGCGCACTTGACGTAGGGACGGTTCCAGACGTTGTTGGCCTCGTGCATCGCGAAGAGGATGCGGCGATGGACCGGCTTCAGCCCGTCCCGGACGTCCGGAAGGGCGCGCCCCACGATCACGCTCATCGCGTAGTCGAGGTACGAGCGGCGCATCTCCTCCTCGAGACTGACCGGCAGGGTTTCCTTGGCGATTTGATCCATTAAAGGCGGGGGGAAACGGGGCTTTTTGCAGGTGCTAAAAAAGAGGCGATTGTACCATGTGCGAGGCGCCTACTTTTACCCGTGGGGGCGGTTGCGGGCGCCGATGCGGTCGCTCGATTTTCCCTGCGACTCGCAGGCCGGCGGCGCACGCATACTCACGCTTTGCCGGATCTTCACGCAGGAGTCGCGAGGTCCTGACGCAACGCAGAAAAGTCCCGCTTCTCGATCGCTTCCACCCCGCACGCCGCGGCCGACCTGACGGGCGTCGGGCCGGCCAGCGTATTGGCGGTCCGGACCCCGGGATCGAGGTCCCCGGACCGCACCCGCTTGGGGCCGGGAAACGGCCGGCCGGACCGGCAGCGTTTCTTTTGAGCAACAGCAAAAAGCCTTTTTAGCTCATAACCATGTTATGATTCCTGCATAATTTGCCTTGCTCAAATGGTTGTGATATTAGTTAGCCACTTGGGGAGACTCCTAGGGTTGGTCGACACATTCCGGCGGGTCCCTGACACCACATCGCGATAACAGGAGGATCAAAAATCATGAATCCAGTAATCCGGTCAACGCTAATCGGCCTCGCCGCCGCGGGTGTGCTACTGCCGGGATTAGCGGCAGCCCAGGCTAAGGACGGGTACCTCACGGACAGGGGCGGCGCTGTAGTCAAGGCACCCCGCGCCGGCGACGTGTGCGTGCGCACAAGGCAATGGACGCCGGCATTGGCGATCGCCGAGTGCGATCCTGATCTGGTGAAAAAGCCGATGGCGGCGCCGATGGCTGCGCCAATGGCGAAGCCCGAGGCCAAGAAGCCGGCAGCGAAGAAGAAGAAAGCCAAGCCGCTCAACGTACAGTACAAGATCGAGTTGCAGGGAATGCCGTTTGCCAAGGCTGAGATGACCCCTGACAACGTGAAGGAAGCGGACAAGTTCCTGGCCGGCCTCAACAAGGCGGCAAAGAATCGCGGTCCCGTGAGAGTCGGGGCAGTCGTGGTGACGGGGCATACCGACCGCATCGGCAGCCTCGCCTATAACCAGGGGCTTTCCGAGCGGCGCGCGGTGGTAGTGAAGGACTACCTCATCAAGAAGGGCGTCGATCAGAAGCTGATCTTCTGGGAAGGCAAGGCGTTCAAGCAGCCCATCCCGGTGACCAAGTTCTGTGATGACAAGATGTCGCGCAAGCAGCTGATCGAGTGTCTGGCGCCGAACCGCCGCGTCACGGTCGAGGTTGTGGGCCGCGCAGATCCGGTTGCCAAGCCGAAGCCAAAGCGCTGATCCGGGTTTCCTGGAAACAAAAGGCCCTGCCACGGCAGGGCCTTTTTTATTTCACACGACATGAGCAGCGGCAAGATCCAGGAAACAGTCGTCGAAGCAGGCTGGGTGGTGCCGGTCGAGCCGCCAGGGGCCGTCCTGCGGGATCATGCGGTCGTCGTTTCCGGTGAGAGGATTCGGGCAGTCCTCCCCGCACGTGAGGCCCGGGAGAAGCACCCTGGCGCGCGCCGTCTCGAGCTCGCGGGCCACGCGCTCATTCCGGGCCTGATCAATGTGCATACCCACGCTGCCATGACGCTGATGCGCGGACTGGGCGATGACCTCGCGCTGATGGAGTGGCTGAATGAACGCATCTGGCCGGCGGAAATGCGGCTTGCTTCTCCCGAGTTCGTGTACGACGGCACGCTGCTCGCCTGCGCCGAGATGCTGCGCGGCGGCGTAACGTGCTTCAATGACATGTACTTCTTCCCCGAGGCCGCCGCCCGGGCGGCGCTCGCGGCCGGAATGCGGGCCGCGCTTGGCATCATCGTCATCGAATTCCGCTCGCCGTACGCAACCGACGCGTCGGACTATCTCACCAAGGGCCTTGAGGCGCGCGACGCCCTCAAGCATGAGCCGCTGCTTTCCTTCTGCCTCGCGCCGCATGCCCCGTTCACCGTGAGCGACGCAACCTTCGAGCGCCTGGCCGTGTACGCGGCCGAGCTCGACCTCCCCGTGCATATTCATGTGCACGAGACTGCCGACGAAATCTCGGAGAGCATCGCTTCGCACGGCGTTCGCCCGATCCGGCGGCTGCAGCGGCTGGGTCTCCTCGGGCCGAATCTCCTTGCGGTTCACGCCGTGCATCTGGGAGACGACGAGATTGCCTTGCTCGCCGAGCATGCCTGCCATATCGCGCATTGCCCGTCGTCAAACCTGAAGCTCGCAAGCGGCATCGCCCCGATCACTGCGCTTCACGAGGCCGGCGTCAACATGGGGCTCGGCACGGACGGCGCAGCGAGCAACAACCGCCTCGACATATTCTCGGAAATGCGCCTGGCGGCCCTGCTCGCCAAGGGCGCCAGCGGAAAGGCGACCGCGCTGCCGGCGCATGCCGTCCTCAGGATGTCGACGCTCAATGGCGCACGCGCGCTGGGGCTCGACAAGATCATCGGCTCACTCGTCCCGGGAAAGGTCGCGGACATGGTCGCCGTCGACCTGTCCGCCCCCGAGCTTCTGCCCTGCTACGATCCTGCGTCGCATCTCGTCTATGTCGCGGGGCGGAACAACGTCAGCCACGTCTGGGTCGGCGGAGAACTGCTGGTCGAAGGCGGTCGCCTTACGCGGCTGCACGACGAGGAGCTCCGGGGCAAGGCGGCCTACTGGCGCGACAGGATTCAAAACCAGGATGGGGAATCGAGAATCGCGGGCTAAGGGGAACGCGTGGCAGACTGAGTCTGTCGAAACGGAATCCTGGCGCCCCGCCCTTCACCGGCCGGAATGATCAACGTCGACCCGCTCGAAATCGAGAAATTCAGCGAGCTTGCGCACCGCTGGTGGGATCCGCACGCCGAGTTCAGGCCGCTGCACGACATCAATCCGTTGCGGCTCGACTATATCGACAGCATCGCGCCCCTGCGTGGGAAAAAGGTGCTCGACGTCGGCTGCGGAGGGGGCATCCTGGCTGAAAGCATGGCTGCCCGGAGCGCGACCGTAACGGGCATAGACCTTGCGGAAAAGCCCCTCAAGGTGGCGCAGCTGCACCTGCTGGAATCGGGGCTCGAAGTCGATTACCGCCTCGTCGCACCCGAAGTGCTTGCGGGGGAAACGCCCGAATCGTTCGACGTCGTGACCTGCATGGAGCTGCTCGAGCACGTGCCGGATCCGGGCGTCACCGTTGCTGCCTGCGCAGCGCTGCTGAAACCGGGCGGCCATGCATTCTTCTCGACGATCAATCGCAATCTCAAGTCCTATCTCTTCGCGATCGTCGGCGCGGAGTACGTGCTGAAGCTTCTGCCGCGCGGGACGCACGACTACGCGAGGTTCATCAAGCCATCGGAGCTCGCCCGGCATTTGCGCGCGGCTGAGCTGCACATGGGGGGAATTATCGGCATGACCTATAACCCGCTCACCCGCACCTACTCGCTCGGCAGCAATACTGACGTGAACTACATTCTCCACGCCTCGAAGCAGTGACCCGTCTCCCATCTCGATGATAAGGGCAGTTCTTTTCGATCTGGATGGAACGCTGGCGGACACAGCGCCGGATCTCGCCTACGCGCTCAACACCCTGCGAGGCGCGAGGGGAATGCCTCCGCTTCCGCTGGATGTCACGCGCCCGGTCGCGTCCCAAGGTGCACGCGGCCTGATTGGTGTCGGCTTCGGTGTTGCGCCGGGCGACCCGGGCTACGATGCCTTGCGCGATCGATTTCTCACCGTGTACGAGGCCAATCTTTGCCGCTTGACGACGCTCTTTCCGGGTATGCCGGAGGTTCTGGCAGCCCTCGAGGAGCGCGGAATGCCCTGGGGCGTGGTGACAAACAAGCTCGAGCGGTTCACGCATCCGTTGCTGGATGCTCTAAAGCTGAGCGCGCGCGCCGCTTGCGTGGTCGGCGGCGATACGACGCTCTACAGCAAGCCGCATCCTGCGCCCCTGCTGGCGGCGAGCCGCATGATCGACATTCCTCCGGAGGCCTGCCTATATGTGGGCGATGACCGGCGGGACGTCGAGGCGGGTCACGCCGCAGGCATGAAGGCGGCGGTGGCCGGATGGGGCTACTTGAATGGCAACGACTCGGAAACGTGGGCCGCGGATTGGATGCTCGGTCATCCCGAGGAGCTTATTCGAATCATCTAAAGATCCGGAACTCGCCTCTGGCGGACGGTGAGGATTGTTATCTACTTGAATTCATTGGACATGACCCCATGTAGGATAATGCATAGGGTTCCTTTAGAATCTGGCTGTTGCGGCACCTGAATCATGGGGGCGACCTGGTTTCGACGTGGGTCGCGAAGCAGCACAGGGCATGCCAAGGTCCAGTCACCTTGTAAAACCGCTGGAAATCCATAAACGCCAACGACGAGCGTTTCGCTCTCGCCGCCTAATACCGGCGAGACGCTGCACTAGCTTGCTGATGGGCTAGGCCCGGGGGGCGGCGAGGCGCAAGCCGAGCTTGCTCAGCGGGTGCAGCGTCATTTACATCAGCCCCTCCACGCGGTTTGGTCGCTTGACCGTGCGGATCCGTCGAAGCGACTGGCTGAGCGTCAGCCTGCCGGCCGGCGGGCGCGAGGCGAGACCCAAACGACCTGGCTAAGCATGTAGTCCTGACTGTGGAGGGCTTGCGGACGCGGGTTCGATTCCCGCCGCCTCCACCATTTCTCTTGTCGGTCTAGACCACTCTAGACCACACAAAGCCCAAGAATCCTTTGGGCTTTTTTCTTTTCCGGGCTCGCGGGCGTTCTGTCAGCGGTGGTCTGGATTTGGCCTGATTTGGCCACCGTTTGGTCACAATTTGGTCACCGGTTTCGGGGGTGGCCTGTGAGCCAAGAAATTCCCTTCCCCGAAGACCGCTATCGCCCTCGTCAGATACCCATTTCGGAGTGGCCGGCGTGGCAGTTCGACCGCCCGAGAACCTATCCGCTATACGAGGAGCGCGATTATTTTCTCGCCACTGTGCACGGGTTTGATGCGGGAGGCTTTGAGGCAACAATTCGGTGCGTGGACCTTCAGAGTCTTGTCGATTCCCAAATGCGGCCACGCGGCTATCGGAAGCCTGTGCAAGAACGCGATGAGCGCGACATGCTTCGGGCGGTCGCACGGGCCAAGAAAACCATTCGGCATGCCGTGAAAACGATTGGAGCCAGCCACCTTCTTACTCTAACGACCCGCGAAAGTGAAAATAGCCCTGAATCTCTCGCGGCCCGCTGGAAGCGATTCGTGCGAGCCTATCGCACGTTTTCGAAGGAGGAGTTTCCTTACGTTGCGGTGCCTGAACGGCATCCCAAAAACCCGAAGCATTGGCACCTTCACGTCGCCGTGCGCGGGTTCGTGAAGGTCAAGATTGCGCGGCACGTTTGGTGGGAATGCTGTGGGGGTCGAGGCCTGGGAAATGTGGACGTGAAGCACATCAAGGTCGGCGTGCATGGCAACGGCATGCCTAAGGGCCCATTGGTTTCATCTGAGAGGATTGCGCGTTATCTTTCGAAATACATGAGCAAGGATTTGATCTTCGCGCATCGAGCAGACAAGAAGCGTTATTGGCGGTCCGAGTTCGACCTTCCGGTGGCGCGGCGATATTGGCTCAAAACTCGTCCTGGTGAAGGTGGGCTGGATGCCGCTTTTGCGGAGTTCCTCGCCCGCTTCCCAGTATCGCGCGATATTTTGTCGATATGGTTTTTTCCGGACGGCTCGGGATTCTGGTGCAGTTATAACCCACACGCCTGCATAGAGGACGCCCACCCTCCTCCCTTTTAAAGACAATCCGGCGTATGCACGTGCGAGGAGAGTGGCGGGGTCTCAACCCCAGTGAGGCCTTTCCAAAATCGGCAAGCACGGGGTAAGACGTGGCTCTGGTCAAAGGCGAACGTTGAACGGAAAAGGTCAGGCCCGGGCCGGGCCCCGAGGGCGAGGACCGTCGGCTGCAGCGGCTGGTTGGGCATCGGCAGGGGGCGTGGCTTCCTCCCCAGACGCTTGCTTAGGAGGAGTTTGCTTCTCCATCGCTTCTTCGATGCTTTTGAGATTCTTAACTATGTCTCGCAACTGGCGAACGTGGCGGACCTCTGATAATCCCGGCAGCACAATGCCGGTAGCGCGATTTGGGATGTAGGCAGAAACAACTCCGATAACAACTATAGAACCGTCACCTTCGCAGTGGAATGTAGGCCCACCGCTAACGCCGTTTATCGCAACACCATCTACAAGGTACGACTGATCTTTCTTGAGCCACGCACTAACTCGGCCGCTAAAAAAGCACAGGGCGTCTGGAGCCACGGCCGGGAAGCCGAGCCACCCAACTTCTACACCAACCTTGAGCGATTTCCCCACAGGGGTCAGGCCTATTGGGGTCTCAGGAAACGCCAGATCGCCGGTTGCCACGACTAGTGCAGCGGTGTCTAGATTTTCATCGATAAAGATCGATCTGTTGTCGTGGTACAGCATCACGGTTTTGCTGGTCTCGTGGTGCTGGATCCGGATCGGCTGCTCCCAAGCGTGTGCGTGACCAATGACATGCGCGGCGGTTGCTATCCCACAAACCGAACGATTTTGTGCATAAGCGAAGAGAAATCCTGTTCCGCTTGCGTTGGGGGTAGAAATTCGCACTATATGTGGACGAATAGTCTCTACCGCCTTCTGCCACGTTAGCTTCGTCATGTAGCTGCTCCGAGGCCCAACAAGTAGTTGGTCTAAGAACCATCCTGTGAAGCAGCATTGTGCACGCGCACTGATCGTTCCTCAAGCCGGTCAAAGGGTTGGCATGCATTGCCGCATAGAGAATCATTTCTAGGGATGTTGAGATATAGATCAGCCACTCGCCCGACAGGCCTAGGTCCGCTTTGGCCGGAATCAGACATCGCATATGAGGGCGATTCAGGTTCGCTGGG
>DASPGR010000176.1:0-6495 GCA_035620515.1 Burkholderiales bacterium | reverse complement strand
CCCTCATAGGCCTGCACGCGCTTGCGCTCGCCCTCGACGACATTCACGTTGACGACGACCGTGTCGCCGGGCGCAAAAGCGGGGATCTGCTTATCGAGCCGCTTCAGTTCCTCGGCCTCGAGCTGTTTGATGATGTCCATGTTCAAGCTCCCATGCCGTTATTGCGCAAACGGCTGGTGCCGTTTGCGCGCCGTCCATTTCCCCTCGCCCTCAGGGAGAGGCGGAAGGGGTGAGGGTGGGGTGTCCCTCATTTTCCCTCTTGTACTCTTCCAGCAACGCGCGTTCCTCCGTGCTCAGCGCCCGCTGCTCGAGCAGGTCAGGGCGTCGTTTCCACGTCCTTCCCAAGGCCTGCTTCAGCCGCCAGCGGGCGATATCGCCATGGTTGCCCGAGAGCAGCACCGGCGGCACCTCCGCCCCCTCGTGCACCTCCGGCCGAGTATAGTGCGGGCAGTCCAGCAATCCACCGGCAAACGAGTCCTGGATCGCCGATTCCGCATCGCCCAGCGCCCCCGGCAGCTGACGCACGATGCCATCCATCAACACCATTGCCGCGAGCTCTCCGCCCGACAGCACGTAGTCGCCGATCGAGATCTCCTCGTCGACCGCGCGCTCGATCAACCGCTCGTCGACGCCCTCGTAGCGGCCCGCAAGGAGCACCAGGCCGTGAAGCGACGCCAGCTCCATGATCCGTTCGTGCTTCAGCAGCTGCCCCTGCGGCGAGAGATACACCACCCGAGTCTCCTTGACGCCGGCGCTTCTTTGCCGCTGCCGCGCCGCGGAAAGCGCCTTTTCCAGCGGCTCCACCATCATGACCATGCCCGGCCCCCCGCCGTAGGGCCGGTCATCGACGGTGCGGTAGCTGTTCGTCGCGAAATCCCGCGGATTCCATAGCACCAGGTCGAAGAGCTTTCGCTCTCGCGCCCGGCCCGTGACGCCGCACTCCGTCACGGCTTCGAACATCTCGGGAAAGAGGGTCACCACGTCGAACTGGTACATCAGTAGTCCGCGTCCCAATCCACCCGGATCACGCCGGCCCCGGGATCCACGCCTCGGATCACCTGTGCGATGAACGGAATCAGCCTCTCGCGCCCCCCGCCCACCACCAGCACGTCATTCGCGCCGGTTTGCATGACCGCCGTCACGCGGCCCAGATCCTGCTCGCCTGCGTTTACAACTCTGAGACCGATCAAGTCGGCCCAGTAAAACTCATCGGCTCGCGCGGCCGGGAGCGCCGAGCGCGGTACTGCAACCGTCCTGCCTTTCAGGGCCGCGGCCGCCTCGCGATCGTCGCAGCCCTCGAGCCTCGCCAGCACCGTCCCGCTGTGTGTCCTGCCGGAGGCCAGCGTATGCTCGTGCCAGCCGCCCTCGCTTCCGATCCACCAGGTCTGATAGTCGAGGAGGCTTCGGGTCTCCGCAGTAAGCGGCTGAACCCTCATCCAGCCCTTGACGCCGTAGGGGGCGGCGATCCGCCCCATCATCACCAGCTTCTCAGGTCGCTTTCTGTTCACCGCGCTGCTTGACGAGCCGCGCCACGGTATCGGAGAGCTGCGCGCCTTTGCCCTTCCAGTAGGCGAGCCGCTCGCCGTCGACGCGCAGCCGCTCGCGCCCCTCGGGCGCCACGGGATCATAGAAGCCGATGCGCTCGATGAAGCGCCCGTCGCGCGAGCGGCGCGAATCGGCAACCACCAGGTTGAAGAACGGGCGCTTTTTGGCGCCGCCGCGTGCGAGTCGGATCACTACCATGTTCGTATCAGTCCAAATGCGGAAAGGGCGTGATTTTACGCTACTTTTTTGCCTGCGGGCAAGGCGGCGCGCGCCTCGTTGGCGGGCCTGACCGCGCGCCTGGGCACACCTTAATTGCCTGATTGCGCACGGGTTCAGCGCACGCCGCCCGTCGTCGCGGCTCGACGCGCTAAGATCGACGCCTGCCAAAGCGAGGAGCCACGATGGAAGCTCACACCAGCACGCAAGCCGACCGCATCGCCCGCGCCGTGGCGGAACGCTTCGGTATGGAACTGGCCGTTGCGTCCGACCAGCAGGGTCTCGACGAGATCGCGCGCAGTCTCGAGCATCGTTCTCACCGGAAATTCGCCGAGCGTCCCGTCGACGCAACGCTGCTACGGCTGCTCCTCGCCTGCGCGTTTTCCGCGCCGTCGAAGTCCGACCTTCAGCAAGCGGACGTCGTCCACGTCGCCGATCCCGTCCGCCGCAAGGCAATCGTCGACACGATCCCGGACATGCCGTGGATCATGCAGTCGCCCGTCTTTCTCGTCTTCTGCGCCAACAACCGCCGCATCCGGCAGGTCGGCGCCTGGCGCGGCAAGGCGTTCGCGAACGAGCATCTCGATCACTTCATGAACGCGGCCGTGGACGCGGGGCTCGTCATGATGAATTTCATCCGGGCCGCCGAAGCTTCGGGCCTGGGAACCTGCCCGATCAGCGCGGTGCGGAACCATCCCGAAACGGTCAGCCGCGCGCTCGAGCTTCCCGCGGGCGTTTTTCCGGTAGCCGGGCTTTGCGTCGGCTATCCGGCGGAGGCCGGACGCATCACGCCGCGCCTCGGGCTCGACGTGACCGTGCACCGTGACCGCTACGACGAGTCGGGCCTGCGCGAAAAAATCGACGCCTACGACCGCAGGCGCCATGCCGTGCTGCCCTATCGCCGCCAGCGGCGAAGCGAGCAGTTCGGCGAAGCGCCTTTTTACGGCTGGTCGGAGGACAAGGCACGCCAGTACGCGGTCCCCGAGCGCGCCAATTTCGGCGCGTTCATCCGCGGGCACGGTTTCAGCCTGAAGTGAGACGGCGTGATCAGTGATGGGTGATGAGATGACAAGCGGCGGAACGGCAGGCCTTGAAACATGCTGAAACGCGTCAGCGCATTCCAGGAAACATTCCCTTCATCGAGCGCATCATTTTCGCCACGCCGCCCTTCGACATCATCTTCATCATCTTCTGCGTCTGCTCGAACTGATTGAGGAGGCGGTTGACCTCCTGCACCGTGACCCCGGCGCCGGCCGCGATGCGCCGTTTGCGCGATGCCTTGATCAACTCCGGCCGCGCGCGCTCCTGCGCGGTCATTGAATTGATGATGCCTTCGAGGCGCCGGATCGACCGGTCATCCATGTGCGGCGCGCCCTGTGCCATGCGCGCGAGATCCCCGGGCAGCTTGTCGAGGAGGCCCGCGACGCCGCCCATCTTCTTCATCTGGGCGATCTGCTGCTTGAAATCCTCCAGATCGAAGCCCTTTCCGGACTTGACCTTCCGGGCGAGCTTCTCGGCCTCGGCCTGGTCGACGCTGCGGCGCACGTCGTCGATCAGCGAAAGAACGTCTCCCATCCCGAGGATGCGCGAGGCCATGCGGTCCGGGTAGAAGGGCTCGAGTGCATCGAGCTTCTCGCCCACGCCCGAGAATTTGACCGGCTTGCCGGTGACGTGCCGCACCGAGAGCGCAGCACCGCCCCGGGCATCGCCATCGAGCTTGGTCAGGATAACGCCAGTCAACGGCAACGCCTCTCCGAATGCTTTCGCGGTGTTGACCGCGTCCTGGCCTTGCATCGCATCGACGACGAAAAGCGTCTCGATTGGATTCAGCGCGGCGTGAAGAGCGCTGATCTCGCGCATCATCGCCTCGTCGATCGCGAGGCGCCCGGCGCTGTCGACGATCAGCACGTCTGCGTAGTGCTTGCGCGCGTAATCGAGCGCGCGCTGCGCGATATCGACCGGCTGCTCGCCGACGGCCGAGGGAAAAAACTCGGCCTCCACCTGGCCGGCAAGCGTCTCGAGCTGCTCGATCGCCGCCGGACGGTACACGTCACAGCTCACCAGCAGCACTTTTTTCCTGAGCTCGCGCCGCAGCCAGAGCGCGAGCTTGCCCGCGGTGGTCGTCTTGCCGGAGCCCTGCAGGCCCGCGAGAAGGATCACCGCCGGCGGCTGCGTGGCAAGATCGAGCGCATCGTTTTTCTCCCCCATCAAGGCGACGAGCTCGTGATGGACCACGCCCACGGCAGCCTGCCCCGGTGTCAGGCTGCCGATCACGTCCTGCCCGAGCGCCTTATCGCGCACACGGGCAATGAAATCGCGCACGACCGGCAGCGCGACGTCCGCCTCCAGCAGCGCAACGCGCACTTCCCGCAGCGCCTCCTGGATGTTTGCTTCGGTCAGACGCGCCTCTCCCCGCAGCGTCTTCATGACCCGCGAGAGGCGCTCCGTCAGGTTGTCGAACATCGGCATGGGCTTGGTGTAGACTCGAGAGCGTGCCGGAAATTCTACCGTATGTCGTCGACGCGGTGCTCTACGCGGCACTGGCCTTCTACTTCTGGCGCACGCGCTGGCCGCGCGCGATCGAGGCGCCCGCTTCCGATCGAATTCCCCGCACCGTCGAGCACTACGCGGTGCTTGTTCCCCTTGCCCTGCACACCGTGCTGCTCGCGCGTTCCGCGTTCGCGTCGGACGGTTTGCACCTCGGCATCGGCAATGCCGTCTCCACGATCCTGTGGCTGACGGTGCTGATCTACTGGCTCGGAAATTACTACTACCGCCTGGACGGCCTGCAGGCGCTCGTCCTGCCGGCGGCGGCCGGTGCCGTGTTGCTCGCGGGCCTGCTGCCGTCCGCAAACCCGTTGCCCAACACCGAGTACGTGGTGTTCAAGGTGCATCTCGTGATCGCGATGCTCGCTTACAGCCTGTTCACGATCGCGTCGCTTCATGTCCTGCTGATGGCACTGCTCGAGCGCCGGCTTCACGGCGGCACGCTCCCGCCCGCGCTGAACGGGCTTCCGCCGCTGCTCTCAATGGAGTCGATGCTCTTCCGCATCATCCTCGCCGGTTTCATTCTGCTCACGGCGACCCTCGTGACGGGCATTGTTTTCTCCGAGGAGCTGTTCGGACGCGCGGCGAAATTGAATCACAAGACGGTGTTCGGTTTCGTCTCGTGGATCATATTTGCCGCGCTGCTGTGGGGCCGTTACGTTTACGGCTGGCGCGGGCGCGTGGCCGTGCGCTGGACGCTCGCCGGCTTTCTCGCCCTCGTGCTCGCCTATATCGGCAGCAAGTTCGTGCTGGAGGTGATACTGGGCAGAGCCTAGAATGACTTTCCGCGGCCCGCTCCCGGGCCCGATTTCGCGTACGCGAGCCGTCCTTGACAGTGTCAAGGGCGGCTTTGATACTCAATTTTCCCCTTCACCGGGCGACTCCCTTGGAAACGATCTCCGAGTCCACGCTGTTCGTCGTGCTGATTGTTCTTCTCGCGCTCTCCGGCTTCTTCTCGATCTCGGAAACGAGCATGATTGCGCTCAACCGCTACCGCCTGAAGCACCTCGTGCAAAGCGGCCATACCGGCGCGAGGCTCGCCTCGCAGCTGCTTGCGAGCACTGACAAGTTCTTGGGCATGGTGCTCTTCGGCAACAATCTCCTCAACGTGGCGACCGCCCTGGTGGCGGGCGAGATTGCCGTGCGTTATCTGGGGCACAGCCAGGCCGCACTGCTCGTCGCTACCGCCGCGGCCACGTTCGCAATCCTCGTTTTCAGCGAGATCACTCCAAAGGTCCTCGGTGCAACGTATCCCGAGCGCATCGCGCTGCCGGCCAGCTACCTTCTGGTCCCGCTTCTTCGCGTCGCGCAGCCGCTCGTCTGGTTCGTGAACCTGTTCGTGCAGACGCTGCTCTGGCTGATGCGGTTGCGACCGCACAAGGATGCCGGTGAGCACAAGCTGTCGGTGGAAGAACTGCGCACCCTAGTGCTCGAAACCGGATATCTGCCCCAGAAGCACCAGAGCATCCTCCTCAACCTGTTCGACCTCGAGGCGATCACCGTGGATGACGTGATGGTGCCCCGCAACCAGATCGAAGCGATCGATCTCGATGCGCCGCTGGAGGACATACGGCAGCAGATCGCAACCGCTCATCACCGGCGCCTGCTGGTCTATCGCGGCCATCTGGACGAGGTGGTGGGCACCTTGCGGGTGCGCAGCGTGATCAACCTGGTGCAGAACGAGGAGCTGACCAAGGACCGCCTGCGCGAGATCATCCAGGGACCGTCTTTCGTGCCGGTCGGTACCCCGCTCTTTTCGCAGTTGCAGAATTTCCAGGAACAGCAGGACCGCCTGAGCCTGGTCGTGGACGAATACGGCGAGTTGATGGGCCTCGTGACGTTGGAGGACATTCTCGAAGAGATCATCGGGGAATTCACGACCCAGTCTCCGCTGCAAACGAGAGGTTTTGCGCTCCAGGCGGATGGCAGCGTCATTGTCGAGGGCTCGACGTTGCTGCGCGATTTGAACCGCAAGCTGGGCTTCGGCTTCCCGCTCGATGGGCCGAAGACGCTGAACGGCCTCATCGTCGAATACCTGCAGGACATCCCCGAGCCGAACACCGCCGTCAAGATCGCCGGACACCCCCTCGAAATCGTTCAAACCCAGGACCGCGTGGTAAAAGCAGTGAGAATCGTCCCCCCGGCGCCCTCCGAGAGCCGCCCTGCTGTACTTCCCGAGGAGAAATA
>DASPGR010000175.1:0-8876 GCA_035620515.1 Burkholderiales bacterium | reverse complement strand
TCACGCGAGTGACGGACAAACGCCGCCATTTCGGGCAGCCAAAGGCCGTTGTGGATGGCCGACCCGAGGACACAGGCGTCATAGCCGGCGACAGAGGGGGCTGCGCCGACTGCCGCGACGTCCGTCTCGATGCCGCGTTTCTTCCAGATGTCAGCGATGAACTGCGCTACCTCCGCTGTGGAGCCGTGAGCACTGGCGTAGACCGTCAGGGCGCGCATGGGGGCCTTTGGCGAGCAGTTTCGCCGGTTCAGATCAGCTTACCACCTTGTTTGTCGCACCCAGATGGCGGGCCAAGGCGGTCGGGATACGTTTGCGCCGCTCGGAGCGGGCATAGACATACCCAAAAAAGGGGACCCAGTCGACGCAGGAAAAGGAGGGCATTGCATTGCAGCACGCAGCGTCCTTGATAAACCTTTACCTGCATACTTGCGTCGGCTAGCATTGTTGCCCAGCAACAAGTTGAAACAATAGAGCACAAAAAAAGGTTGTACCTACGGAGTTCGCCGGGGAATAACAACACGTTGCGGCGTGTTCCGTGGTTTGCCTTCAGAGGGAGCACGCGTGGCCAGGTCCGAGATTGCGCGTCGTGAGCTCGTCCAGGCTGTTCCTGTACCCAAAAATCGGTTGTTCCCCCTCCGCGTTTGTTTCGTCTCAGCCGAGCGATACGTGGCGGGCGGCACTAAAAAATGCACGTGGAGAAGACGCTCATGGCTCGCGTGAACAAGTATCTCTTCGGTTTATCGTTGGGGGTTCTTACTGTCGTTTTCGCCGCAGCGCTGGCGGGCTCGGCCCACGCGCAGGCGCCGATCCGGATCGCAGGATCGCTGCCAATATCCGGGACGTATGCGGAGCTCGGAAAGGGGCATGAGCGCGGCTATGCGGTGTGCCTCAAGCAGGCCAACGACCGCGGCGGGGTCCTGGGACGCCAGCTGGAGTACAAATTCGAGGACGATCAGTCGCAGGCCGCCAACGCTGAAGCGATCTACGAGAAGATCCTCGGGAACAAGCAGGCGGACCTGATCTTCTCCCCGTACTCGTCGCCCATCACAGAGCGCGTAGCGTCGGTGACGGAAAAGTACAAGATGCCGATGGTTGCTGCCGGAGCGGCATCCACGTCGATCTTCAAGAAAGGTCGGCAGTACGTTTTCATGATTCTCTCGCCCGCGTCATCCTACTTGGAAGGCTTGGTCGATCTCGCGTCGAAGCGCGGGCTCAAAACGCTGGCCGTTCTATACGAGGAGACCCTCTTTACGAAGGCGGTCGCGAACGGCACGGTCGAGTTCGCGAAAAAGCGCGGAATGCAGGTCGTTGTCCTGGAGCCCTATCCGAGGAAGACCACGGATTTTTCGAAGATGCTCGAAAAGGTCAAAGCGGCCAATGCCGATGTGGTTGCCGCGGCGACGTACTTCAACGACTCGGTCGCCATCATCCAGCAGATGAAGGCGCTGGACATCAACCCGCGCATGACCGGCGTGACGGTTGGAGGCGATCTGCCCAAGTTCTACACGACGCTGAAAGATGCCGCGGAATTTGTCTACGGCGCGAGCCAGTGGCAGGCGGAGCTGGTGCATATGCGGGCCGGCGGGCTCGTCCCGATCGCGCGCCTCTACCCCGGCGCGCAGGAGTTCGTCGAGCAGCACGAGAAGATGTTTCCAGGAGCCGGGGTCTCGTACCAGACCGCGGGAGCGTACGGTGCATGTCAGATTCTGATCGAGGCGGTCAGGCGCGCAGGTTCCCTTGACGGCGACAAGGTGCGGGACGCGCTTGTCAAATACGAAGCGAATACGGCGTTTGGCGCCTACAGGGTCGATCCGACGGGCTTCCAGCTCGCGCACAAGATGATCATGTTTCAGTGGCAGGACGGAAAGAAAGTCATCGTATGGCCCGAGGAACTCGCCGCCGAGCGGCCGCGGTTTCCGACGCCGCCGTGGAACAAGCGACAATAGCGTTGCCGCTCCACTCGAATAACCAGGAGGAGCCATGAAACGACGCAAGTTCATCGCTGGCGCAGGGGCAGCGACTGCCGGTGCGGCGGCAATCATCCACGCACCGGCTGTGATCGCGCAGCAGAAATACCGCTGGCGCATGCCGACCACCTGGCCGCCCGCGCTCGACGTCATGCAGGGATCGGCCCAGCGGCTCGGCAAGATGGTCGCTGAACTGAGCGGTGGCCGGCTTACGATCGAGGTGTTTCCAGCCGGGCAGATCGTCCCGCCTCTTGGGGTCTTCGAAGCATGCTCGAAGGGAACGGTCGAGGCCTTCATGGGCGCGTCGTACTACTGGACCAAGCAGGACCCGGCAGTGCAATGGTTCTGCAGCGTGCCCTTCGGCATGAACCCCGCGGGGATGGCAAGCTGGTACTACCAGGGTGGCGGGCTCAAGCTGTGGGAAGAAACCTACGCCGCGTTCAACCTGGTGCCGCGCCCCGGCATGTCAACAGGTCCCCAGATGGCCGGATGGTTCAGGAAGCCGATCAACACGCTCGCCGATTACAAGGGGCTCAAGATGCGAATTCCCGGCCTCGGCGGCAAGGTGGTCGAGCGAGCCGGCGGCACCGTGGTGCTCCTGCCGGGCGGACAGATCTACAGCGCACTGGAGCGCGGCGTGATCGATGCGACCGAATGGGTCGGCCCGCACGATGACATGCAGCTCGGGCTCCACCGCGCTGCCCCCTATTACTACTATCCGGGCTGGCATGAGCCCGCGACCACGCTCGAGTTCGCCTTCAACAAGAAGGCCTACGACTCGCTTCCGACCGATCTCAAACGCATGCTCGACTATGCCGTCATGTCGATCTCGGTGCTTGGGCTCTCCGAGTACGAGGCCAAGAATGCGATCGCGCTCGAAAGGCTGAAGGGCGAGTTCAAAGGCAAGGTCCAGTTGACGCCACTGCCGCCGGCGGTGATGGCAGACCTGAAGAAACTGGCGGCGGATGTCGTGAGAGAAGAGGCCGACAAGAGCCCGATGGCGAAGAAGGTGTACGCCTCCTTCACGCAATTCCAGACCCGGCTCGGCGGCTGGCGCGAAATTTCGGAAGGCGCGTACCACCAGTCCGTTGCCTTATGAAGATGCTCTACGCCCGGACCCTGCTCGCGGCGGCGCTTGCGCTCCTCGCCGCTTCCGGTGAGGCCCAGGAACGTCAGCGCCCTTACCGCATCGGTGTACTCAATGAGGCCTGGGCGGCCAATCACCCGACGGTGGAGGGATTGCGCGCCGGGCTGCGCGAGCTGGGGTTTGAAGACGGTCGGGACGTCGTATTCGATATCCGTTTCACCCAGGGCAAGCCGGAAGCGACGCCGGCCGCCGCCAAGGCGCTCGTCGACGCGGGCGTCGATCTCATCTTCACCAGCAACGAGGCCGCGACGCTCGCCGCGAAGAACGCCACGCAGAAGATACCCATCGTTTTCACGCTGGTCGGGGATCCGGTCGTCGCGGGAATCGTCCGGGCGGTCGCGAAGCCGGGGGGAAACGTGACCGGCGTCTCGAGCCTCACAACCGAGCTCGCCGCCAAGCGCCTGGAAATCCTGACGACCCTGGCGCCCAAGACCCGCCGCGTCTGGGCGATCCATTATGGCGATGATCCCTCGTCGATCGCGGCGATCTGGCGTGCCGAGGAGGCGGCCAGGCAGCTCAAGGTCGAGATCTTGGCGCGGCCGGTGTATAACGCGGAGCAGCTCCAGCACGCGGTAAAAAGCGTCCGGCCGGGAGACGCGCTGCTTCCTCCGGATGTCGGAACGCTCGACATCCCCGCCGTTCTGCTGGAGCTTTCCATTTCGTCCCGCATCCCGGCCGTCTATGCGACCTCGCTATGGGTCGGTCACGGGGGACTCGTGTCGTACGGATCGGATTACTACGCCGAGGGAGCGCAGGCGGCGCGGCTGGTCGCAAAGATCCTTCGGGGCGCGCGGCCCGGGGACCTTCCCATAGAGGGCACGGACAAGATCGACCTCGCAGTGAATCTCAAGACCGCCTCCGCTCTGGGCCTGCCGGTGCCGAGAAAGATCATGCTCCGCGCGGACACGATACGGCGATGACGGACGCGCGCCCACGGGGAAGGCTGTTCGGGAAGTACGTCGCCTTCCTGGTCGTTCTGGTGGGCGGGCTGCTGATCGCGAGCGGACTCTTCGAGCTCTACTTTTCCTACCAGGAAGCCAAGCGCGCGCTGGTCCGTCTCGAGCGCGAAAAGGCGCTGGCGGCGGCGGAGCGCATCGAGCGTTTCATCAAGGACATCGAACGACAGCTGCGGGCAACCACGTACGCTACATCGGACGACCCGGCTGTGGCGCCCTCCGGACGCAAGGGCACCGGTTTCCGGGAGTCGCTGGCGAGCGCTCTCATCGAGCAACGCGAGATCGACTTCCTGCGGTTCCTCCGGAGCGTCCCGGCGGCGAGGGAAGTTCGCCACCTGGACATCGGCGGCAAGGAGCAGCTCCGCGTGTCACGTTTTGCGCTGGACGCCATCGGCAGCGGGAAGGATTTCTCGGAGTCGCCAGCGTTTGTCGAGGCGAAGAAAACCGGGACGACGTACTTCAGCCCGGTGTATTTCTACAAGGACTCCGAGCCCTACATGACGATCGCGGTGCCCTCAGGCGAGTACGCCGTGGAGGTGACCGTTGCCGAGGTCAGCCTGAAGGCGATCTGGGACGTGGTCTCGCGCATCCGCGTCGGCCGCCTGGGCCACGCCTACGTGGTCGATGGGCGTGGTCACCTGATCGCGCACCCGGATGTGAGCCTCGTGCTCCAGAAGCGGGACCTCTCCGATCTCGCGCAGGTCCGGGAAGCGCGGGCTGAGAGCAAGCAATCCGGTGCTGACGAAACCCAGGTCATGATCGCCCAAGGCCTCGATGGCGTGCAGGTACTGGCGGCCCACGCGCCCATCAGCCTGCTCCAGTGGCTCGTGTTCGTGGAGCAGCCGCTCGCAGAGGCCTTTGCGCCGCTGCAGGCATCGCTGCTCCGTGGAGGCATTATCCTGATCCTGGGCCTCGCGCTCGCCGTTCTGGCGAGTGTGGTCCTCGCGCGCCGCATGGTGGCGCCGATCCGCGTGCTCCAGGCGGGCGCGGCGCGCATCGGAGCAGGCGAGCTGGGTCATCGCATTGAAGTGCGGACCGGGGACGAGCTCGAGGCCCTTGGCGATGAATTCAACCGGACCGCAGCCAGGCTCCAGGAGTCGTATGCAGGCCTCGAGCAGAAGGTGGCGGAGCGCACCGAGGAGCTGACGCGTTCGCTCGCCGAGACACGCGCGCTCGGAGACGTGGTTCAGGCCGTCAATTCCTCGCTCGACCTGGAGCAGGTGCTCGTCACCATCGTGACGCATGCAGTGCAGCTCTCGCACGCGAAGGAAGGCACGATCTACGAATACGACGAGGCGACGGGGATCTTCGAGCCGCGCGCCAACTACGGCGCGAGCCAGAGGATGATCAACACCCTGCACGAATCGCAGATTCGCATCGGGGACATGACGGTCGGCCAGTGCGCGCAGCGGAAGGAGCCGGTTCAGCTGCCTGACGTCGAGAGCCAGACCGGCTACCGGTTGAAGGATCTTCTGCTGCGCGAGGGCATACGTTCAACCCTGGCGGTCCCGCTGCTGCAGGAGGATCGTGTCATCGGTGCGCTGGTTATCCGGCGCTCCGTGGCGGGCGAGTTCCCGCAGGCGACCGTGGGCCTTCTGCAGACGTTCGCCGCTCAGTCCGTGCTCGCAATCCAGAATGCCCGCCTGTTCCGGGAGCTCCAGGACAAGAGCGAGGCGCTGGCGGCCGCGAGCCAGCACAAGTCCCAGTTCCTGGCTAATATGTCGCACGAGCTGCGCACGCCGTTGAACGCCATCATCGGCGTGACGGAAATGATGCAGGAGGATGCCCGCGATCTCAAGCGGGAAGACGAACTCGAGCCCCTCGATCGCGTGATCCGCGCGGCGCGCCACCTGCTCGCGCTCATCAACGATATTCTGGATCTTTCCAAGATCGAGGCCGGGAAGATGGAGTTGCACCTCGAGCCGTTCGCGGTTGCGCCGCTGGTGGAGGATGTGGTCAAGACGATCCAGCCGCTTGCCGACAAGAGCGGCAACGAGCTCACGGTTAGCTGCGCGGACGACGTCGGGACGATCCGGGCCGACCAGACGCGGGTGCGGCAGGCGCTGCTCAACCTTCTCAGCAACGCGAACAAGTTCACCGAGCGCGGGAAGGTCACGGTCGCCGTGCACCGGGAGGCCGGGGATTCGGGCGATTGGATCACCATGACGGTCGCGGACACTGGCATCGGCATGACAGTCGAGCAGATTGGGCGGCTGTTCCAGGACTTCGTTCAGGCAGACACCTCCACGACCCGCAGGTACGGGGGCACCGGTCTCGGTCTCGCCATCAGCAAGCGTTTCTGCCAGATGATGGGCGGAGACATCGCTGTCGAGAGCGAAGCGGGGCGCGGCTCGACATTCACCATACGCCTGCCGGCGGAGATCGTCGCTGCGCAACCCGTTCCGCTCACGCGGGCCATGCCGAGCGGGCAGGCCCAGGCTCCCGCGGAATCACCCGACGTGCTGGTGGTGGATGACGATATCACCGTGCGCGAAATGGCCCAGCGCTACCTGACCCGCGAGGGCTTCAGCGTCATTACAGCCGACGGTGGCCGCGAGGGACTGCGCCTCACGCGGGAGCTTCGTCCGTCCGCGGTCACGCTTGACGTGATCATGCCCGACATCGACGGGTGGACAGTGCTTGCGGCGATCAAGGGGGATCCCACGCTGGCGGACATCCCGGTCGTCCTGATGTCCATTGTGGACGAGAAGAACCGCGGCTACTCTCTCGGTGCCGCCGACTACCTGGTGAAGCCCGTCGACCGGGAGCGCCTCAGCGCGGTGCTGCGCGGAATCGTGGGGCTTGGGGGCGGAAGTGTCCTGCTGGTGGACGACGACGACTTCCTGCGCAGGGGCCTTGCGCAAGGCCTGGAAAAAGACGGATGGACCATAGCCGAAGCCGAGAACGGCCGCGCCGGCCTCGCGCGCCTCGATTCGTCGCTGCCCGATGCCATCGTGCTGGATCTCATGATGCCGGAGATGGACGGCTTCGAGTTTCTCGAGGAGTTGCGCCATCACGCCGAGTGGCGCGACATTCCGGTGGTCGTGGTCACGGCGAAGGATCTCACGGATGAGGATCACCGCCGGTTGAACGGCGAGGTGGAGGGGGTCCTGCAAAAAGACGCACCAACGCGGGATGAAATGATGAAAGCAGTGAGCGCCACGCTGTCCGCTTGCATCGGACGCGGTCGTGCCCGCAAGGCTGCTCGGGCGCGCTCGTAGGTGTTGGCGCCGGGAACCGTTCTCGAACACGGCCTGCGCGAGAGGCAATGGCGATTTTAGGGGAGTCACTTCCATGACCCGAATTCTCTGTGTCGAAGACAACGACGACAATCTGTACATGCTGCACCGGCGATTGAGCCGTGCCGGGTTCGAGGTAAAGGTCGCGACCAACGGCGCGGAGGCCGTCGAATGGGCGAAGGGCCTCCAGCCGGACATCATCGTGATGGACCTCAACCTGCCGAAGTTGAACGGGTGGGAGGCGACACGGCAGTTAAAGGGCCAGGAGGAAACGAAGCATATCCCGATCATCGTGCTCTCCGCGAATACCGGCGATCAACCGCGAGAGCGGGCGTTTGCAGCGGGTTGCGACGATTTTGAGACCAAGCCGGCCGATTTCGACCGGCTGATCGGAAAGATCCGGACGCTTCTCGCGGCCGGAGCAAAGGAATGACCGTACGAATCGGGGAAAGGATGTCGTGAGGATTCTTTACGTCGAGGACAACGAGGACAACATCTACGTCATCAAGAACCGTCTCGGGCGCGCGGGCTTTACCGTGCTGATTGCCACAGATGGCGAAAAGGGAGTCAGCATGGCCGCGGCTGAACGCCCCGACCTGATCTTGATGGATTTGAGACTGCCGGTGCTCGATGGGTGGGAGGCGACGCGCCGGATCAAGGCGCAGCCCGAGACCCGCGACATTCCGATCATAGCCCTGACGGCGCACGCCATGACCGGCGACCGGGAAAAGGCGCTCGAGGCCGGATGCGACGATTTCGACACGAAGCCGGTGGAGATGCCGCGGCTCCTGGAGAAGGTCCGGGCGCTGCTGCCGAAAAAGGATGCGCCATGAGCCTGGCACAGAGCGCCCTGCTCGTTGTCGATGACAACGAGGACAACCGCTACACGCTGACGAGACGGCTGCAGCGGGAAGGCTACGCGAATCTCACGACCGCGAACGACGGGCAACAGGCGCTCGATCTCCTGCAGTCGCGACGCTTCGATCTCGTCCTGCTTGACGTCATGATGCCGGGCCTGAACGGCTACGAGGTGCTGCAGCACATGCACTCGGACAAGCGCCTGCGCCACGTGCCGGTCATCATGATCTCCGCGCTCGACGAGATCGACAGCGTAATCCGCTGCATCGAGCTCGGCGCCGAGGACTACCTCTCCAAGCCTTTCAATCCGACGCTGCTTCGCGCGCGCGTCGGCGCGAGCCTGGAGAAGAAGCGCCTGCGCGACGAGGTCGTCGATGTCCTGAGCCAGATCGAGAGCGAGCTCCAGGCGGCGCGCCAGATCCAGCTGAGCATGGTGCCGACCGAGTTCTTTGTTCCAACGCCGGACCGCCCGGTGGAAGTCCACGCCACGCTCGAGCCCGCGCGCCGGGTCGGGGGCGATTTGTATGACTTTTTCTGGGGCGAGGATGGGAGGATGTATTTCGTCGTAGCGGACGTGTCCGACAAGGGGGCGCCCGCCGCGCTTTTCATGGCGCGGACGAAAACGATGATCCGGCTCGTGGCGACACTCTACCGCATGCCCGACGGAAGCTCGATGGAGCCCCACCGGATCATCGAGAAGGTGAACGAA
>DASPGR010000174.1:0-7182 GCA_035620515.1 Burkholderiales bacterium | reverse complement strand
CTTGCACGGCATGAAACGAGAACCGCGCCGCGTCGCCTGCCCGACCTGCGGAGCGTCCGTGTTATGGGACCCGGCCAATGCCTGGCGCCCGTTCTGCTCCGAACGGTGCAAGATGATCGACCTTGGAGCATGGGCGACCGGGCGCTACCGCCTGCCTGTCGTCGAAGACAAGGATGAGCCCGAAGCGGGAGCGCCGGGCGACGCAACGCCACGGGGCTCCTGACACCGAAATCAAGCTCCGGCTCGATGGGTGACACATTGAACCTTGAGCGCTGAACGAGAGATACGGACCATGACCGCGGCGAAGATTGTTTTCATCCATGGGCTGCCGCCGCGCATCGTCGACCTCATCGTCTCGTTCAACCCCGACGGCTTCAGCACCACCGTCGTGGACGGCAAGATTCCGGAGGAGGAGCAGATCGCGACGGTCAGGGACGCCGATTTCATAATGGCCTACCGCGCGAAACTGACCCCGGGAGTCCTGCGTTCGGCCCGGAAAGCCCGCCTCGTGCAGATCCTCTCGGCCGGGTACGACGGCATGGACCTGCGGCTCCTGCGCGAGCTGAAGCTTCCCTGCGCGAACAACGGCGGTGCAAATTCCTGGGCCGTGGCCGACCATGCAGTGCTGGCCATGCTGGCCCTCTACCGGCGCCTTTCGGCCGCGGACAAAGCCGTGCGGGAGGGCCGGTGGAGCGCCGCCATTGACGGCACCAATACGTTCGAGATGGCGGGCAAGCTCGTGGGCATTCTCGGGTTCGGAAACATTGGCCAGAAAGTCACCCGGCGCGTTCAGAGCTTCGATGCCACCGTACAGTACTACGATCTGTTTCCCCTGCCGCCCGAGTGCGAACGGGATTTTCAGGTAAAGCGGGTAGCCCTCGACGAGCTGTTTCGGACTTCAGACATCGTGAGCTGCCACGCCCCGCTCACCAAGGATACGCGCCACATCGTAAGCCGCGAGCACCTTGCCTTGATGAAGCCCGCCGCATTGCTGATCAACACCAGCCGCGGGCCGGTGGTCGACGAGCCGGCGCTCATCGAAGCGCTTCGTCAGAAGCGCATTGCGGGCGCGGGTCTGGATGTCTTCGAGAAAGAGCCGGTGGACAAGGGAAATCCGCTGCTTGAAATGGAAAATGTAATCGTGACGCCGCACAGTGCCGGCACGACCTGGGATACGTGGGTCCGCCGCGCCGATTTTGCCTACCGCAATTTCAGGCGGGTGTGGGCGGGCGAGTCGCCCCTGGCTGTGGCGCAGGACTACGACGTATAGGTTCAGGCCGCAGGTGGCCAGGCGCCGCGCATCATGCTGATGCCGTGAGCCCCGGCCCGCCACGCCGTTTCCATGTCGGAGCGGGTGAGCCCACCCAGGGCGTAAACCGGCGAAGGATAGTCCTCAATCAGCCGCCCGAATCGGCTCCACCCCATTGCGGGAGTGTCGGGATGGCTTGGCGTCGGGCGCACCGGGCCCAGGACCACGAAATCGGCTTCTGCTGATACCGCGCGCGCAAGTTCCTCCTCGTTGTGACAGGAGGCACCGACGAGCTCGAGCGCCGGTCTGCGATCAAGCGCCATCAGCTGCCGGGCGGTAAGGTGGACGCCGTCAGCGCCCGCTTGTTGTGCCATCTGCGCGCTGCCATTCAGCAGCACGCGCGCGCCGTGGCCGCGAGCCAGCCGCAATACCTGCGCCAGGAAGGCCGCGAGTTCCTTCTCCGGCATCCACTTTTCGCGCACCTGAACCAGCCTTAGCCCTTCCCGCAGCGCTTTCTCGAGCCGGGGCAGAAAAACTCCGGGCCCGAAATCGCCGGCATGAGTGATCCCGTATACGGGCGCGAGGCGCAGCGCACGCATGATGGGAGCGTTGGCCGGAAGGAGCGGCGTGACGCTCACAGCAGCGGGAGACTGCCACGAAAAGGTCTGGTTTTCGCGCCCGGTCGGCGTGCCGGACCACCGCACGACGCGGAAGAAACGCAGGCGAACGGCAGCGTGCTCGTAGTCGTAATCGCGCGTGAGCCAGGGATAGGCGAGCTCGACGTCGATGCCGAGCTCCTCGTGCAGCTCGCGCGTCAGTGCGGTGAGCGGCAGCTCGCCCGGCTCAACCTTTCCGCCCGGGAACTCCCAGTAGCCGGCGTAGACTTTCCCCGCGGGTCGCTGCCCCAGCAGAAAGCTGCCGTCCGGTCGAATGATGACCGCAGCGGCGACTTCGATTCGGTTTGAGGGACGGGAAATGAGGGATGAAGGATGGGGGGCTGTATTCACTTCCGCTTTCTGCCTTCCGCCTTCATCCTTTCCCGGCCCGCCCAGTCCCGCGCGAACTGCCAGGCCACGCGCCCGCTGCGTGAGCCCCGTTGCAGCGCCCATTGCAGCGCCGCGCGTTCGACCTCCTCCGTGCGCGCATCGGCTACCTTGAAATGCTCGAGCCACACGGCGACGATGCGCAGGTAGTCGTTCTGGTCAAACGGGTAAAAGGACACCCACAGGCCGAAGCGCTCGGAGAGCGATATTTTCTCTTCCGAGGTCTCGCTCGGGTGGATTTCCTCGCCGACATGCTTGTAGCCGAGATTCTCGCCCATGTATTCGGGCATGAGGTGACGGCGGTTCGAGGTGGCATAGACCACACAGTTGTCCGAGGCGGCCGCAATCGACCCGTCGAGGACCACCTTCAACGCCTTGAAACCCGGATCATCGGCTTCGAACGAAAGATCATCGCAATAAAGGATGAAACGCTCCGGGCGCTGATCGATGCGATCAACGATGTCGGGCAGGTCGACGAGATCCTGCTTTTCGACTTCGATCAGGCGAAGGCCGCGGTCCGCGTACTTGTTGAGGAGCGCCTTGATGAGCGATGACTTCCCGGTGCCGCGCGCGCCCGTCAGGAGAACGTTGTTCGCGGGATAGCCTTCCACGAACTGCCGGGTGTTACGCTCGACCAGGTCCTTTTGCGGGTCTATGCCCTGCAGATCCTTGAGATTGATGCGATGCACGTGCCGGACGGGCTCGATGTGGCCCCGGCTGTTGAGCTTTCGCCAGCGATAGGCGATCGAGGCGCCCCAATCCGTGGGCGTGCCATCGCGCGGCAAAAGCAGCTCCAGGCGCCCAAGCAGCGCTTCCGCTTGCTTGATGAGCTTGTCGGTACTGGCCATGTCCGGATTCTAACTGTCAGGAGCGAAAAAGTGGTAGGAGTGAGGCGCTCCACGGTGCTCGCGCGAGAGGCTCTTTCCCCTCGCGCCCCTCGTCAAGTGCGGTATTCGGCGTTGATGGTCACGTAATCGTGCGACAGGTCGCAGGTCCAGACGGTTGTCGCAGCGCTGCCGCGGTTCAGCACGACGCGGACGGTGATCTCCTGTCGCTTCATGACGCGCTCGCCGTCGGCTTCTTGATAGCCTCCATGGCGAGCACCATTCCTGACGACCAGGACGTCGTCGAGATACAGGTCGACTTTTTCAACTGCGAGATCCGCGATGCCGGCATTGCCCACTGCCGCCAGGATGCGGCCCAAGTTGGGGTCGGATGCAAAAAAAGCCGTCTTCACGAGCGGCGAATGTGCAATGGCAGCGGCCACCCGGCGGCACTCGTCAGGCTTGTGCCCGCCCTCAACCCGGATGGTGATGAACTTGGTGGCGCCCTCGCCGTCGCGAACGATCGCTTGTGCCAGCTCGGCCGCCACCGATGCAAGTGCCTTCTCCAGCGCAGGGTACTCGGCGCCGTTGGCATCGGCGATCTCCGGCATCGACGCGCGGCCAGTCGAGATCAGTACGAGGGCGTCATTGGTCGAAGTATCGCCGTCGACCGTGATGCAGTTGAACGAGGCGTCGGCCGTGCGCGCCACCGCGGTTCGCGCGAGCGGCAGGGACAGCGGCGCGTCGGTCGCGATGAAAGCCAGCATCGTTGCCATGTCGGGGTAAATCATGCCTGCCCCCTTGGCAATGCCGGTCACCGTAATCGTGCGGCCACCGATCTCGACTCGACGCGACACCGCCTTCGGCAGCGTGTCCGTGGTCATGATGGCCTCAGCAGCGGAAAGCCAGTTGTCCTCGCGCAAGTCCGCGAGGCAACCGGGGAGTCCGGCTGCAATTTTCTCGACAGGAAGCGCCTCCATGATTACGCCGGTGGAAAAAGGCAGCACCTGCGACGACGCACAACCGAGGAGCGCCGCGAGCTCCGCACACGTCTGACGTGCGGCGTTGACACCGTCCCGGCCCGTCCCGGCGTTGGCGCAGCCGGTGTTGATGAGGAGCGCTCGGATCGAAGCCTGCGGATCGATCATCGTGAGGTGCTGCCGCGCCACAACGACCGGCGCCGCACAAAAGCGGTTCTTCGTGAAGACCCCCGCCACCCGCGCCCCGTCGTCAAGCTTTATTACCAGCAGGTCCTTGCGACCGGGCTTCCGGATCCCGGCCTGCGTCACGCCGAGGCTGACCCCCTTGACCGGGATGAGGTCCTTGGGGTCGGGTTTCGACAGATTGACGGGCATCAGCGTCGCGCCGTAGAAGATTTCGCCAGCGCGGATTATATCGGGCCGTTCAGAGCGAGAGCGCGCCAGGGGTGAGTGCGGGGGTGCGCCGGCAGCACATGGTGAAACCCGGCTACCCGCCGGGCCGGGCGCTTATGTCGAGGCGTGAGATAGCAGGGTCGGCATCAGGTGAGCCTGCCATGGCAGTGCTTGTATTTCTTTCCCGAGCCGCAGGGGCACGGATCGTTGCGCCCGATCTTCTGCCCCTCGCGCACAAACGGCTGCTGCGGCTTCTCGAGCACGGCCACGTCGCCTTCTTCCTCCACCTGCGCCGCGGCCTGCGGCCCGCCGCTCAACTCGGCATGGCGGTACTCGATATTGCGCGGAGTCTCCGGCTCCTCGACCTCCGCGAGCTCCTCTGCGCTGCGGATCTGCACCGTCATGAGGATCCGCGATACCTCGGCCTTCACCATCTCGAGCAGGAGCGAGAAAAGCTCGAAGGCCTCGCGCTTGTATTCCTGCATCGGGTTCTTCTGGGCGTAGCTGCGCAGATAAATGCCCTGGCGAAGGTGATCGAGCGCCGTCAGGTGCTCACGCCAGTGGCTGTCGAGGCTCTGCAGCATGATCGCCCGCTCGTACTGGCTCATCGCATCGCGCGGCACCACGGCCGTGCGATCCTTGTAGCGCGCCTCCGCCGCCGCGACGATGCGCGCCTGCAGGTCGTCCACGTCCACGTCGGGCTCATCCTTGAGCCACTGCTGGACGGGAAGCTTCAGCTGCAGCTCTGCCTCCAGTGCCTTCTCAAGGCCCGCGATGTCCCATTGCTCCTCCAGGCTCTCGGGCGGGATATGCTGACGGATGAAGCTTGCGACGACATCGGCCCGCATGGCGGCGATCGTCGGCGCAATGTCGGCCGCCTCCAGCAGCTCGTTTCGCTGCTGGTAGATCACCTTGCGCTGGTCGTTGGCCACATCGTCGTACTCCAGCAGGTGCTTGCGCATGTCGAAGTTTCGGGCCTCGACCTTGCGCTGGGCATTCTCGATGGAGCGCGTGACCCAGGGGTGCTCGATCGCCTCGCCGTCGGGCATCTTCAGGCGCTCCATGATCGCCGCGACACGGTCCGACGCGAAAATCCTGAGCAGCGGATCCTCGAGCGACAGGTAGAACCGGCTCGATCCCGGGTCACCCTGGCGCCCCGAACGACCGCGAAGCTGGTTATCGATGCGGCGCGACTCGTGGCGCTCGGTTCCGATGATGTGGAGACCCCCGGCCGCGACCACCTGGTTGTGCAGCTTCTGCCACTCGAAGCGGATTTCCTGCGCCCGTTTCTTCTTGGCGGTCTCGTCGATTGCCGGATCAGCCATCATCCGGTTGATCTCGGGCTCAGGGTTGCCGCCGAGCACGATATCAGTGCCGCGGCCGGCCATGTTGGTAGCAATGGTGACCATCTTGGGCCGTCCCGCCTGGACCACGATCTCGGCCTCCCGGGCATGCTGCTTGGCATTCAGCACGTTGTGCGGAAGGCTCTCCTGCTTGAGCATTCCGGAAAGCAACTCCGAGTTCTCGATGGAGGTTGTGCCGACCAGGGCCGGCTGGCCGCGCTCGTAACAGTCCTTGATGTCATTGATGATCGCGCGGTATTTCTCGCGTGATGTCCTGTAGACCTGGTCCATGCGGTCTTCCCGAATCATCGGCATATGCGTCGGAATGACCACGGTTTCGAGCCCGTAGATCTGCTGGAACTCGTAGGCCTCGGTATCGGCGGTTCCCGTCATTCCCGCCAGCTTGCGGTACATCCGGAAGTAGTTCTGGAACGTGATGGTCGCCAGCGTCTGGTTCTCGCGCTGGATCTGGAGCCCTTCCTTGGCCTCGACCGCCTGGTGCAGCCCTTCCGACCACCGGCGCCCGGGCATGAGCCGCCCGGTAAATTCATCGACGATAATGATCTCCCCGTTCTGCACGACGTAGTGCTGGTCGCGGTGGAAGAGCGAATGTGCCCTGAGTGCGGCATTGAGGTGGTGCATCAGGACGATGTTGCCCGGGTCGTAGAGGCTCGCGCCCGCCATGAGCAGCCCGGCTTCGGCCATCAGTTCCTCGGAGTGCTCGTGGCCATGCTCCGACAGAATCACCTGGTGGGCCTTCTCGTCGACCCAGTAATCGCCCGGACCTTTCTCTTCCTTCTGCCGCACGAGCTTCGGGGCGATCAGGTTCGTCTTGATGTAGAGGTCGGTCGTGTCTTCGGCCTGCCCGGATATGATGAGGGGCGTCCTTGCTTCGTCGATGAGGATCGAATCAACTTCGTCGACGATCCCGAAATGCAGTCCCCGCTGCACCTTCTCGGAGACGTGATAGACCATGTTGTCGCGCAGGTAATCGAAGCCGAACTCGTTGTTGGTGCCGTAGGTGATGTCCGCGGCGTAGGCCTCCTGCTTGAGGGTGTGCTCCATCTGCGACAGGTTGACGCCGACCGTCAGTCCGAGAAAGCGGTAGATCTTGCCCATCCAGTCGGCGTCCCGCTGGGCCAGGTAATCGTTGACGGTGATGATATGGACGCTCTCGCCGCCGAGCGAATTGAGGTAAGCGGGGAGCGTCGCGACGAGCGTCTTGCCCTCACCCGTGCGCATCTCCCCGATCTTTCCGTTGTGGAGGGCAATGCCGCCGAGCAACTGAACGTCGAAATGGCGCATGTTGAGCGTGCGCCGTGCCGCTTCGCGCACCACGGCAAAAGCCTC
>DASPGR010000173.1:0-2104 GCA_035620515.1 Burkholderiales bacterium | reverse complement strand
GCCGGCGCCTTTGCCCGGCTCTCGGACCGTGAGCAGGAGGTGCTGGACCTCATCGCGGAGGGCATCGACAACAGAAAAATTGCGGAGCGCCTGTCGCTTTCGGAAAAAACCGTCCGCAATCACATCAACAGCATCTTCTCGAAGCTCGAAGTCGAGAGCCGCGCGCAGGCGATCGTGCGTGCGCGCGATGCCGGCTTCGGCCAGGGCGCCGGAAAGATCCCCCGCTAGGCCGCGGGACCCAGAGTTTCCCATCGAGGACAAGCCGGTGCGGCGCAGATTGGGGCGCCCGCCTCATGCCTGCGCGCGCGACTCCCGGAAGAATGGGGCCCTCGCTGCGAGCCTTATTGCTCCCGGCGATCAACACCGGGGCCCGTTCCATGGAAACGCAGTATCGCAACGTCGTGGTGCTCTCGGGCTGCCAGGCCGCGCTGCAAACGGTCGGCGCAACCGTGATTGCCGTGAGCGGCCTCGTGGGCGCTCTCCTCGCAAGCGACCCGTCGCTCGCGACGATTCCCCTCACCTGCTACGTACTGGGAGCGGCTGTCACGACCGTTCCTGCCTCGCTTCTGATGCACGCGATTGGACGGCGCGCCGGCTTCCAGGCGGGCGCCGCGCTCGGCGTGCTTGGCGCGGGGCTTTGCGCCAGCGCCGTCTATGTCGCGAGCTTCGGGCTGCTCTGCGCCGGGTTGATGGTGCTGGGAATGCATACGGCGTTCGGCAAGTATTATCGATTCGCGGCGGCCGATGCCGCGGCTGTCCATTTCCGGGCCAAGGCCATCTCCTTGACGCTGGCAGGCGGATTGGTTGGCGGTTATTTCGGCCCCGAGCTCGCGAAGCGCACCGTGGACCTCGCCGCCGGACACGCCTATTTGGCGTCGTACCTGTCGCTCGTTACCGTGTGCGTCGCGGCGGGGCTGATGCTGACGCGGCTCGATATTCCCCGTCCGGCACAGGAACCCAAAGGGTCCGGCCGGCCGCTCACCGAGATCATGCGTCAGCCGGTATTCATCGTCGCGGCGCTCGCCGGAATGCTCTCCTACGGAATCATGAACCTCATGATGACCGCGACGCCGCTCGCGATGCGCGCGCATGACCACCAATTCCACGACGCGACGTTCGTGCTGCAGTGGCACATGATCGGGATGTTCGCGCCGTCCTTCTTTACCGGCGCGTTGATCAACCGTTTCGGGGTGCTGTCCGTCATCCTGGCCGGCATCGTGCTCCTCTTCGCCTGCATCGGCGCGGCACTGGCTGATACGGCATTGGTCAACTTCTGGGTCGCGCTGCTCCTGCTCGGGATCGGATGGAATTTCATGTACGTCGGCGGCTCGGCGCTGCTCGCCGAATGTCATACCTCCGCCGAGCGCGCCAAGACCCAAGCGGCGAATGACCTGTTGATATTCGCGACGATGGCGATCTCGTCCGCATCGTCGGGATTGCTTCTCAACCAGAGCGGCTGGGAAGCGGTCAGCTACGGGTCGATCCCGTTCGTCCTTGCCGCCATGGCAGCCACGACATGGCTCATGTGGCAGCGGCGCGCGGCGCAACGGCTATCCGCGCTGATCAACACAAACCAAGCGCAACCATAACGGAGGTGTTGCATGGTAATTCGTATTGGCGATGAAGCGCCCGATTTTACGGCGCAGACGACGCAAGGAACGATCCGCTTTCACGAGTGGATCGGCACCGGGTGGGTGATTCTGTTCTCGCACCCGAAGGACTTCACGCCGGTGTGCACGACGGAGCTGGGTTACATGGCGGGGCTCAAGCCGGAGTTCGACCGGCGCAACTGCAAGATCATCGGGTTGAGCGTCGACCCGGTAAGCGATCACGAGGCATGGATCAAGGACATCAAGGAAACGCAGGGGCACGCGGTCAGCTATCCGCTGATCGGCGATGCAGACCTGCGCGTCGCGAAGCTCTACGACATGATCCACCCCAACGCCAACGGCGGGAAGCGGACGGCGGCGGACAACGCGACGGTGCGCTCGGTTTTCATCATCGGGCCGGACAAGAAGGTCAAGGCGATGCTGGTCTACCCGATGACCTCGGGCCGCAACTTCGACGAGGTGCTGCGGCTCCTCGACTCGCTGCGGCTGACCGC
>DASPGR010000172.1:0-5305 GCA_035620515.1 Burkholderiales bacterium | reverse complement strand
ATCGTCACGGCGAGCGCGATGGACCCGGCGTGCCGGATCGATGACGACGCGAGGATCGAACTCACCTACGGGCGGCAGGCGCGCGCGCCTTTCAACGTGACGGGTGGACCCGCGTTAGCCGTCCCCGTGGGATTCTCAAGGGCCGGGCTGCCGCTCGGGATGCAGCTCGTCGGCAAGCCGTTCAGCGAAGCCTTGCTCTACCGCACGGCGTATGCGTACGAGCAGGCGAGCGACTGGAGCAAGCAGCACCCGCGGCTCGATGATTCGCCCGCCAGGGCGCGCGCGGGGTCGAGTCTCGAGACTTCCGGTTCCTGAAGTCCGGGGAGGATCGCCATGTTCGAAGGCACACAATGGATCGGTTTTGTCGGAACGGCGCTCGTCATCATTGCCTATCTGCCGCAGATCCAGCACCTGATCGCGGAGCGCTGCTCGGGCGGCATCAGCATCAAGGCATACTCCCTCTGGTCCGCGGCAGGATTTCTGATGTTCGTGCATGCGGTGGCCATCGGGGACCCGGTGTTCATCGCGCTCCAGGCCTACCAGATCGGCGCGAGCGCCCTCATCATTTTCTATGCCCTGAAGTACAAGGACTCGGTCTGCGAACTGCACCGGCACGCCGTAGGTCAGGCCCCGATGCCCGTCGACCCGTGACGGGTCGATTTGCCTCGTGCTGCAGGTCATGAAAAAGAATGGGTGGGGCCTCATAGGCACGGGAAGAATCGCCGATGAGCGGATTCTCCCCGGAATCAAGGCTCACCCCGGCAACGATCTCATTGCGGTCGTGAGCCGGGACAAAACACGCGCGAATGCCTTCGCGGAGAAATTCGGCGCCGGGCACGCCTACACGAGCTACGAGGACATGCTGCGCAATTCCGACGTGACCGTCGTAGCCATCCATACGCCGAATTCACAGCATGCTGAGCAAATTATTGCTGCCGCGCGGGCCGGCAAGCACGTGTTCTGTGACAAGCCGATGACGACGAGCACGGCAGACGCTGAGCGCGCGCTGCGCGAGTGCGAGACGGCGGGCGTCAGGCTGGGGATCAATTTCCACAACCGCTTCATGCCGCCCTTTATCGAGACGAGGCGGATCATCGAAAGCGGCGAGGTTGGCAAGGTTCATCTCGTCCAGATGGAAGCCAGTCCGGGAGCACGGCCTGGTGGAAGGCTCGGGACCTGGCGCCTCGATCCCGCGATCGCCGGTCTGGGCACGACTTACAGCATCGGCGTGCATATCTTCGACATCGTGCGCTACCTCCTCGCGTCGGAAGTCAAGACGGTGTCGGCGTTCTTTGACAAGCCACGCGGCGTCATGGAGGAGACCAATGTAGCGCTGCTGCGCTTCGGCAACGGCGCCCTCGCACAATTGAGCGTGCACGAGAACTCGCCCTACCCGCACAACGATTTCGTGATTTACGGAAGCCAGGGACGCATCACCGGGCGGGGTGTAACCCGCAGCCGCGACGGCGGCACGCTGGAAGTCGTGAAGGGGAACGGCGAGTCGCGGAGCAGGGAATTTCCCGCCATCAATGCCCATGGCGCGTGCGTTGCGGCATTCAGCGATGCGCTACTCGAGGGACGCGAATTCGTGCCGTCGGGAATCGATGGGCTGCGCAGCGCGCAGATCACGGATGCCATGGCGCACTCGGCCCACGATGGAGTGCATGTCCGGCTGGCTTATTGAAGAACCCGCGATAAGTGACGGGTGATGGAAAAATAGGGTCAGGTCCGAATTAATTCACGAATTAAATCAGAAAAGTGGACCTGACCCCGGTTTTCCCGGTTTTTCCCCGAACTTGGTTCCAATGAGATAATGCCGCAATGAATGATCCGCAACCGACGTCCCCCCGTGCTCGGCTGCAAGCGCTTCTTGCGGTTCCGGAGAGGCAGCGGACCGATGCGCAGTGGGATGAGCTCAATGAGCTCGAGATCGTGCTTGCCGCCGGAAATCGGGAGGGAGCCCTGCAGCAGAACGCTCGGGGGAACGCTCCCGCGCCTGGCGGCCGTCATAGATCCGGCGGCGGGCGACAAGACGATAGGAAGCCGGTGCGGAAATTCCATCACAGACCGCCCAAGCCGCGTTAGATCCGGACGCTTGGCGCCGGTTTAACTCCGCTTGTTCGAACGGACGGGCGCATCGCCGTTCAATACGCGCTGCGGAAGCCTCGCACGCGGAGGCGCGTGATCGAGATCAGCGGCATCGCCCCTCGTACCTACACGAAAAACGGCGCCGTGTAACTTCACGGATTGCGCCCTTCATCCATTCTTCGCAGCGCTCGCGCCGCCCATCCTGGCGTTGATCTTCGCCAGCTTCTTCGTACGCTTCTCCAGCCGCGCGAGCTGTTTCCTGTTTCTCTGCTTCTTTCGCCTGGACGCCAGCATCTTGGAATGGCTCATAGGGGCTTCCCGTCGTTGACCTGTTGAGTGGCAGGCCAGTCTGCGCCGTTTTTGGGCTCTTGTGGCGCTTCGCGGCGACAATCAGATAATAGGGGCAGGTTCACATTTCTCCGAAAAGTGGACCTGACCCCATTCAGCACCAATTTGGCCAGGGAAATTGGCGGCGTCGCGGGTATAAATGGACCTGACCCCGTTCATTCGGAACGGAACGAAGGGATCAGGACCATGAAACCCGCGCTATTGCTTTCCTTATTTCTCGCGGCAATGCTATTTGTCTCCGTGCCCGCCGAGGCCGGGCCCCGCCTGGACAAGGTCTTTGCCACGCTCAAGGACCAGCGCGCGAAGAAACGAGGGGAGCTTATCTATGTGCTCTACGGTGCCGGGGAGGCCTTGGGCACCGCGAACGCTCATCTAAAAGTAAAGCGTCGGATCCGGCCCATTTTCTGTCAGCCGTCCGACGCGAGGCTTGACGCACTGGATTACGCTGACATTGCGATCAAGGAATTCGAGCGTAACCGGGCGAGGTATGACAGCGTGCCGTTTTACGAGAAAGACCCGGTTTACGCATTTATCAACGCG
The DNA here is from genome assembly GCA_035620515.1 of Burkholderiales bacterium. GTDB lineage: Bacteria > Pseudomonadota > Gammaproteobacteria > Burkholderiales > SG8-41 > SG8-41. The sequence goes on along the minus strand of DASPGR010000172.1, from coordinate 2,329 downwards.
CTATTTGACGGACTCGCGCGCACCTATCCGTGCAAATAGCGCCCTCAATTCAATAATCCGTGATCCGAGCTACGCGGCTTTTTGCATTTTTGATAAGAATTCTTGGCGCGCCTGGCGTCATGGCGGTTCAATAGTTGCTTCTCTTGGCGCGGTTGGCGTCGTGGCGGTTCAAGCTTCGTCCTTCCGCCATCCGCCATCCTCGAGTGACGCCGCCGCTAAACTGTCGTAGGCTGCCTGCGAGGGAGGAGCCTATGGACCAGTCAACCAGCATCAAGTATTCGGTCGTCGAGGGATGGGAGCAGCTGCCCAAGGGCTACGCCCACCGCGACGTCGCCGGCGTCGCCGTTGACGGCGAGGACCGCGTCTACCTCATGTGCCGCGGGGACCATCCCGTGATGGTCTACGACCAGAAAGGGAAATTCCAGCGCTCGTGGGGCGAGGGCGAGTTTACCTACCGCACCCACGGCATCTACGTCGCTCCGAACGGCACGCTCTTCTGCACCGACGACGGCAATCACACGGTCCGCCAGTTCACGCCCGGGGGGAAGCTCCTCATGACGCTGGGGGTGATGAATACCCCATCCGACACGGGCTATGACGGCAAGAACATGATGACGATCACGCGTGGCGGCGGGCCCTTCAACCGGCCCACCAATATCGCGGTCGCTCCCAACGGCGACCTCTACGTGTCCGACGGATACGGCAACTCGCGCGTGCACCGGTTTTCGCCGACCGGCCAGCTTAAGCGCTCGTGGGGCTCGCCCGGCCGTGGCCCTGGCCAGTTTTACCTGCCTCACGGCATTGCTGTGGCCTCCGACGGGCGCGTTTTCGTCTGCGACCGGGAAAGCGACCGCATCCAGATCTTCAGCCCCGATGGCGAGTTCTTGAGCGAGTGGTCGGACACGCAACGGCCCACGCACATCGTCTTCGACCCGCAGGGCCGCGCCTACGTGACCGAGCTCGCGTGGCACGAGGGCGACACGTCACAAAGTTTCGGACCGGTCACAAAGGAGCGCCACGCGCGGATGAGCGTCTTCGACAAAGAGGGCCGGGTGCTCGCCCGCTGGGGTACGCCCCAAGCCACGGCGCCGGGAAGCTTCGCCGCCCCGCATGGGCTCGCACTTGATTCGCGCGGCGATCTCTACGTGAGCGAGGTGACGTGGACCTTTTCAGTCAGCCGCGGACGAGTGCCCGCGGACTGCCACACCTTCCAGAAGTTTTCGCTCGTGACCAAAGGCTGATCAAAACCGGTGACCAGTGACCGGTGACCAGAGCTATGACGCTATGAGTTTTTTGTTAAGTGTTCCTGGCGGCCTTGGCGTCATGGCGGTGGAGTTTTAGAAAACTTCGGTGCCTTTGAGCGTCGTCCGCTGCATCAGCCGCCGCTGCGGCAGCGCATAGTCCACCGTTGCGCGATGCAGCGTCGCGCAGTTGTCCCACATCACGACGTCCCCCACCTTCCAACTGTGCCGGTAGACGAATTCCGGCCGCACGCAATGCGCGAAGAGCTCCTTCAGCAGCGCGCGCCCTTCGTCCTCCGGCATGCCGGCGATCCCGATGGTGAATCCTTCGTTGACATAGAGGCACTTGCGCCCGGTATAGGGGTGCGTGCGCACGATCGGCTGCAGGACGTCCGGCGTCCTGGCGCGCCGCTCCTCGCTCACGACAACGTCGCTTCCCGCCGCCTTGCGTTCGCGGATGTAGCGGTCCCAGAAGCGGTGGATCGCCTTCAGCCCAACGAGCTTTTTCTTCATCGCATCAGAGAGCGCGTCGTAGGCCGCGGCCGTGCTGGCGAACTGGGTGTCGCCCAGGGGCGTCCCGTCGGCTGCGTGCGGAACCTCGAGCGCGTACATGATCGAGCCGCGGCTCGGCGCTTTCAGGTAGGAAAGATCCGTGTGCCAGTAATTGCCCGCGTCCTTGATGCCGACGGGCTTGCCGTTCTCGACGATGTTGGAGAGGACGTAGAGTTCGGGATGGTCCGGCTTCACGTACTCCTTCAGGACGTGGATCTCGAGCTCGCCCAGGCGGCGGCTGAACCTGACGTGCTGCGCATCGCTGATGCGCTGCCCGCGGAAGAGCACGACCGATGACTCGTTGAAGGCCTTCTCGGCCGCGCCCAGGATCGCGCCGTCAAGATCCGTGGCGAGATCGACATCGAGAACTTCGGCCCCGAAAAGCGGGTTGAGCGGGCGGATCTTCATGGGGCGCGGACCTTTCTCCCTCGCCGCTCGGTCGACGCCATCTTGGATTGAGACGCGGGTCACGGTCGAACTGGCGGCGTATGATAATAGCCCTCAGGGGCCGACCCGTAAATTCAAAGCGCCGGACA
>DASPGR010000171.1:0-4077 GCA_035620515.1 Burkholderiales bacterium | reverse complement strand
GCGAGAAAAAAATCGCCGAGTTCTATGTGCGGGAAGGACTGGAGGCCGTTGCCAGCTCGCCGGACGAACTGCGTTCCCAGTTCGCCGCTGACATCAAGAAGTATGCGGGCGTGATCAAGTCGCGCAAGATCCCGCTGCGCTAACAGTCCTGGCGGCGCACCGCGCGCCGCGCCTCGGAGCAAGCAGGCGCCCTCCTGAAAGGAGGGCGCTTTTTTGTGCGGCTCGCGATCGTGGCTACGCAGGAGCGTGCCTTATAATTCGCGGGGAGAAGACGGCAACCGAAAGCCCAAGACCGATAGCCATGCCCGCTCCCGCTTCAAACGTTCGTCCCGCGCCGGATGCCGTGCTCACACGGATCGCGGACTATGCGGCGCACCACAGGGTCACGAGCCCGCTTGCGCTCGAGACCGCGCGCCTTGCGTTGATCGACAGCCTGGGCTGCGGTTTCGAGGCGCTCTCCTACCCGGACTGCACCAAGCTCGTGGGCCCGGTCGTCCCGGGAACGATTGTACCGAACGGGAGCCGCATCCCGGGCACGCCATACGTCGTCGATCCTGAGCGCGCCGCGTTTTGCACCGGCGCGCTCGTGCGCTGGCTCGATTTCAACGACGCGTTCTACGGCGAGACCGTGATGCATCCCTCGGACACGTTCTCCGGCATTCTGGCCGTCGCCGACTGGCTGTCGCGCGCACGGGTTGCGGCCGGCAGGAAACCGCTGATCATGCAAGAGGTCCTCGAGTCCGCTGTCAGGGCCTATGAAATCATGGGCGGGCTTGGCATCGAAAACGGCTTTACCGCGGTCGGTCTCGACCACACGATACTCGTGAAGATCGCCAGCACCGCGGTACTGACGCGCTTGCTGGGCGGCACGCGGGAGGAGATCGTGAATGCGGTATCCCACGCCTGGCTCGACGGCCACGCGCTGGCCGCCTTCCGGCGCAAGCCCAATACGGGACCGCGCAAGTCGTGGGCCGCGGGTGATGCGGCGAGCCGCGGCGTGCGGCTTGCGCTGATGGCGGTGAAGGGCGAGATCGGGTGCCCGGCGGCGCTCACGGCGAAGACGTGGGGCTTCTATCACGTGCTCTTCAAGGGGCGCGCGTTCCGCTTCCAGCGCCCGTTCGGAGCCTACGTGATGGAGAACGTGCTCTTCAAGATTCCCTATCCGACCGCGTTTCACGGGCAGAGCGCGGTGGAGGCTGCGATCAAGGTTCACCCGCTGGTCAAGGACCGGCTTGACGACATCAAGCGAGTGGACGTGCGCTGTCACAACTCGTCCATGGTGATTCTCGATAAGACCGGCCCTCTCTACAACTTCGCGGACCGCGACCACTGCATGCAGTACATGATCGCGATCGGCATGATCTTCGGAAAGATGACGGCCGAGCACTACGAGGACCACATCGCCGCCGACCCGCGCATCGACCGCCTGCGGGCGAAGATGGTCCTGCGGGAGGACCGGACCTACAGCCGCGATTATCTTGATCCCGCCAAGCGCACCAACTCGAATTCGATCAAGGTGCATTTCAGGGACGGAACGAGCCTCCCGCTCTCGGAAGTGCTCTATCCGCTCGGACACCGCCGCAGGCGCAAGGAGGCGGTCCCGGTGCTGATGGAGAAGTTCGAAACGAACGTCGCGCGCGTGTTCGCGCCGCGCCAGCGCGACGCGATCCTGCGCGCATGCCTCGATCAGAAGCAGCTCGAGGCGATGCCGGTCGACGAGTTCATGGGCCTGGTGTCGATGTAACCGCGCCGACCCGATACCGCCGGTGCAGACCGATGCGGCCGAAGAAACGGCACACTCCCTTCCGCTATCAACTCTCCGAGTTCGATTGCGTGCCCACGACCATCACCAATGCGATCTCCTATCTCTATGACCGGCACGAGATTCCGCCCGAGGTCCTGCAGCGGATCTACCTCTACACGCTGGACGGGGTGGGACGGCGCGGAACGTCGGGCCGCGGCAGCTCCGACGAGAGCGTGCGCCTGCTCTCGGAGTGGCTCCGGCAGTTCCGGACCAAGACGTTCCGGCTCGGTACCGAGTTCCTCCTTGGGCGAGAAGTCCACCTCGGCCCCGGCAACCGGATCGTCGAATGCCTCAATGACGGGGGTGTCGCGCTGTGCAACATCACTTATGACCGCGGCGACTGGCACTACCTGCTGGCCCTGCGCGCGGACGACGAGCGGCTCTACTTTTTCGATCCGTACTGGCGCGGCGAGATCCGCGTGCCGGGCGGGCGCATCACGAGCATCCGTCCCCCGGCCCGGGATGGGGCAAATCTTGCGATCGACCGCGACTGGCTCGATGTCGCGAGCAACCGCCGTCGATTCTGCTTCGGGTCATGGCGCAATCGCGACTGCCTGCTCCTGTGGCGCCGCCGCTGAACGCTGTTTCGTGAATCGTCAATCGTGAATGGAGAGGGAATGAACCATACTGAACAACGCAGGCGGCTCCGCGCTGTCTTCGCCGGAACGAAATGCGTGTCGCCTGCGAGCGTGTACGATGCGCTGTCGGCCCGGGTGGCGGAATCCGTGGGCTACGAGATCGGGATGCTCGCCGGCTCGGTTGCATCGAACACCACGCTTGCCGCGCCCGATCTCATCGTGCTCACGCTGACCGAGTTCGCGGACCAGGTCCGGCGCATCATGCGCGCGAGCCGGCTTTCGTTGATCGTCGATGCCGACCACGGCTACGGAAACGCGCTCAACGTCATGCGGACGGTCGAGGAGCTTGAGCACTCGGGCGTGTCGGGTATGAGCATCGAGGACACGGCGTTGCCGACACGGTTCGGGCAGCGCGAGGGCGCCGACGAGCTGATCTCGCTTGATGAGATGGTGGGCAAGCTGAAAGCCGCGGTCGCGGCGCGCCACGATCCAGCCACCGTCATCCTTGGACGCACCGCGGCACTGAGGGTCGAGGGCACCGACGGTACCGTGAAGCGCGCGAAGGCATTTGCGGACTGCGGGGTCGACGCAATTTTCCTCGTCGGGGTGGAGTCGGCGGGCCAGGTGAAGGCGGTCCACGACGCGGCGCGCCTTCCGATCATGGTGGGATCGGCGCCTGCGTCCATCAAGCGCGATGATTTCGCGGCAGCGGGAGCGCGCGTCCTGCTGCAGGGCCACCAGCCGGTCGCTGCCGCGGTCAAGGCGCTGCGGGAGACCTATGCGCATCTCTTCGGCGGGGGGGAACCGGCCGACTTGAGAGACCGGGTCGCTTCGGCCAAGGAAATGGACGAGCTCGTGAACGGCGCGGCCTACAAGAAATGCCAGCGCGATTACTTGCAGTTAAAGAAGTGACCGGTGACCAGTGACCGGTGAGTGGAGCTGCAACGCCTTGTGATTCTTGTTTGAAGTCCTCGGCGGTCTCGGCGTCTCGGCGGTTCAAAGAATTGTTCCAGGCATGAAGAAGCCGCTCGAAGTCCTCCAGCTTTATCCGCCGCACGACTACACGCTGGCCGGCGCCTTCGCGAGCCGCGCGCAGCGCGTGGCGGAGCGGCCCTTTCTCCTCTTCGCCGGGAAAACCTGGAGCTGGCGCGGGTTCGGAGAGCGCGTCGATCGCGCGGCGCGCCTGCTGCTCGCGCGGGGCATTCGCCGGGGCGACCGCTTCGGGGTCATGGCTCGGAATTGCGATGGCCACGTGCTGCTGCTTTTCGCGCTCTCGCGCATCGGCGCGATCATGGTGCCGGTCAATCCGGATTTCGGCGTGGATGAGGCGCGCTACGTGCTGCACCACGCCGAGGTGAGCGCGGTTGCCGCGGGCAGCGACACCCTCGACGTGGCGCGCAAGGCGTGCGACGGACTTGAAACCACGCCGTGGTTCGTTTTGCTCGATGCCGGACGGCATGATGTGCCGCTGCTCGAAGACCTGGCGGCACGGGCCCCGGATCTGGCGCTCCCCGCGGATATCTCTGGAGACGAGACCTGCCTCATCGTGTACACGTCGGGGACGACCGGTTTCCCGAAGGGCGCGATGCACAGCCAGGGGAGCTTCGTCACGGGCGGGGAGGCGTTCGTGCAGCGCGTCTACCTCCAGGACGATGACCGCGTGATGATCGTGCTGCCGCTCTTTCACATCAATGC
>DASPGR010000170.1:0-12186 GCA_035620515.1 Burkholderiales bacterium | reverse complement strand
GAGGTACCATCAACTCCGCCATGCGTTCCGAATTGACTACCACCGCATCGCAGATCGCGAGCGCCTCCGAGTAGAACGACTGGACCTGCGCCGATTTGGCGAAAGGATAGTCGCAGATGTCAATGACCAGCGGGCAGCCGCTCTGCCTCGCTTTCACGCAAGCCTCACGCCACGGCTGCGGTGGAACGTCGAAGTAGAACTTCGGCACGACGCAGACGTTGACCCGGCCCCAATCGACGTCCTGGCCTGCAGCGGGATCCCAGAACAGGTTCTCGTTTCCGCGCCGCTTCCATTCAATCGCGGCGACGGCAACGCGCATCCTGACGCTCGCCATCCGACAACCCAGAAGCGCCTGCTCGGGCTCCTGGCCGGATGCGACCGCCGCGACGTCGGCCGGGACGATCCAAAGCGCCCTCATGTCACCGCCCTCCTCGGGTCCGTGTGCTCAGGGCCAGCGCTCCGGAGCGGTCCGCGCGGGCGCCACGCTGCGCGCTCGGTGCGCCCGAGCCGGCGCCCGTCCGTCGGTGGATCGCAGCGGTGCCTAGATGCCCAGGCCCGCCAGCTGTTTCTCCGGATAGCGCGTGCCCGATGCGGCGTTGAGCGGGAACGCCTTGGCGAGCTCCTCCACCTCGTTCTTCGCGAGCTTGATGTCCGCCGCCGCGCAGTTCTGCTCGAGATAGGTACGCCGCTTGGTGCCCGGTATGGGCACGATGTCCTCGCCCTGCGCAAGCAACCACGCGAGTGCGATTTGCGCTGCCGTGCACTTCTTCGCCGCGGCGATTCTCTCCAGCGGCGCAAGCAACCCGGCGTTCTTCGAGATGTTGTCGGGGCTGAAGCGCGGATGCTCGCGCCGGCGGTCCTTCGCGATGAGCGCATCCAGGGTCTTGATGGTCGCCGTGAGAAAGCCCCGGCCGAGCGGCGAATAGGCCATGTACCCGATGCCGAGCTCGCGGCAGGCGGGAAGGATCTCTTTCTCCACATCGCGGCTCCACAGCGAATACTCGGTCTCGACCGCGGCCAGCGGATGCACCTTGTGCGCGCGGCGGATGGTCTGCGCGCCGGCCTCGCAGATCTGGAGGTAGCGCACCTTGCCCTGCTCGACGAGCCTCTTCATCGCGCCCACGGTGTCCTCGATCGGCACCGTCTTGTCCACGCGATGCAGGCCGTAGATGTCGATCACGTCGACGCCGAGCAACTTCAAGCTCTTCTCGCACGCCTGCGGCACGTAGTCGGGATGGCCTCCGGTCAGCGCCGGAGCCCCGCCCGCATCGCCGCGCGCGGCCAGCGCGAGATTGCCGAACTTCGTCGCAATGAGAACCTTGTCGCGTTTGCCCTTGATCGCACGTCCGATCAGCTGCTCGTTGACGCCATTGCCATAGGCATCCGAGGTCACGACGAGATTGACGCCGAGATCGATCGCGCGATGGATGGTGGCAATGGATTCATCGTCGTTGGGCTCGCCATAGCTGATCGACATGCCCATGCAGCCCAGTCCAACCGCCGAAACCTGCGGTCCGTTCTTGCCGAGTTTGCGCTGTTGCATCGTTCTTCTCCTCTCTTGAAGCCGTGAGAAAACGCGGCCGATGCCGGCGAGCCTCTGCCTTATGCTGCCGGATTGCCCGCGTACGTGATGGTGAGATCGCCCACGCCGTCCACGTGACCTTCGAGACGGTCGCCCGCCTTGACCGGGCCCACGCCCGCCGGCGTGCCCGACATGATGAGGTCTCCCGCGCGCAGGGTGATGAGCCGCGAAAGATACGAGATCATTTCCGGCACGTTCCAGATCATCTCGGACAGGTCACCACTTTGCCTGACCGCGCCGTTTACCTTGAGCCAGATCGCGCCCTTCGCAGGGTGGCCCACCATCGCAGCGGTTTTCAGTGCCGTGCACGGCGCCGAATTGTCGAAGGCCTTGCCCATCTCCCAAGGGCGGCCCAGTTTCTTGGCCTCCCCCTGCAGGTCGCGCCGTGTCATGTCGAGGCCGACACCGTAACCGAAAACGTGGTCGAGTGCCGCGTCCGCCGCGATATCGGCGCCATCCCTGCCAATCGCGACGATCATCTCGATTTCGTGGTGCAGATCCCGGGTGACCTGGGGAAACGGAATCGTCGAGCCGCTCGGCACGATCGCATCCGCAGGCTTCATGAAGAAGAACGGCGGCTCGCGCTCGGGATCGTGACCCATCTCGCGCGCATGCTCGGCGTAGTTGCGCCCCACGCAGTAGATGCGTCCCACGGGAAATACCTGGTTGCTCTCGGCGACCGGCAGGTGCGGCGTGGGACGGAAATTGACGGCGTAGTCCATGATAGCGATCGATCCAACCCGCCCCCGGGACGACCGCATCCGGACCGCGGCAGCGGGAACGGATGTTGCGGGGCGGGATCGCGGGCAGCAGCTCGCGGAACGGCCGAAATTATGCGGGAAAGGCTGCGCCCGCGCAATTTCCCGCGCGGCGAGCCGTTATAATCCACGCGGAACGCCGTAGTCATAAACCCTGATCCGATCCCGCCTGGCCGCAACGCCGGACCGTCGTGCCCGGCAGAGCACAAGCGCGGGCACAACCCGAAGGAGCCGTGATGAAAATCAAGTCCGTCAAGGCAAGCGTGCACCGGTTCGCCGTCAACGTGCCGCTGCTGAAGGAGGCGATCGACCGCAAAGCGGTCTGGTGCGAGGTCGAGACCGACGAAGGAGTGGTCGGCCACGGATTGACAGGCGGCGGTTTTCTTCCGCTGGCGGTGGTGACCGCGCTCGAGAAAGAGCTCTTTCCAGTCGTGCAGAACATGGATCCGCGCGAAACCGAGGCGATCCACGAAAAGGTGTGGTGGAGGCTCAACCAGCGCTCGATGACGGGCGTCATCTCCAGCGCGCTCTCGGCGCTCGATATCGCGCTGTGGGACATCCACGGCAAGCACACCGGACGCACGGTGGCACAGCTCCTCGGGGGCGCCCGCGACTGGGCGCCCACCTACTGCACCTTCGGATTTCCCGAGTACGATCGCGATCAGCTGGTCGAGGCTGCCAAGCTGCAGGTGAAGAACGGGCACCAGCGCCTGAAGATGGTGGTCGGGGTCGACAAAGGCGGCTGGCAGGAGGACGCGAAACGCGTGCGCGCCGTGCGGGCCGCGGTGGGACCGGACATCGAGCTCATGATGGATGCCAACTACAAGTTCAACCCGGTTGATGCGCGCCAGCTGTGCCGCGCGATCGAGGACTGCAATCTCACCTGGTTCGAGGAGCCGCTCTATCAGAACGATACGCGCGCCATGGCGGATCTGAGACAGCACACGAATATCCCGATCTCGGCCGGCCAGAACGAAGGTCATCGCTGGCGCCTGCGCGAGCTCGTACTCCATCAGGCTGTCGATATCCTGCAGCCCAACGTCTGTTACTGCGGCGGCTACACCGAGGCGGCAAAGGCGGGACACCTCGCGCAAGCGTTCAACCTTCCGATCGCCAACGGCGGAGGCTGGCCGCTTCATAATCTACATACGATGGCGGGCCTGATGAACGGCTGGCGCGTCGAGTTCCACCTCGATATGCAGGCCGTCGGCGAGATGATCTTCATCAACCCGCCGCGCCCCGAGAACAACATCGTCAAGGTTCCCGCCAGGCCGGGCCTTGGACTCGAGCCCAATCGCGATGTGCTCAAGGACACGCTGGTCAAAACGTGAGCCGTGAGCGAGGACGCGAGTCTCTGGGCGCTCTTCACGTCGAGTTTTCTCGCGGCGACGCTGCTGCCTGGCGGCTCGGAAGTTGCCCTCGTTGCGGTGCTGAAGATGCATCCCGGCCAGTACTGGACCGCGCTCGCCGTCGCGACACTCGGCAATACGCTTGGGGGGCTGTCCTCGTACTTCATCGGGCGCGTCATTCCGCAACGAGAAAAACTGCGGGGCCTTGCCGCACTTAAGAAATACGGTAGTCCCGCTCTGCTCTTGTCGTGGGTGCCCGTCATCGGCGACCCTCTCTGCGTCGCGGCCGGATGGCTGCGCTTCAACGTCCTCTCCGCGGCGCTCTTCATCGCCCTCGGCAAATTCGCCCGCTACTGGGTCATCGCCCTCACCCTTGGATGACGTAGCACTGGAATCCGGACTCCTGAATCGACGCTACGGTCGCCAGGCGCATCCTGACCGGCAGCGAAGGACCGGCGTCGCATTTCGGCGACAACCCAGCTTCCGCGAGCGCTAACTCTGCAGCAACGCGAACTGAATCGCACTCAGCGTGACGCAAGTCACACACGACGGCCTTGCAGGCGGTTGCTGTGCAGAAAGTGCTGCTGCCATAATGGTTTGCTGCGGGATCCGGACCCGCCAGGGGGAGAATCGATGTCAGCAGAAGCTCAAGCCGTCGGGCGGGCCGGCGTTGCGCTGCAGTTCTCGGACGCTGCGAGTTTCAGTGTTTGGCTCGAGCGCCTTCCACGCGACAATCTGATCAAGTGCCACGCAGAGTTCGCTGCGCAGGCGCGGCTCCTGTCGCAAGCTTCGATTCCACCTGCCCTCAAGCTGGATCTCCTCGAGATCATGCGCGAGACTGTCGCCGATGTTCAGCGCCGGTACGGCGAGATCTGCTGGGGCCGCACGGTGCCGCTCGATGCGGGGGATCAGGCGATCTGGAGTCAAGTCGTCGGTGTGTGGCGCGACCTCGCCGCCGCCTATGATTCCCTCATCCTGGAGCTCGCGAGCGGCGCTGGCGACATTGCCGCGCGCTCCCACCTGATCTGCCAGCGCGCACTGCGCTATACGGGCCTCGCAATCGGTGAACACAACCGCGTTTATCGCGCCGTTGGAGAGGAGTTGTGGCGGCAGCTCCACCGCCTCTACGTCTTCGCCGAGTCGGCCGGAGTGGCCCTCAAGGGCGTCCACGATCCGGTGGGACGCACGGACCCGGCAACGAGCTGCACGGGCACCTACATGCACACCCTCCTCGCCCAGCTTGCGCAACCGGATGCGCTGACGATCCACCAGATTAACCTGCTCGACCGCTGGCTTGACCGCTGGGAGCGGCTGGTGGCGCTGTCGCCCGATGCACTGCCCGAGAGCACGATTCCGTCGCTCGCGGTCGATCTCGCCGGCGAGAGAGGCGTTGGCTTCGCGCGTGACCTTCCCTCCGCCGGCCTGCGTCACTTGCGCCTTGAGCCGCTCAGCAAGATGCTGCGCGATCTCGTCGCCGCACTGAGACAAGGCCAGGCGCCCGCCGCCGTGGGATTGGGCGAGCTGCCGCGCGCGGCGTGCGAGAGCTTCCTGCTGCTGCTCTACATCCAGTGGTGCGCGGCCGGCACAGGACGGATGGATCGGCGCGTGCGCACGCAGAGAAGGGTCATGGTCTTTCCGAGCATCCGCTCGATTCACTTTCATCTCTCGAGCCAGGGCGCTCAGGCACCCGGCGCCCGGAGCGGCGCGCAATCCTTGTGGTCCGAGCAGGCGGGGACCGTGGAGAACTGGACGATCGTCAATCAGAGCGCCTCAGGGGTGCTCGGCCTGTGCCGCGATCCCGAGGGCGGAACCGGCATCGCGCATGCCCAGCTCGTCGGAATCCGCGCTCCGGGCGACCTCAGCACGCATCTCGGCATCGTGCAGCGGCTGATCGTCGACAACGATGGCGCCATCTGGGTCGGGCTGCGACTTCTGCCCGGAACTCCCGAAGCGGCAGCCGCCAAGATCGTGGCCGCTGCGAACGAAAAGCCTGCGGAAACGAAGCGCGAGCGCGCAGTGATCGTGTCGGCCGACGCCGAGCTCAATTCACCCGCGACGATCGTGCTTCCGCCAACGTGGTACCGCGCCAACCGCGTGATCGAACTGCACGGCGACAAGCCACAAAGCATCAGGCTGCTCTCCCTTGTCGAGCGCGGCGTGAATTTCGAGCGCGCAACCTACATGACTTCGGCCTCGTAGTTCCCCCGCGCGGGACGCCCGGAGCCTCGAGAGCGGCCAGCGGCGACTTGCGGCCCGCTCCCGCATCAATCGCGGCTCACACTCTTGTGCGGTGGCAGATCATGGATTGTGATCTCTGCAGGGACGATGGCGGCGAGTTGCTATGGCGTGACGCGAGCTGCCGCGTGGTCCATGTCGATGAGCCGGGCTATCCCGGTTTCTGCCGCGTGATATGGGCGGCGCATGTGAAGGAAATGACCGATCTGCCCGGAGACGCCCGCGCGCATCTCATGCACGTTGTCTTCGCGGTGGAAACGGTCTTGCGGGAAGTGCTTCGCCCCCACAAACTCAACCTGGCGTCACTGGGCAATATGACGCCTCATCTGCACTGGCACATCATCCCGCGATTCCCCGATGACCCGCATTTCCCAAACCCCATCTGGGGTGCGCGCGTCCGGGCGCCTGTGGCCACGGGCGGTGGTCAGTTGATCGACGTATTGCGCAGCATCCTGGCGCAGCGCCTCGGCTGATGGCCGGCCGCTGCGGGCCAGACCAAAATCGTGAATTACTTCCGCGGGTTCCGGGCCATTTGGTCCCCGCCGAGTGATCTATTTCACTGGCGAATATAGGACGGTTCGGCTAGCCTTCGGAGATTGGAGCGGTACGTCTCGAGCCGTGGATTTTCACCCCCCGTCGACAAGGGGGACAGAGTCGCGGCATGATCGGCGCTGGGCCGACGCTATCGTCTCCGGGGGTTTTTCTGGACCAGCGCGCCACGAGATCGAAGGATGCCTGAGATGAGTATCCAGCCGCTCGCCTCTGCGGGATATCCGCTTGAGTTCAAGGACAGCGCCAGCTGCAAGAGGTGGGTCGAGCAGCTGACGCTCACCAACATCCAGCTCACGCAGCAGGTCCTCACCCGGCAGCTCGTCAGCTTGAATGCCGCCAACCTGCCTGCCCTGGAGCGGCTGAAAATTCTCGAAGTGCTGAAGGAACCCGCCCAGTTCGTCCAGACGGAATCCGCCAAGCGCTTTTCCGGCAAGGCCCTGCCTCTCGATGCGAGCGAGACCACTGCCTGGAACAACGTGATCACGTTGTGGCGGGAGATGAGCAACAACTACCAGCACTGCCTCAAGTCGTACCGGGAAGGCGACCTCGCGATTGCGCCCCACGCGGCCCTCGTGACGATGCGGTGCCTGCGGCTGCTCGGCTGCATGATGCTCGATTACTACCGCGTCTACCGGCAACCGCCGGGGACGTTTTGGCGCGCGTTGCACGAGATGTATTCATTCGCGGAGAGCCACGGGTTCGCGCGCATCCGGGTGCAGGACAGCTTCACGCACCATGACCCGGATTCGAGCTGCGCCGAGAACTACGTGCAGATCCTGCTCGCGCACCTTGCGAATCCGTTCTCGCTGTCGGTGCGGCAGATGGCGTTCGTCTCGCGCTGGCTGGAGCGCTGGGCAAGCCTCGTCGGGCTGGCGACCCAGCCCCTGCCCACGGGACCCATTCCTTCGCTGGCGGTGGACCTCACGAGTTCGGGCGGCGTCGTCTTCGGGGGAAATCTCGAGCCTCATCCCAATCTCCGTTACCTCGATCTCGAGCATCTGTCCAAGACGCTGCGCCAGACCATCAACTTCCTGAAGCAGGGGCAAACCCCCGGACAGCTGGGGCTGGGCGATGACGCTCGCCAGCCTGGCTGCGAGAACCTGCTGATGCTCCTCTACGTGCAGTGGTGCCGGGCCGGCACGGCGCGCTCCGAGGAGCGTTCCGCTGCCGAAGAGCCGGCAGACGTGTGTTTCAGCCTGCCCAACGCCTACGCCAACATCGGCGGGGCGCGCGACGTGCGCACGCCGGGCGAGATCACGGCGCGCGAGAAGCGCGACATCGATACCTTCGGGTTCGTCGCGCGGGTCGAGCACGAGACGCCGGAGCCGGCGCAAAGCCTCGAACCCTGGCAGATTCTCAATCACAGTGCGTCGGGCTTCATGTGCATGCTGCGCGAGCCGAACGGACGCGGGCGCATCAGCCACAACCAGCTGCTCGCCGTTCGGCGCAGCGGCGGGCGCCATTTTCACGTCGGCATGGTGCAGTGGCTGCGTATCGACGAAAGCGGCGAGCTGTTCTGCGGCGTGCGGCTCTTCCCGGGCACGCCCCAGGCCATCTCCGTGCGCCCCTCGAACTTCAACCTCTCGGGGGCGAGCCGCTACGAGCGCGCGCTCCTGCTGCCGGAGGTCCCGGCGCCGGCAACGCCGGCTACCCTGGTGCTGCCGGCCGGCTGGTTCCAGAGCGGGCGTTTTGTCGAAATCTACTCGGATCGCAAGCAGGTCGCGAAGCTTCTCAACCTGCTCGAGAAGGGAAGCGACTTCGACCGGGGAACCATCGTCGTCGTGTGATTCAGGCGCTGCGCGCCATCATGTTCTCGTGCCGCGGGGCAACCAGGCGCTCCAACGGGAACTCCGCCCTGAAGGTGCTGCCCCGTCCTGGCTCACTCGTCACTTCAAGCCGCCCCTTGTGCCGGCTTAATACGTGCTTGACGATCGCAAGGCCGAGACCCGTGCCTCCCGTCTCGCGCGAACGGCTGCGATCGACCCGATAGAAGCGCTCCGTGAGGCGGGGAATGTGATGGGGCTCGATGCCGATGCCCGTGTCTCGCACGCTGAAGACGGCCGCATCGCCGCTGCGCCGCCAGCTGATGGTGATTTCCCCGCGCTCCGGCGTGTAGCCGACCGCGTTGCTGATGAGGTTGGTAAACGCGCTGCGCAGCTCCTCCTCGGCCCCGCTCAACCAGTCCTCGCTTGCCAGGTCCAGCGTAATTCGGTGGCGACCGGCCGACAGCGCGCACGCGTCCTGGTACAGCGCGCGCAGAAGATCTGGCACGTTGACCGGTTCTTCGCGAACCGGGGTGTTCGAGCTCTCCAGGCGCGACAGCGTAAGAAGATCTTCGACCAGGCGCTGCATCCGGCGCGCCTGGTCCATCATGAGCGGAAGCGAGCGGCGGATGAGCGCGCTGTCAACGGCCTTGATATCCGATATGGTCTCGAGAAAACCGCCCAGCACGGTGAGCGGCGTGCGCAGCTCGTGCGAGACGTTGGCGATAAAGTCGCGGCGCATCGTCTCGACGCGCTCGAGATCCGTGATGTCGCGGCTGATCACGAGTTTCTGCCGGTCGCCATACGGCACCAGTTGCACCGAAAGAATGAACTCCCGCCCGCGCGATTGCCGGAGCACGAGCGGTTCACCGAAATTCTGTGCGTGCAGGTACTCGGAGAACCGGGGCTGCCGCACGAGGTACGTGATCTGCTGGCCCGTGTCGCGAAGGCGGTCGAGACCCAGGTGCTCTTCCGCCCTGGGGTTGCACCACTCGATACGGTCGGCGGCATCGAGTATGACCATGCCGTCCGGCATGGCAGCGCTTGCCTGCTGGAAATCCTGCAGCGTCGCGCTGAGCCGCGACTGACTCTGGCTCTGCCGGCGCAGCATCCGGTAAAGATCCGCGAACACTTCGTCCCAGACTCCCCATCCTTGGGGCACCGCCTCCGGTGACGGATCCTGCAACCAGCGCCTCAACTGCGCGATATGGCGGTAGTGCCACAACGAGTAGAGCAACAGGCCGGCGGCAAAGACGAGGAGCGCGACGACGGGACCTGCGGCCGCCCATATGATGAGACAAGGGAGCGACCACGCCGCCAGGACCACGAAAAATCTGCCCCACGTGCTGTTCACGTGTAACCCCGCGCCAAGGGCCTTATTATCTCACGCGCCCTATGCCCCCAGCCTGAGGGCGGGGTCACGCCGCGGAGAATCGATATCCTGCGCTGCGGACTGTCTGGATGAGCCGGTCATGCCCCGTCGCTTCGAGCGCCTTGCGCAGCCGGCGGATATGCACGTCCACCGTGCGCTCCTCGACGAAAACGTGATCGCCCCACACCTGATCGAGCAACTGGGTCCGGGAGTACACGCGCTCGGCGTGCGTCATGAGAAAGTGAAGAAGCCGGAACTCCGTCGGTCCCAGCGCGATCGTTTGGCCGCTGCAGGTCACCCGGTGGCTCGCCGGGTCGAGCCGCAGGCTGTCGACCTCGACCGCGTCATCGGTCGCCTGCGGCGCGCGGCGCCGCAGCACCGCCTTGACGCGTGCATTAAGTTCGCGGGGGCTGAAGGGCTTGGTGAGGTAGTCATCCGCGCCGGTCTCGAGGCCGGAGAGCTTGTCCTTTTCTTCGGCGCGGGCGGTGAGCATGATGAGCGGGACGGATTGCGTGCGCCGGTCGGCGCGCAGCACCCGGGCGAATTCGATGCCGCTCATGCCAGGCAACATCCAGTCGAGCACGACGAGATCGGGCAATTCGGTACGCACCATGTCGAGGGCCTGCTCCGCGTTGTCGGCGCGAAGCGCGCGGTGGCCGGCGAGCTCGAGGTTGTACGAGACGAGCTCCTGGATCGCGGGCTCGTCCTCAACTACCAGAATGGTTGCTGCCATCGCCGGGCTCTTGAAATCGTCGGCCGGATATTATTAAACAATGATGACAGCGTTGTGACAGCCACGCCTCGCTCACGTGAAATCCTTTTCGGATCAGAGTTTTCCTGATATCGACCGTCGGGTATCATGGGCCCGACGGGAGCGCATATGGCCGGACCAGGCAAGGGTGTACCGCAACCCACCGAGATCAAGCTGCATCAGGCGTCGCGGATTTTCGAGATCGCTTACGCGGATGGCAGGAGCTACCGGCTGCCGTGTGAGTTCCTCCGCGTGTTCTCGCCTTCCGCGGAGGTGCGCGGCCACGGGCCCGGGCAGGAGGTCCTGCAGGTCGGCAAGAAAGACGTCAACATCACGAAGATCGAGCCGGTCGGCAACTACGCCGTGCAGCTCACGTTCTCCGACGGGCACGACACGGGCATCTATTCCTGGGACCTGCTCTATGAGTACGGCGCCCGCCAGGACGAGATGTGGCGGAGTTATCTCAAGCGCATGGAGCAGGCCGGCGCAAGCCGCGAGCCCCAACCCAAGAAGTAGTGGGTCGAAACAGCTGCCATGACGAAGAGCACTGACTTCGGCTACCAGAGCGTCCCCGAGGACGAAAAGGCGAAGCGCGTCGCGGACGTCTTCGAGTCCGTTACGGCGCGCTACGACCTCATGAACGATCTCATGTCGCTTGGGCTCCACCGGTGGTGGAAGCGCTTCGCCGTGGGACAGAGCCTTGTGCCGCCGGGCGGCCGCGTTCTCGATGTCGCCGGTGGAACGGCCGATCTAGCGCGCCTTTTTGCCCAGCGCGTGGGCGCCCGCGGCCAGGTCGTGCTCACCGATATCAACGCGTCCATGCTCCGCCGCGGGCGCGACCGTCTGCTCGACGCGGGGCTCATGGTGCCCGCCGTGCGCTGCGATGCAGAGCGGCTTCCGTTCCCGTCCGCGCACTTTGACTGTGTGAGCATCGCTTTCGGGCTGCGTAATGTCACGCACAAGGACGCGGCTTTGGCGGAAATGCACCGCGTACTTCGCCCCGGCGGAGTTGCGCTGGTGCTGGAGTTCTCCCGTGTCTGGGAGCCGCTGAAACCGCTCTACGACGCCTACTCCTTCAACGTGCTGCCGCGGCTGGGGCAGCTCGTCGCCAACGACGCCGCAGCCTATCGTTACCTCGCCGAATCGATCCGCATGCACCCGGACCAGAATCAGCTGAAGCAGATGATGGAAGATGCGGGTCTCGAGCGCGTCGAGTACTTCAATCTCGCTGCGGGCGTGGTGGCCCTGCACCGGGGGTACAAATTCTGAGTCGAGCGCCGCGGCGGACACGATGAAGCCTGTCACGCTGCCGATGCTTGCGCCCGCCGCGGTCGCCTCGATCAACCACCTGCTGCGAGGATCGAGCTGGGCGCGCGAAGCACTGCTGGCCCACGCAGGCAAGACGGCCTGCTTCGAGATCGCACCACTTGCCCTCTCGCTCACGGTGCTGCCGAACGGTGAGGTCGACATCGCGTCAGTGGAGGCCGGCGCCGCGGTCACGCTCCGGCTCACTCCCGGCCTCGCGCTTCGGCTCGCCGCGCGCGACGAGAATGCGTGGCGAGAGGTCGAGGTGGTGGGCGATCCTGAATTCGCAGCAGCGATCAACCAGCTCTTCCGCCAGCTCCGCTGGGACGTAGAGGAGGATCTCAGCCGCTTCTTCGGCGATGTGGCTGCTCACCGCATGGCCGAGACCGGCCGCTCTTTCCGCAGTTGGGGGAAGCAGACCGCCGAACACGTGGGCCGCTCATTCGCCGGGTACTGGACCGAGGAAGACCCCCTCATCACGAACGCGCCGGAGCTCATGGAGTTCTGCCGTGACGTCGA
>DASPGR010000169.1:0-2456 GCA_035620515.1 Burkholderiales bacterium | reverse complement strand
CCGGTCAGGACTCCCGGTCCTGCGCGAGGATCTCGTCTTCCTCGATGCTTCCGTAGGCCTCCTTGAGGCGCACCACCAGCGCGAGCCCGAGCGCGAGTGTTGCCACGCCCACGACGATCGCGGTGAGGATCAGCACGTGCGGGAGCGGATTGGAGTAAACCTGGAACCCGGCCGATACGATGGGCGCCGTGCCCCCGATCAGCTTGCCGGGCGCGATGTAGAGGAGATAGACCGAGGTCTGGAAGATGGCGAGCCCGACCAGCTTCTTCACCAGGTTGCCGCGTGCGATGACGATGTAGAGCCCCGCGACCGCCAGGAAAATCGTCACCCAGTAGCTGTAGTGGCTCGCGATCGTCATGATTCGGGCTCCTCCTCCCCTCGCGCGCGCCCCGCAAAAAGGTAGAAGATCTTGAGCATGACTCCCGAGACCGTGATGAAGACGCCCGCTTCGACCCAGAAGATTCCGCGCTCCTGCCCGTGCACCGGGTCGGCGTCGAGCACGAAATAGTCGAGGTAATTGCCTCCCAGCACCATGCCCGCAACGCCCACCAGTGCGTAGAGCAGCACGCCGGCCGCCACCATCGTCTCGACCAGCCACTCGGGAATGACACGTCGCGCCGCGGGCAGGCCGTAGATGATTCCGTACAGGATGATCGCCGCCGCAGAAATAACGCCCGCCTGGAAGCCGCCCCCTGGCCCGAAATCGCCGTGGAACTGGACGTACAGCGCGAAGAGGAGCATGAACGCGATCATCATCTTCGCGATGACGCGCAGCACGAGGTAGCCTTTCATTTCGGCTCCACCCGGCGGCGGCGCCTGGCACGCAGCAGCGCGATCACCCCTGCTCCGGCGGTGAACACGACCGTCACCTCGCCGAGCGTGTCATAACCGCGGTAGCTCGCCAGCACGGCGGTGACGACGTTCGGCACCCCGGTTTCACGCTGCGCGTCGTTGATGTAACGCGGCGCAACGTGCCGGTGAATCGGCGCCTGCGGGTCCGAAAAGGCAGGCAGGCCCAAGCTGCCGTAGACGAGCGCTGAACCCGTAGCGAGCGCGACAGCAAGCGGCAGAAAAGGCCGGTGCAGCGGCTTCATTTCCTCCGCCCCGGTGAGGTACAGCACCCCGAGGAACAGCACGGTCGATATGCCGGCGCCGACCGAGGCTTCCGTCATCCCGACGTCCACCGCATCGAGCGCGACCAGCACCGTCGCCATGAGAAAGCTGTAAATGCCGAAAAGAATGACGACGGAAAAGAGATTGCGCTGAACGATGATCGACACCGTGGCAATCGCCATCAGGGTCAGGAGGAAGCTGATTATGACCGCTTCGATGGGACACCTCCGCCATCCGCGAGGACCGGCCGCAGTCCGCGCTCGAGTGCCGCGTGCGTGAGAGCGTGCGTTGCCGTCGGGCTCATGAAAAGAATCAGTACACCGATCACGATAAGCTTCGCGCATACCAGCGTAAGGCCCGCCTGAAGCATGAGGCCCAGCAGGACGAGACCGGCCCCGAGCGTCTCGGTGACGCTTGCCGCGTGAACGCGCGTATAGAAGTCCGGCATGCGGATGAGACCGATCCCGCCAATGATGCAGAAGGCTCCCCCGGCGACGAGACAGATCCAGCTCAGGATGTCGAGTGCCATGCTCATCCCCGCTCCTCCTCGCCGGGCTCGCCGAGGCTGCCGTAGCGGAAGAACTTGAGCACGGCGATCGTGCCGACCACGTTGAGGAAGCCGTACACGATCGCGAGGTCGAGGAACTCGGGCCGTCCGCCGAGGAAGCCGATCACCGCGAGCAGCAGCATGGCGACCGTGCCTACCGTATTGGCGGCCTGGAGCCGGTCGAACACGGTGGGACCCAGCGCCGCGCGGGCGAGCGCAAGGGCGAGCGTAACGAGCAGCGCTGCCGCCACCGTTTCAAACATCAGGAGAGCCCCTCGAAGCGCGTGACCCTCCGGTCCATTTCACCTTCGGCGAGGCTGCTCGCGCCCTCGCGCGTCAAGGCATGCACCAGGATCTCGCCGCGCCCGACGTCGACCGAGATCGTGCCCGGCGTAAGCGTGATCGAGTTCGCGTAGGTCGTTACGCCCACAGCGGACTTCTGCGAGGTCTTCACGCGCACGAGCGTAGGACTCACCGGCAGGCGCGGATCCAGGATGATGCGCGACACGGCCCAGGCGCTCACCGCGATCTCCTTGAAAAGCCACGGCCAGTAGGAAAGGAGGCGCCAGCTCAATCGGATCGGATGCCCTTCCTGGTCGACGAGATCCATGCGCCGGCCGAGCATCGAGACGGCAACCGCCGAGGCGACGCCCATCGCGAGCAGAAACGGCGTGAAGAAGCCCGAGAGCAGCAGCCAGAACGCGAAAAGGACGATGACGAGACTCAGTGCGCGCAACGCGCCTCCTCCGAAACGCTAACCACACTTTATCCGGCGGACCTCTTGCAGGCCGCCCGG
>DASPGR010000168.1:0-2083 GCA_035620515.1 Burkholderiales bacterium | reverse complement strand
CGAGGGCGGGCGCGCCGTGCTCTCGGTCATCGACACCGGTCCGGGAATACCGCCCGAGGATCGCGAGCGCGTCTTCGACCGGTTCTACCGCCGCGTCGGCTCGGAGGCCGCGGGCAGCGGGCTCGGGCTCTCGATCGTGAGGAACATCGCGCGGCGCCACCGCGCGGAGCTCGTGCTCGACGCGGGACCGGCCGGCAAGGGCCTCGCGGTCTGCGTCGTATTCCCCCCGGAAAACGGGGAATAATCGCCCGGTTTCCAAGGCGCTGCGGCCTTAAGCCTGTTTTAAGACCGCCGCTTCAGGATGGCGCTCGTGGGACATCCACAGAACTCCAAGGAGCTAACCATGAAGCGCAGTGCGATAGCAAGCAGCATGATCGCGGCCGGGATCGTGTCGGCGATCGTGGCCGGGGGCATCAGGCTCTACGATCCGGTTGTTCCGAACGCGCGCGCGAGCGCGCCGGCTGTGCTCAACGCAGCCCCGATGGCGCCGATTGCAGCGCAGGCGCTGCCGGACTTCTCCTCTCTCGTGCAGGCGTATGGGCCGGCCGTGGTCAACATCAGCGTGACTCATGGGCGGAAGACGGACGCCGCGAAGCCGCAAACCCGGGGCTTCAGCGAGGATGATCCGTTCTTCGAGTTCTTCCGCCGGTTCCAGATCCCGATGCCTCAAGGCGAGATGCCAAAGCAGGGCCTCGGATCGGGCTTTATCGTGAGCCGGGACGGCTATGTCCTCACCAACGCCCACGTGGTGCGTGATGCCGACGAGGTGACCGTCAGGTTGACCGACAAGCGTGAGTTCAAGGCCAAGGTCATCGGGACCGACCCGCAGACCGACCTCGCCGTGCTCAAGATCGAAGCCTCGGAACTCCCCACCGTGAAGCTCGGGAATTCCCAGGACATCAAGGTGGGCGAGTGGGTGGTCGCCATCGGATCGCCTTTCGGGTTCGAGAACTCGGTGACGGCGGGTATCGTGAGCGCGAAGGGACGCGCGCTGCCCGACGGAACCTATGTGCCGTTCATCCAGACGGACGTTGCCGTCAATCCGGGCAACTCCGGCGGGCCGCTCTTCAACCTCAAGGGCGAAGTGATCGGCATCAATTCCCAGATCTACAGCCGCACGGGCGGCTACCAGGGGCTCTCGTTCGCGATCCCGATCGATCTCGCGACCAAGATCCAGGATCAGCTCGTGCGCTATGGCAAGGTTACGCGCGGGCGCATCGGCGTAACGATCCAGGAAATGAACCAGTCGCTCGCCGAATCCTTCGGATTGAAGGAGCCCGCGGGTGCGCTGGTGGGCTCGGTCGATTCGTCCGGCCCGGCTGCCAGGGCCGGCATCGAGCCGGGGGACGTGATCCTCAAGATCGATGACAAGGCGGTCGCGCGCTCGATCGATCTCTCGAGCTACGTCGCCGATCTCAAGCCGGGATCCACCGCGAAGCTCGAGGTCTGGCGCAAGGGCGCCAAGCGGCAGATGACGGTCACGGTCGGCGAGATGCCGGCGAAGATGGCCGCGGCAGGCAGCGGCCCGGCAGTCGAGCAAGGCAAGCTCGGTGTTGCCGTGCGGCCTCTTTCCGAGAGCGAGCGCAAGGCGGCCGGCGTCGAGGGCGGGGTGCTGGTCGAGCAGGCCGGCGGCGCAGCCGCCAGGGCCGGCATCCGGCCGGGCGACATCATCCTCGCGCTCAACAGCACTCCGGTGAAGAGCGCCGACGAGCTGCGGATGATGGTCGACAAGACCGGGAAAGTTGCGGCGCTCCTCGTCCAGAGACAGGATGCCAAGATCTTCATCCCTGTCGAGCTCGGCTGAGCTATTTCGCGGCGCTCCCTTGCCGCGTGTGCATGAAAAAACCCCGCCTCGGTGAGGCGGGGTTTTCTTTTGCGCTGCAGCGAAAGCGGGCTACATTCCGAGGATCTTCTTGGCCTTGGCCAGGGTGTCGACCGACTCCTGGTGCTTCTTCGCCTTGTGGAGTGCTTCGCCCTCCGCGCGGTACTTCTTCACGTCCGCCATCTGCTGGGCGGAGAGCTGCGGGTTCTTCGCCAGCGCGGCGTCAATCGCCTTCATGTCCTTGGGGCATTGGAAGGCAAA
>DASPGR010000167.1:0-3949 GCA_035620515.1 Burkholderiales bacterium | reverse complement strand
TTCGGCCTGACGAAACGCGTCCAGGTCAGCGCCACGGTGCCGCGTGTGGCCGGCAGTCCCGCTCCCGGCGCGGGAGCGGGGCTGGGGACGTCGTACTTCAGTGCGAAGGTCGTGATCCTGCCGGAGTCGGACGTCAAGCTGGCCGTCTCGCCGCTCGTCGAAGCCCTCGGCACGTCCGCGGCCCTGTGGCTGCCGGCGGGGGAGAGCCGCTATCAGTTCGGCCTGCCCATCAGCATCGAGGCCGGGCTCGGCGCGGCACGACTGTTCGGCGCGGCCGGGTTCTTCAGCCGGGGCGCGTGGTTCGCCGGCGGGGGCGCCGGGTTCCAGCTGAAGCCGCAGATGGGGGCATCGCTGTCGTTCACGCGATCGTGGGCGACGACCGACCTGGAAGGCCTGCGGCGCGAGCGGTCCGAGCTCTCCGGCGGCGTCTCGTACTTCCTCACGGAACACATCGCCGCATACGGATCGCTCGGGCGTACGATTGCCACGTCGGACGACAATGGCGCCGGCACAACCATCGCCGGGGGTGTCACGTTCTTCTTCGTTCCCGGCGCCGGCAGCTGATTCCGTCAAGGTCAGCGATTGCGCTCACTGTCCGGTCATGCGTCGTAGGCCTCGGTATTCCTGCGCCCAATGCGGGCAGGCCGGCGGGCCATCATCGTCGCACAAGTTGCATGTCAAACCGCGTGTCGCCGTCGATCACCACCTCTCGCCAACCGGGACCAGTGGGGTTCGGCGGAGTCGGTGCAGGGAGTCCTGTCGGGTCTGCGTATCCGTCTTTCTTGACAAGAATGCGAGTGGGGAACCGACCGTTCGTCCAGACGCCGGTGAAACTATAGAAGCCGCTTGAATCGGTGTACGCGCCTGCATGAGTGTCTGCAGTGCACGGCTCACAATAGACCCAAACACCCTGGATAGGGTTTCGGCCGTTCGCGGTTTCTTCGAAAACTACGCCGGAGAGGGTCACGTCAGGACGGAAGGCAACCGGCCCTGGCGACGGTTGTGCCGGTGCTGGTGGAGTTGACGGGGTCGGCGTCGTTGGTGAAGACCCGGAATCGCTGCAGCCGGCGAGTGCCAGAACCACCGCGACAGGGACGACCGCGGCTCGCGCTCTGGTTGTCATTACCGTGTCCTTCTGGTTACGAGTTCGTGAGCTGCAGCAGCAGACTACTCGCGCAAGAAAGCCACGGCGAGGCCGAGCATACCACAGTACGTGAGGAGGCCAGAGCATAGAAGGGCAGCCGACCAGAGGTGCGCGCGCGCCTGGCTGAGGCGGACCGCTGGCGGATTGGGTCTTCAAGCGGGGACTACCGATAGCAGGATGCTGAAAAACGCATCCTGCGGGAAATGGGAAAGGGGAAACGGGAAGACCCAAGGGTTCGCGTCGGCGCGCCGCTCGGAAAGTGATCCACTCGCCGCTCGGAAACTGATCCACCTGAGGGCCTGCTAGCGGGCTTGCGGGGCTGTCCAGCTCCGCGGTTTGCTGGAAAGGATGCTCAAGGTGGACCAGGTTCATGTCATTCGTCATAAGGTCTTGGTCGAAGGCCGCTCCCAGCGGCAAGTCGCCAAGGAATTCGGCATTTCACGGGTTACCGTTCGCAAGTACCTCGAGGAGTCGGTTCCGGTCCGGAAAGAGACCGAGCCGCGCCCCCGGCCGGTCTGGGAGAAGGTCGGTCCGCGCATTCAGGCCCTGCTGACCGAGTCGAAAGCGTGGACGGCCGGGAAACAGCAGCTGACGGCCACACGCCTGCACGAGCTGCTGGTCGCTGAAGGGCATCACGTCGGCGTCACGCTGGTCAAAGACGCGGTCGCCGAGTGGAGACGGCAGCGCCGCGAGGTATTCGTGCCGCTCACGTATCGGCCGGGTGACCTCGCTGAAGTGGATTTCTTCGAGGTCTTCATCGATCTCGGCGGCTCCCGCCGGAAAGCCTGGCTGTTTCTGATGCGCCTGATGTACTCGGGCCGCGATTTCGCGTGCATTTACGAGCGCCAGGATCAAATCAGCTTCCTCGATGGACACGTCCGCGCGTTCGCGCACTTCGGGGGCGTGCCCATCCGTCTGGCGTACGACAATTTGAAGCCGGCGGTCGTGCGCATTCTCGTCGGGGGGGAGCGCACGCTGACGCCGCGGTTTGCCGCGCTCGCCTCGCACTATCTCTTCGAGCCGTGTTTCTGCCGACCGGGGGAAGGCCATGACAAAGGCGGCGTCGAGGCGCGCGGGAAAGCCGTGCGCCGGCAGGCCCTCGTGCCGATCCCGAACGGGCCGACGCTCGAGGGGATCAATGCGGCGTTGCTCGCGCGCATGGACGCGCGGCTCGAGACGGGCCGTGACACCACGGGGCAGACCATCGGCGCGCGGTTTGTCGACGAGGCCGGACTGTTCCGGCCGTTGCCCGCGCCGTTTGTCGCCGAGGCGACCACGATCGGCACCGTCTCGCCACGAGCGCTTGTGCGGCTCGAGGGCGCCTCCTACTCGGTCCCGTGTCGGTGGGCCGGGCTCGATCTGGTCACGCGCGTCGGCGCCACGACGGTGACGATCGTCGGGCGTGACGGCACGTGCATCCAGCATCCGCGCAAGCGCTTCGGGCAGCGGTCGATCGATTACCGGCACTACCTGCCGGAGCTCGCGCGCAAGCCGCAGGCGGTGCGGCAGGTCCTCCCCGACCTCCTGCGTGATCTCGGCAGCCCGTTTGCCGCGGTCTGGGAGCAGTTTCATGCGGCGCACTCGGCGCGCGAAGCGGCCCGCCTCTTTGCCAAGGTGCTCGGACAGCTCGACACCCACGGATTCGATGTCGTCGTGCCCGCCCTAGAGCGGGCCCTGCAGACCAGTACGCCCGTCCTGCTGGCGTTGACGCCGGGCCCCGCATCCCCGCCGCCGCTCGATGCTGACGTCGTCCCGGCGGCGTTGCGCGAGGTGGAGGTCCCCAGCGGCCGCGCCGCTGATTACGACGGCTGGCTGGCGGAGGCCGTATGACCACCGCCACCCTCACCCGTGATCTGATCGTCGCGCAGACCCGCGCGCTCAAGCTGCCGGGCGTTGCCCGCGTCTTTGAAAGCCTCGCTCGTCAGGCGCGCGAGGCCCACTGGCCGCATGAAGACTACCTGCACGAAGTGCTGAGTGCGGAGCAGGCGTCGCGACACGAGTCGGTGATCCGCCAGCGGCTCCGCGAGGCCCGGTTTCCCGAAATCAAGACTCTCGACAGCTTCGACTTCACCGCGACCGAGGGCATCAGCGCAACGCAGATTCACGCGCTGGCGCGCGGCGAGTGGGTCACAGCGCCAGAGAATCTCATTTTCGCCGGACCGATCGGCACCGGCAAAACCCACCTGGCGATTGCGCTGGGCGTCGAAGCCACGAAGCAGAAGCGGCGCGTGCTCTTCACCCGCGCGGCCGATCTGGTCCGACAGCTGCTCGAAGCGCGGGACGCCCGCGAGCTCACGCGGCTCCAGCAGCGCCTGCTGCGCGTCGATGCGCTCATCATTGACGAAGTTGGGTTCGTCCCGTTCGACCGGGTCGGCGGGGAGTTGCTCTTCAATCTGATCACCGACCGCTACGAGCGGCGGGCGACGGTGGTGACGACGAATTTAGCGTTTGCGGAATGGGTGAACGTCTTCGCCGGCGACGAAAAGCTCACGACCGCGTTGCTCGATCGCCTCGCGCACCATGCGACGGTGATCACGACCAAGGGCAAAAGCTATCGCATGCGCAAACGGCGCGGTGCCGCCTGAGCCGAGCCAACGAGGTGATGAACGTGGGACCGCGCGCGGCTGTGGAAATGGCGCTCCTATGGAAATCACAAACCGATTTCCACAGATAGGATGAAGCGGCTGGCCTCCTTCGTGAGGTGGTAGCTTTCGCTCCACATTGCGAAGACGCGCTCTCAGGCGCAAGAGAGGAGACCAGCCATGGAGTATGGTGCCATTGATCTCCACAAGAAAGAAAGTCAAG
>DASPGR010000166.1:0-7306 GCA_035620515.1 Burkholderiales bacterium | reverse complement strand
GCGTCGCGCAGAGATCTCCTGCGCAAGCTCCTGCAGGAGGTTCACGCGCCGCGCGGCAATGGCGAGCTTGACGCCTTCACGCGCGAGCCCGAGCGCGACCGCGCGGCCGATGCCGCGGGAGGCCCCGGTGACGAGGGCGGTTTTGCCGGAGAGCTCAAGATCCATGAAGCGTGACCAGTGACCCGTGACTGGTGACCAGAGCTTCGAAGTGGTGAACGCAGTGCTTACCGGTCACCGGTCAGGGCTTGCTGGCGGAGAGGGCGGGATTCGAACCCGCGGTACGGCTTTCACCGTACACACGCTTTCCAGGCGTGCGACTTAAACCACTCATCCACCTCTCCTGACGGGCCGATTTTATCAGATCACCCAATGCGGACTCCCCGGCCTAATTCACCAGCAGACCGATCAGGTGCGCGACGCCGATCGCGATCTCGCTCTCCAGCGGAAAGGAGAGCATGCCCATGACGGAGTAACCCAGGAGCCAGGGCATGAGATAGAAGCGGAACATGAAGAAGAACCACGCGACGTAGAGCGGCACCAGAGGCGCAACGAGAAATTCGGGCGTGACGGGCTTGAAGAGCCTGATCAGCGGGTTCGTCACGCGCACGAAGAACCGCATGAAGAAAAAGTTGCTGTTCTCCGGCAGGAAGATGCCCATGCCGAAGCGGCCGATCAAGGTCCACATGATCATGCCCATCACGTAATCGATCGCGATGACCCAGATCGGAAAGGCTTCAGTCATTCCGGCTGTTCCCCCTGTGCTCTCATTGTAGGCGACAGCGCCGGGCAAAAAAAACCGGGGCGCAGAGCGCCCCGGCTTCTCCTCGGATGAGCCTCTCTAATGCGATGTTCCGAGCACTGTTTCGCCCTTCGGGATGCGGACTTCGTCCACCATCGCCTGCGTCTCCTTGTCCGGAGCCGGCGTAAGCAGCGATACCACGATGATGAGCACGAGGCTCACGGTCGCCCCGACCATGCCGAAGCGCAGGTGGTCCATGCCCCACCACGGCGCCATCGCGCCGGTGTAGACCATGTAGAGGTACCACGTTCCGGCGATGAGGCCTCCGAGCATGCCGGCGATCGCTCCCGCACGCGTGGCGCGCTTCCACCAGATGCCCAGCACCAGCGGGAAGAAGAGCCCCGACATCGCGAAGCAAAAGGCCCACGCCACGGCTCCAAGTATGCCCGTCAGGCGCAGGCTCGCGACCCCGGCGGCAGCGGCGCCGATCACGACGAGCAGCACGCGCGCCACGATGAGGCGATGCTTCACGTCGGCCTTCGGATCGATCATCTTGTAGTAGATGTCGTGCGAAAGGGCGTTCGCGATCGCGAGCAGCAGCCCGTCGGCCGTCGACATTGCTGCCGCGAGGCCACCTGCCGCGACGAGGCCCGAGATCACGTACGGCAGGCCCGCGATCTCCGGTGTCGCCAGCACGACGATGTCGCCGCGCATGAAGAACTCGTTGATCTGCAGGATGCCGTCATTGTTGAAGTCCTTGACCACGAGGAAGTTCACCTGGCTCCATTTCTGGATCCACTCGAGCGCCATCACCTGGGAGATGGGCTTCCCGATGATGCTCGTCGCGAGATTCGGGTCCAGCACCTGAAGCTTGGTGAACGTCGCCAGCGCGGGCGCCGTGAAGTAGAGGAGGAAGATGAAGAGCAGCGACCAGGCGACAGACCTGCGCGCGGCCTTCACCGAAGGCGTGGTGAAGTAGCGCATCAGGATGTGCGGGAGCGATGCCGTGCCGATCATCATGCAAGCGGTGAGCGTGATGAAGCGCCACGCAGCAATGGGTCCCTCGGCCGCCACGGAATGCTTCACCGTCAGCGCTCCAACCCCGGGAGGCAAGCCCGCCATCATTTCCTTCGTCGGCTTCAGCGTGCCGACCTGGAACATCGGCTCGAGCTCGTTGATGCGCGCCACCGCGTCCCCGTAGACGAGCTGGGGGATCAGGCCGAAGCCCTGCTTGTTCGACATCCAGATGACGGGCACAAGGTAGGCGATGATGAGCACGATGTACTGCGCGACCTGCGTCCAGGTCACCGCGCGCATTCCGCCGAGCATCGAGCAGAGCAGGATGCCGCCGAGGCCGAGCCAGATGCCCACGCCGAAGGGAATGTGGAGCGCGCGCGAGGCGATGGTTCCGGTCGCGTTGATCTGCGCCGTCACGTAGGTAAACGACGCGACCACCAGCACGAGCACCGCGCAGAACCGCGCGAGGTTGCCGCCGTAGCGCGTGCCGATGAAATCAGGCACCGTGTAGCAGCCGAACTTGCGCAGATAAGGCGCCATCAGCGTGGCTACCAGCACGTAGCCGCCGGTCCACCCGACCACGAACGCGAGATACGGATGACCGCCGAGGTAGATGCCGCCCGCCATCGCGACGAAGGAGGCGCCCGACATCCAGTCCGCTGCGGTGGCCATCCCGTTGAACACGGGCGGCACCTGGCGGTCTGCGACATAGTACGCGCCCAACTGCATGGTGCGCGACATCCACCCGATCAGGGCGTAGATGAAAAGCGTGAAGCCGACGAACGAAAGCCCGATCGCGTCGGATGACATCCCGAGCCGCTCCCCGATCGCCATCGCGAGGATGAAGAGGATGAAACCGCCGGTGTAAAACCCGTAGATCTTGGGCAGGTTCTCGACGAATGATCCCTGCATTCTGAATATACTCATGGCATTGTTCTCCTTGTTGCTACTCGTCTTCGGCCATTCCGCATTCGCGGTCGATCCGTTCCTGCTGCCTCGCGAATACGAAAAGCTGCACGACGAAGACGATGAGCGAGCCCTGCGCGGCGAAGTAGAAGCCGAGCGGCATGTCCATGAATGAAACCTTGTTGAGCTGCGGCGCGAACCAGTGCACGAGGTATGAGAAAATGAACCAAATGGTCAGGTGCACGATCATCAGGGTTCGCGTGCGGGACCAGTGGATTTCTTGCTGTTGTGTGGCCATAGACTATCCTCCACCATTAGTTTTCATAGACGCAGATCGCGCTTGCGCGCAACCATGACTGCAGTAAAACACTTTAATACATGATAAGCCTCATCAAGCGAATTCCCGGAGCGCTCGGCACGATCGCCGCCAGCCTGCGGGAGCAGTTCGCGCACGGCTTTCGCCGCCGTCCCGAACCGATCGTAGACCGCGAGGGCTTTCGCCGCTTCCTGCACACACGCTCGAACTACGTTGCCCAGTACTCGCTCTACGGCTACCTCCGAACGCGCACGGGGGTGCGCTTTCCCGAGCTCTTCAACGACGAGCCCTTCGTGCGCTCGATCAACATTGCGAAGTGGCACATCTGGCTTGCCTGCCTCGCCGATCTTGCCGTCTACGCCGGGGGCCTCATCCTGCAAAGGACGCACGCGCCGGCAGGCGAGGTGGGCCAGCTCGTGACCGCGGCGGCCGATTCCATTTTGTCCGAGGTGGGCGTACCGGCGGAGGCCGGCGGCGAATTTCCCGAGCACGCGGCGCGGATTCGCGCGCGGATCGCGCTCTGCGACTGGAGCGCGATCGCCGACGACGAATCGGCTTTCTCCGAGAGCCCGGCCGCGCTCGTGCGCTATGCCCCGGTCACTGACGAGGTGCGGCAGCTCGATGAGGAGATCGTCAAGAATTCGGTGCGCTTTCGTTGGCAGGAAATCCGGCGGCAGTTGCGGGAAAATCTCGATGCCGTGGGCGTGTTGGCCGACGGAAGCTCGCGGACCCGCGCGCCGGTGCCGGGCGATACTGCGTGATGGGCAGGAATCGTGCAACGCAACAACGCCGCGCCGCCCCCCCGCCCGTACTCCACGTCTGTCTTGAGCAGACTGCATTTCCCCTCCAATGGCGCTCCCCCGCGCCGCCCTGCTGGGGTGCATCGGGAAGGCTAGCACCCCCGTTTGGGCCCGTCCACTAGGGAAAACCCTAGGAAAGTGGGGGAAGAGTGGTCGGCTCGTCGAGCTGCATGAGCTGCTGCACCAGCTCCGCGACAGATGTGACCTTCATTTTTTCCATCAACCGCGCCCGGTGAAACTCCACCGTTTTCATGGTGATTCCAAGTTCCTGGGCGATGATCCGGTTGACCTTGCCTTCAGCAATCCGGCGGGCCACCTCGCGCTCACGCTCGGTGAGCGAGGCATAGAGCGTCGAGATGCGCTCGCCGTGAGCGCGGGAGCGGCGAATCTGGGCGTCCTGGTCAAAGGCTTTCTGGATGATCGCCAAGGCATGCTTGTAGCCGAACGGCTTCTCGATGAAATCGACGGCTCCTCCTTTCAGCGCGCTCACCGCTGCCGGCACGTCGCCATGGCCCGTCACGAAAACAACAGGGATTTCGATGTTGCGGCGCCGCAGGTAGTCCTGGAGCTCGAGGCCGCTCATGCCGGGCAGCCGAAGGTCGAGGACAATGCATCCGGGGTCGCCGAGGTTGTACGAGTCGATGAACTCCATCGCGGTGGCAAACGTGCGCACCGGGATACCGTTCGACTCCATCAGCCAGCGCCACAGGGTCCGAATCGACTCGTCGTCATCGACGACGTAGGCGGTGGGCGACGGACTGCGGTCTTCAGCGGTGCTCATAGACGAAAATCGAGCTCGAGCCGGTTCTGGAGGAGCCGCGCGAAGCGGAAAGCCTCCTTCAGCGTCGACTGCTCGAGCGGATTCAACTGGTCAGGGTCGATGCGGTTGGCGAGGTCCTCCGATGCCGCGCGGCTTCCCGCCCTCGCTTCGGGATCGCTCGCCTGACGCCGCAGCCGCAGCCCCTGGATGAAGTAGAAGGCCTCGATCAATGCAGCGGTCTCGGATGCCGGATTGGCAGCCCCGGGGAGAACCGCGCGCAACCGCGCGGCCGTGTTTGTCGCGCGTACGCCCTTTGCCAGGGCGAGCGCGCGCGCCGCATCGACGAAAATGCGTGCCCCGTTTGCCTTGAGATTGATCGAATGCGGGGCCCCCGGCGCGTCCTTTGCCGCGAAGCCGGCAAAGAGCCCGAGCGGCGGCTTCGCCTGCGTAGCGGCCTGTGCGAGGAGGTGCAGGAAAGCAGCATGCCCGCGCACACCGCCGGCAATCCATTCGCGCATCGAGGTCACGAGCGAATCGTCTCCGTAAATCGAGCGCAGGTCGAAGAAGATCGCGGCGTCGAGCAATGCCTGCGGCCCGGATGCCTCGAGCCAACCTGAAATCTTCGTTCGCCATTCATCGAGCGTGAGGCACAGCGCCGGGTTGGAGGCCATGATATTGCCCTCGCACAGCGGAAACCCGCACGCATCGAGGGCCTCGTTGACTTCGCGCGCGAAGAGAACAAGCCGTTCGCGCGTCTTGCCGGGACTGCCGCTCTCGTGTGCGGTGAAGACGATCCCGTTGTCCTGATCCGTGCTGAAGGTCTGCTCGAGACGGCCTTCACTCCCGAACGCCAGCCACGACCAGCGGATGCGGTCGAGGTCATGACGCTTGCGCATGACCTCGATTACGCGCTGTGTCAGGCGGTCGTTCAGCACGCTGATGAAAAGCGTCAGCGGCTCGGGCGCCGTTCCCTGCTCGACCAGCAATGCGGCGAGACGCCGGATATCGCGTGCCAGCCTGGCGAGCGCCTCGATGTTGCCGGTCAGGCGGATCTCCATCGTCAGCTCGCCCATCCCGAGCCGCTGCAGGGCAAAGAGATCGCGCTCCGACACGACGCCCGTCAGCCTGCCGTTCTCGATCACCAGAACATGGCGTATGCCATGCTCGTTCATCAGCAGGGCGGCTTCGTAGGCGAAGGCGTGCGGCGAAAGGGATACCAGGTCCCGGCTCATCAGCTCGGAAACCGGCCGGGCGGCACCGTCGCCCGCCACGACGGAGACGAGATCCTGCGTCGTCACGATCCCTGCTGGCCGCGAGCGCGAATCGACGATCACCACGGAGCCGACGTCGTGATCACGCATGATGCGGGCAGCCTCGGCGACGCTGCGATGCTCTTCGCACACCACCGGCGGGCGCTTCACCAGGGCGCTCAGGGGCTGGGCGAAGAGCTGCCGCTCGCCCGCCGTGCGCTGCCTCAGGTCATCGCGTTCCGCTGCCATCGGGCCCATTTCCCGTATCAGTAGCGCAGCCGGGCGTAATAGGTCTCGCGCGAGGCGTCGAGTGCCTCGCCGAAGGTCACGATGCCCCGGTCCCCGAGAAGCGAGAGCAACCGCAGGAAGACGTCCCCGGTAAGCAGGGCATCCCCCAGCGCGGTGTGGCGCCCGATGACATCCAGGCCCAGGCGTGCCGCGATCGACTCGAGCCGGTGATCTTCGAGATCCGGGTGCACGGCCGCCGAAAGCAGCAGCGTATCGAGGACCGGCTGGTCAAAGCGCACCCCCGACGACTTCTCCTTGAGCTCGAGAAAGCGCATGTCGAACGCCGCATTGTGCGCAACCAGAACCGTATCCTCGCAGAATCGATGGAATGCCGGCAGCACCTCCTCGATTCTCGGCTGCCCGGCGAGGGTCGCGGGGTCGATGCCGTGAATCTTCGCGGAGGCCGGGTCGAGAGGCCGCTGCGGATCCACCATCTGCTCGAACGCCTCGTTCTTGAGCAGGCGCCCGTTGACGATCCGGACCGCTCCAATGCTGATGATCTCGTCGCCGGCGGAGGGGGCGAGGCCTGTCGTTTCGGAATCGAACACGGTGTAGGTAAGCTCGGCGAGCTTGCGGTCCCGGAGGTCCCGGGAGGCGCCATCGTGGGCGAACAGATCGAAATCGTAGTATTCCGGGCGGCTCTCGATGCCCAGGGCGGGCCGCGCGCCGGTGCCCGCCGGCTCTCCCATGGGAAGCAGGAACCGGAACGAGGACATGCGCTCGCCCGCCGGCCCTTCCCGGTGCAGCCATGCCTCCCCGCCGTGGCGCTCGAGCACATCGCGCAACGTGAGCGGCGATTCACGCGAACCGATGGTCATCGGCTCCGTTTCCCACAACGCCAGCACGTCATGGCCGGCCACCGCACCGTGCCAGGCCACGTCGAGCTGGGCGAAACGCTCGAGTGCCTGAACGGACAGGCGGACGCGGCGGACCTCGTAATCGGCCTTCAGGCGCGCGGCCAGAAATCCGAGGGCATGCACGAACGCGAAGCTGTCGACGGGCAGCCAGATCGCGTCGTCCGATGCGCCCAGCTCGACCTCTACGCCCGCCATCGAACGCAGCCGCCCCTCGGCAACCCGCAGCAAGTCAACTGCACGCATGTCCTCGAGCACGAGGCTTGCCTTGAGCGCGTCCCCGTAGGAGCGCATCGTTTCCTGGATCGATTGCGACAGCGCGGTCGATTCCGATGCAATGATGTCGATGAACTGCCCGCGGCGATCGGCCTCCATG
>DASPGR010000165.1:0-15861 GCA_035620515.1 Burkholderiales bacterium | reverse complement strand
CCAGGAATCGATACAGAAGGCGCTGCGCGGGCTCGAGACCGGCGCAAACGGGTTCGACGAGATGAGCACCGATCGCGACGCGATCGAGAACGAGCTGGGCCATCCCGGGCCTGACCGGATCTACTACGTGGCCGATGCGTTTCGCTGCGGCATGACCGTCGACGAGGCCTTCACCATCTCGCGCATTGATCCCTGGTTTCTCGCGCAGATCGAGGACCTCGTGCACCGCGAGAAGGCGCTGGAAGGCCGCGCCCTCGGCGAGATCGACGCGGAGACGCTGCGCGCGCTCAAGCGCGCGGGCTTCTCGGATCTCAGGCTCGGCAAGCTGCTCGCCGCGGACCAGCAGGCCGTGCGCGCGCGCCGCCACGCGCTCGGTGTACGGCCCGTCTTCAAGAGGGTCGATACCTGCGCCGCGGAGTTCGCAACGCAGACCGCGTATCTTTATTCCACGTACGAAGAGGAATGCGAGGCGGCGCCGAGCGCGCGGCGCAAGGTCATGGTGCTGGGCGGCGGGCCCAATCGCATCGGGCAAGGCATCGAGTTCGACTACTGCTGCGTTCATGCCGCGCTCGCGCTGCGCGAGGACGGCTTCGAGACCATCATGGTCAACTGCAACCCGGAGACCGTGTCGACCGACTACGACACCTCCGACCGGCTCTACTTCGAGCCGCTCACGCTCGAGGACGTCCTCGAGATCGTGCACGTCGAGAAGCCGTTCGGCGTCATCGTGCAGTTCGGGGGGCAGACCCCCCTCAAGCTTGCGCGCGACCTCGAGGCGAACCACGTGCCGATCATTGGCACCACTCCGGACTCGATCGACATGGCGGAGGATCGGGAACGCTTTCAGAAGCTGCTCAACCGCCTGAAGCTGCGGCAACCGCCCAACCGCACGGCGCGCAGCGCCCAGAGGGCGCTGGCGCTTGCCGAGGAGATCGGATATCCCGTCGTGGTGCGGCCGTCCTACGTGCTCGGCGGGCGGGCCATGGAGATCGTCTACCAGCAGAGCGATCTCGAGCGCTACATGCGTGAAGCGGTGAAAGTGTCGAACGACAGCCCGGTGCTCCTCGACCGCTTCCTGAACGATGCCACTGAAGTCGACGTGGATGCGGTATCGGACGGAAGACAGGTCGTAATCGGCGGCGTGATGGAGCACATCGAGCAGGCGGGCGTCCATTCCGGGGACTCGGCGTGCTCGCTGCCGCCCTATTCGCTGTCCCCGGAAATGCAGGACGAGCTCAAGCGCCAGACCGTGGCGATGGCGCACGCGCTGAAGGTGATCGGCCTGATGAACGTGCAGTTCGCGATCCAGGATGGCGTGGTCTACGTGCTCGAGGTAAATCCCCGCGCGTCGCGCACGGTGCCCTTTGTGTCGAAGGCGACGGGCGTTGCGCTTGCGAAGATCGCGGCGCGCTGCATGGCCGGTGCAACGCTGGGCGCCCAGGGCGTGAGCGACGTCGTCGTTCCTCCCTACTACTCGGTGAAAGAGGCGGTGTTTCCATTCATCAAGTTCCCTGGCGCGGACACCATACTCGGGCCCGAGATGAAGTCGACGGGGGAGGTGATGGGCGTGGGACAGACGTTTGCGGAGGCCTTCTACAAGTCCCAGCTTGCGTCGGGCGAGCGGCTGCCCCTGGGAGGCAAGGCCATCATCAGCGTGCGCGACGAGGACAAGCCGCGTACGCTCGAGATCGCGCGCAAGCTGGCGAGCCTCGGTTTCGGGCTGGTCGCTACGCGCGGCACGGCGGCGGCGCTGGCCGCGGCCGGCATCGCCGTAACGCCGGTCAACAAGGTCGCCGAGGGGCGACCGCACATCGTCGACCTGATCAAGAACGGGGAGATCTCCATCATCGTGAACACCGTCGAGGAGAAGCGCACGGCGGTGCGCGACTCGTACGCCATACGCCGCGCGGCGCTGCAGGAGCGCGTCGCGCTCTATACGACGCTCGACGGCGCGCGGGCGGCCTGCAACGGGATCGAGCATTCGAAAGAGCTGCGCGCCTACGTGATGCAGGAGCTGCACGCAGCACTGCCTGTGTCCGTAAACTAATCGCGGGCGACGAGGTCGAATCGCGTTATGCCAAAGATTCCATTGACCGTATCCGGGGCCGAGAAGCTGCGCGGTGAGCTGCAGGAGCTGAAGACCGTCCAGCGCCCCTCGATCGTCACGGCGATCGCCGAGGCGCGCTCGCACGGCGATCTCTCCGAGAACGCGGAATACCATGCGGCGAAGGAACGGCAGGCGTTCATCGAAGGGCGCATCGCGGAGCTCGAAGCGAAGCTCGCCAACGCCCAGATCATCAACCCCGCGCTCCTCGACGCCGAGGGACGCTGCGTCTTCGGCGCCACGGTGGATCTCGAGGACATGGAAAGCGGCGAGGTGGTGACCTACCAGATCGTCGGCGACGACGAGGCCGACATCAAGCAGGGCAAGATTTCAATCAGCTCGCCCATCTCGCGCGCGCTGATCGGCAAGTACTCGGGCGACGTGGCCGAAGTGCAGGCCCCCGGCGGCGTGCGCGAGTACGAGATACTGGACGTCAAGTACGTCTAGCTCATCACCCGTCAGCGGTCCTGGAAGTGGCGCTTGGGACGATGCTTGCGGCGCCGCGGTGGCGCGGGCGGAGAGTCGGGCTCAGGGCGTTCGCGAAAGAGCACCACGACCTTTCCCACCTGCTGCACGGGATGCGCCGCCAGGGCCTGGCAGATTTCGGGAAGCAGGCGCTTGCGGAGGCGCCGGTCGTCGTTCAGGACGCGGACCTTGATGAGCTCGTGGCTCTTCAGGGCGAGATCGATTTCCCGCAGCACCGCAGGCGTCAGGCCGGCCTCGCCGATCATGACCACCGGATGCAGAGGGTGCGCCCGCGCTCTGAGCGCCTGCCGCTCCGCAGGTGTAAGTGCCTTCATTTGAGACAGGATCGAAGCAGGCGAGTGTAGCGGATGGGCAGAGTACGGGGCAAAGACTGGATGAAGGAGCACGTCGCCGATCGCTACGTGCGGCGCGCGCAACGCGAGGGCATGCGCTCGCGCGCGGCATTCAAGCTCGAGCAGATCGCAGAGCGGGACCGCCTGCTCATGCCCGGCATGACAGTCGTTGACCTCGGGGCCGCGCCGGGAGGCTGGTCGCAGGTCGCCGCGAAGCGGGTGGGACCCGGCGGACGGGTCATCGCCCTCGATATCCTCGACATGGTGTCGCTGCCAGGCGTCACTTTTGTGTCGGGGGATTTTCACGAGGAGGCCACGGTCGAAGCGCTTGAGCGGGCACTGGAAGGCCGCGGCGTCGATCTTGTTCTCTGTGATCTCGCCCCCAATTTAAGCGGGGTGAAGAGCAGCGATCAGGCGCGGATGATCGAGCTGGCGGAACGGGCTCTGCAGTTTGCGGTGAACCACCTGAAACCACAAGGAAATTTTCTGGTCAAATTGTTTCATGGCAGCGGATTCGACGGCTTTGTGCGGCGGATGCAGGAACATTTTCGTGGGGTCGTGACGCGCAAGCCCGATGCATCACGCTCCCGCTCCAGCGAAGTCTATCTGCTGGGCCGGGGATGCAGGCCGTGACTTTGGGCTCACGGCCTGTATTTCCAAGGCTGACAGCCCGGGGGAAACGACTTAGAATTGATGACGTTACGCTAGAGGAGCGGGATTGAATAACCTGGTTAAGAATGTGGCGATCTGGCTCGTCATCGCGCTCGTGCTGATGACGGTGTTCAACCAGTTCAGCACGCGGCAGACCTCCCAGAAGGCGATCGAGTACTCCCAGTTCATCGAAGAGGTGAAGCAGGGGAAGATCGCCAAGGTGACGATCGAAGGCCGCGTCCTGAAGGGCGTCAAGTCCACGGGCGAGCGCTTCACGACGTATTCACCGTCGGATCCGTGGCTCGTCTCCGATCTTCTCAAGAATGGCGTCATCATCGAGGCCAAGCCCGATGAGGAGCCCTCGCTCCTCATGAACATCTTCGTCTCGTGGTTCCCCATGCTGCTTCTCATCGGCGTGTGGATCTTCTTCATGCGCCAGATGCAGGGCGGCGGCCGCGGCGGCGCGTTCTCCTTCGGCAAGAGCCGGGCGCGCATGCTCGACGAGTCGAACAATACGGTCACTTTTACAGACGTGGCCGGCTGCGAAGAGGCGAAGGAAGAGGTGGCCGAGCTGGTCGAATTCCTGCGCGATCCGTCAAAGTTCCAGAAGCTGGGCGGGCGCATTCCGCGCGGCGTATTGATGGTCGGCAACCCGGGGACCGGGAAGACGCTGCTCGCCAAGGCGATCGCCGGCGAGGCCAAGGTCCCGTTCTTCTCCATCTCAGGCTCCGACTTCGTGGAGATGTTCGTCGGCGTGGGTGCGGCGCGGGTGCGCGACATGTTCGAGCAGGCGAAGAAGCACGCGCCCTGCATCGTGTTCATCGATGAGATCGACGCGGTCGGGCGCCAGCGCGGCGCAGGCCTCGGCGGCGGCAACGACGAGCGCGAGCAGACGCTCAATCAGCTGCTGGTCGAGATGGACGGATTCGAGACCAACTCGGGCGTCATCGTGATCGCGGCGACCAACCGGCCCGACGTGCTCGATCCGGCGCTGCTGCGGCCGGGCCGATTCGACCGGCAGGTCGTCGTCCCGCTGCCCGACATCCGCGGGCGCGAGCAGATTCTGCAGGTTCACATGCGCAAGGTGCCGATTGCGCCCGACGTGAAGGCCGATATCATCGCGCGCGGAACTCCGGGGTTCTCCGGCGCGGATCTCGCCAACCTCGTGAACGAGGCGGCCCTCTTCGCGGCGCGGGCGAGCAAACGCCTGGTCGACATGGACGACTTCGAGCGCGCCAAGGACAAGATCATCATGGGCGCCGAGCGCCGCTCCATCGTCATGCCCGAGCACGAGCGGAAGAATACGGCGTACCACGAGTCCGGGCACGCGGTGGTGGCGCGCAAGCTCTCGAGGACCGATCCGGTGCACAAGGTCACGATCATCCCGCGCGGGCGCGCACTCGGCGTCACGATGCAGCTGCCCGAGCAGGACCGCTACAGCATGGACCGCGAGACGATCCTGCAGAACATCGCCGTGCTCTTCGGCGGGCGCATCGCCGAGGAAATCTTCATGGGCCAGATGACGACCGGCGCCTCCAATGATTTCGAGCGCGCAACGGATCTCGCGCGCAGCATGGTGACGCGCTGGGGCATGAGCGACGAGTTGGGCCCG
Organism: Burkholderiales bacterium; assembly: GCA_035620515.1. Taxonomy (GTDB): domain Bacteria; phylum Pseudomonadota; class Gammaproteobacteria; order Burkholderiales; family SG8-41; genus SG8-41. The sequence continues at coordinate 10,676 of DASPGR010000165.1, read as the reverse complement.
ATGGTCTACGGCGAGAACGAAGGCGAGGTGTTCCTCGGCCGCTCCGTCACGGTGCACAAGAACGTGTCGGAGACGACGATGCAGAAGGTCGACTCCGAGATCCGGCGCATCGTGGACGAGCAGTATCAGCTGGCGCGCAAGATCATCACCGACCACCGGGACAAGGTGGAGGCCATGGCCGCGGCGCTGCTCGAGTGGGAGACGCTCGACAGCGACCAGATCGGCGATATCATGGAAGGCCGCCCACCGCGCCCGCCGAAACCGGCGGCGCCTCCTCAGCCGCCCCACAAGGACAGCACCCCCTCGGCCACGACCACGGCGGCGCCTGCGCAAGGCGCCTGATTCCCGAAGGAGAAAGGCGGAAGGAGGAAGGCGGAAGGGTGAGTTCGCCCTGACCGTCGCGCTGCGACGTCATCTCCTATTCCTCGCCGCCCGTCCCCATGGCCCGGATACTCCGTTGCGGCAAATTTTCGCTCGATCTTTCGCGGCCCCTCATCATGGGGGTCGTCAACGTCACTCCGGATTCCTTCTCCGACGGCGGGCTCGTTGGCAATCCCGCACAGGCCATCGAGTACGGGCGAACGCTGATCGACGAGGGGGCCGATATTCTCGACATCGGGGGAGAGTCGACGCGCCCGGGCTCCGCGCCGGTGCCGCTGGATGAGGAGCGCCGCCGCATTCTGCCCGTGATTGAGGATCTTTCCGCATGCGGCGTGCCGGTTTCCGTCGATACCCGAAAGCCCGAACTCATGCGCGAAGCGCTGGCAGCCGGCGCGAGCATGGTGAACGACATCAGCGCGCTCGCCGCCGCGGGGGCGCTCGAGGCCGTCGCGACATCGAGCGCCGCCGTGTGCCTCATGCACATGCGCGGCGAGCCGCGGACGATGCAGGTCGACCCGTCGTACGACGACGTGGTGAACGAGGTGCGGGAGCATCTGCGCAGCCGCGTAGCGGCAGCGCAGGCATCCGGGATTGCACTCGAGCGCATCGTCGTGGATCCCGGGTTCGGGTTCGGCAAGACGCTGGAGCACAATCTCGCGCTCCTGCGCGGACTACCCGCGCTCGCCGAGCTCGGCACAGCGGTCCTCGCGGGACTTTCGCGCAAGACGATGCTCGGCCGGCTGACCGGCCGTGAGGTGGGAGATCGGGTTCACGCCAGTGTCGCCGCGGCGGTGATTGCGGCCGGCAAGGGGGCAAATATCGTTCGCGTGCACGATGTCGCCCCGACGCGCGATGCCCTCGCCGTCTGGCAAGCCGTCACGAACCGGAATTAACCGCCAAGACGCCAAGAACGCCAAGAGAACAATCTATAATGAAAACCGGCGCAGCGAACGCGTTTCCTGGGCAATCTCGAACAGGCGATTCTCTGGCCGCTGTTTCGATTCTATTGATTCTCTTGGCGACCTTGGCGCCTTGGCGGTTCAATAAGGTGTTATGAGCAGGAAATACTTCGGCACGGACGGAATACGCGGTACCGTTGGCGCGGACCCGATCACGCCGGATTTCGTCCTCCGCCTCGGTTATGCCGCTGGCAGGGTGCTCGCCGCTGCGGGCCGGAAGAGCGCCGAGCGCCCGGCGGTGCTGATCGGCAAGGACACGCGGGTTTCGGGCTACATGATGGAGTCGGCGCTCGAGGCGGGGCTCTCGTCCGCGGGGGTGGACGTGCTTCTCGTCGGCCCCATGCCGACGCCGGCCGTGGCCTATCTCACACGCGCGTTGCGGCTCTCCGCGGGAATCGTGATCAGCGCCTCCCACAATCCTCACGAGGACAACGGCATCAAGTTCTTCTCAGGAAACGGGGCGAAGCTGCCGGATGCCATCGAGCAGTCGATCGAGCGCGAGATCGGCAGGCCGCTCCGCTGCATGGCCTCGGGCCGGCTCGGAAAGGCGCACCGCATCGACGACGCGGCGGGGCGCTATATCGAGTTCTGCAAGACGACGTTCCCGTCGCACCTGGATCTGAAGGGAATGAAAATCGTCGTCGACTGCGCCAACGGCGCGGCCTATCACGTAGCCGGACCGGTATTTCACGAGCTCGGGGCGGATGTGGAGACGATCGGCGTTGAGCCCGACGGCTTCAACATCAATGACGGCGTGGGGGCAACCGCGCCGCAGGCGCTGCAGGCCGCGGTGCGGCGTCACAAGGCAGACGTTGGCATCGGGCTCGACGGCGATGGCGATCGCCTGGTGATGGTCGACGCGGCAGGCCAGCTCTACGACGGCGATCAGCTCCTATATGTCATCACGCGTCATCGCAAGGAGAAGCGCAAGCTGCCCGGCGGGGTGGTCGGTACACAGATGACCAATCTCGCGCTCGAGCATGCCCTGGGCAGGTTGAAAGTGCCCTTTGCGCGCGCCAAGGTCGGTGACCGCTACGTTCTGGAGATGCTGCTCGATAAGCACTGGCAGCTGGGCGGCGAGAATTCCGGGCATATCGTGTGTCTGGACAAGCACACGACCGGCGATGCCATCATCTCGGCGCTGCAGGTGCTATGCGCGATCACCGAGCGCCGCACGACGCTCGCCAAAGCCGCCGGTGTCATCAGGCTCTATCCCCAAATGCTCATCAACGTGAAGGTCGCGCGGCGTGAGCGCGCGCTGGCAGCCTCCGATGTGAGGCGCGCGGTCGCATCGGCTCAGGCCGCGCTCGAGGGCAGGGGACGCGTGCTGCTTCGGCCATCGGGCACCGAGCCCGTCGTGCGCGTGATGGTGGAAGGGCGCAGCGACACGCAGGTCAAGCGCTGGGCAGAGACGATCGCGGCAGCTGTCCGCAGCGCGGCCGGCGGATGACGCCGGTGCTTCTGCTTCGTCGCGGCCAAACCTGCAACTTATAAGCCTCGATTGTTACAGGAATGTTAAGGCCCTTGCGGGGCAATTGATTCAGGCGCTTCTGCTGCATTCTTTACAGCACGCTCGCGCTTGCGTCGGGAACTTCTTGTATCGTCTGCTTGCCGGCCCTGAAGCTTGTGCAAGGGGCTCGCGTTGCGTCATCCTTTCATCGATAACAATTTTCAGTCGAAGGAAGGGCTCAGCGATGACTCCAGGCGGGAACACGAAAAGCGTGGCGAAGAATTGGGCCGATGATATCGACGAATTGAATCACGACTCGAACGAGAAACTTCTGCGCGCGCTTTTCTGGAAGCAGGTTCGCAAGAGTCCTGCGGCAGCGACGGGCGGAGGTGCTGACATCACGGAAAGCGCGCGCGCCCGGGTCTTTAACGTGCTCTTCCTCTGCACGGGGAATTCCGCGCGCAGCATTATCGCCGAGGCGTTGCTGAACTCCATGGGAGCGGGACGCTTTACTGCATACAGCGCGGGCAGTCATCCCAAGGGGGAGGTGCATCCGCTCGCGCGCGAGCTCCTCCGGAAGAATCGCCTCGGTGTCGACGATCTGCGCAGCAAGAGCTGGGACGGGTTTGCACGGCCGGGATCGCCCGAGCTCGACTTCGTCTTCACGGTCTGCGACAACGCTGCGGGCGAGGTGTGCCCGGTATGGCCCGGCCAGCCCATGACTGCCCACTGGGGCGTTCCCGATCCGGCGCTGGTCGAAGGCGAAATCGAGGGCCGGCGCCGCGCTTTTTTCAATACCTACACGCACCTGCTGAACCGGCTCTCCATATTCGTCAGCCTCCCGCTCGACAAGCTCGACCGTCTTTCGCTGCAGAAGAAGCTGGACGAGATCGGAAAGGTCGGCCAGGAACAGCCGACGGCCTGATCCCCCATTCCTGGACGCATTGTCGGGCGCCTTGCCGGTCAGCCCTGTCATGAAGCTGTAACGCGTGGCCGGTACCATGGTCGCGGTTCAAGACGACCTCACTGCGATCAAAGGAGAACCAGATGATAAAGAAACATCAATTCAATATGTTAGCTCTTGCTGCGGCCTTTGCGGCGGCTTTCGGTGGCTACTCGGCTTCCGTTCACGCTCAGACGGTCAAGATTGACGGCTCGAGCACCGTATACCCAGTGACGGAAGCGGTGGCCGAGGAGTTTCAGAAGGCGAAGAAAGGCAAGATAAGGGTGACGGTGGGAATTTCCGGTACCGGCGGCGGCTTCAAGAAGTTCTGCCGCGGCGAGACCGATATCTCCGACGCTTCGCGCCCGATCCTCAAGAAGGAAATGGACTTGTGCAAGCAGAATGGCATCCAGTACATGGAAATGCCCGTCGCATTCGACGCGCTTACCGTCGTGATCAATCCCAAGAACACGTGGATCAAGAGCATGACCGTTGCGGAGCTCAAGAAAATCTGGGAACCGGCCGCCCAGGGCAAGATAACCAGCTGGAAACAGGTCAATGCCAGCTGGCCTGACGCGCCGCTCAAGCTGTTCGGCGCGGGCGCCGACTCCGGCACGTTTGATTACTTTACCGAAGCCGTCAATGGCAAATCCAAGGCAAGCCGCGGCGACTTCACGGCCAGCGAGGACGATAACGTGCTGGTGCAGGGCGTCTCACGGGACGTGAACGCACTGGGGTTTTTCGGGTACGCATACTACGTCGAGAATCGCGACAAGCTGAAGGCGGTGCCGATCGTCGAGAAGGCCGGGAAACCCGCCGTGAGCCCCGACATGAAAACCGTGCTCGACGGCAGCTACCAGCCGCTCGCGCGCCCCATCTTCATCTATGTCAACGCAAAATCTGCGCAGAAGCCGGAAGTGAGGGAGTTCGTCGAGTACTACAACAAGCACGGCGCGAAGCTCTCGCGCGAAGTGAAGTATGTTCCTCTTCCCGACAAGGCCTACACCCACAACCTTGAGACGCTTGCCAACAAGACGCTCGGCACGAAGTTCGGTGGCGAGAACAAGGTCGGCCTCACGATCGAGGAGCTGATGATGATGGAAGCCAAGCTGTAATTATCAGTAACTTGGCGCGGTGGGAGGGGCTGCGGCCCCTCCCGCTTTTTTGGGCCTTGTGGTTTGGTCGCGCCCAACCTGAGATAATCGCTGCACAACAACGATAATGACCACAATCTCCGAGGTTGACAGGATAGACGCGGTGGCCGACCAATTCGTTAGCGACCGGCTCGCGCGGCGGCAGCTCCGGCATCTCAAAGAACGCATCATCGAAGTCTTACTGTTCGTCGCGGCATCGGTATCGGTCGCGACGACCATCGGCATCGTTGTCATCCTGGTCAAGGAGTCGTTTGTTTTTTTCCAGCAGGTGTCGCTGTGGGACTTCCTGACCGACACTCAATGGACGCCGCTCTTCTCTGATGCCCACTATGGGATCCTGCCGCTGCTTTCGGGCACGCTCGTCAGCTCGATGGTGGCGCTGATGGTCGCGATCCCGCTCGGAACAATCATAGCGATTTATCTGTCAGAGTTTGCGCCCTTCTCCGTGCGCGAGGTGGCGAAGCCGTTTCTCGAGATGCTGGGGGGGATCCCCACGATCGTCTACGGCTACTTCGCGCTGCTGTTCGTCACGCCCCTCCTGCAGAAGATTTTTCCAGGGCTGCCCGGCTTCAACCTGCTTTCCGCCGGTCTGGTCATGGGGATCATGATCATTCCCTATGTGAGTTCCGTGAGCGAGGACGCGATGCGCGCCGTGCCGATGAGCCTGCGCGAGGGATCCTACGCGATGGGTGCAACCCGCTTCCAGACCGCGATCAAGGTGGTGACCCCGGCGGCGTTCTCGGGCATTGCCGCCGCCTACATTCTCGGCATCTCGCGTGCGGTGGGCGAGACCATGATTCTCGCCGTTGCGGCGGGCATGCAGCCCAACCTGACGTGGAATCCGATGGAGCCGGCGGCCACCATCACCGCCTTTATCGTGCAGGTCGCGTTGGGCGACCTGCCCCACGGCAGCATCGGCTACCAGACGATTTTCGCTGCCGGCCTGACCCTCGCCCTGATCACCCTGCTCTTCAACGTGGTCGGTCACCTGCTGCGCAAACGATTCCGCCAGGCGTACTGACGTGAAGCCCAGCGATCCGACGGAAATCCGGGCGCTGATCGCCGCGCACAAGCGCTGGGACCTCGCCTTCGGCGTGGTGGGGCTACTCGCCCTGATGGTCGGGGTGCTCACGTTTGCCGCCCTCTTCATCGACATGGCCTTGAGCGGCGCTCCCCGGCTGTCGTGGGATTTCTTCACGTCGTTCCCGTCGCGCAAGCCGGACCAGGCGGGGATACTGTCGGCATGGGTCGGCTCGACCCTCGTGATGATTGTCACCGCGTGCGCCGCCGTGCCGCTCGGGGTCGCGGCGGGCGTCTACCTCGAGGAATACGCGCCGCGAAACTGGATGACCGATCTCATCGAGATCAACGTGACCAACCTCGCGGGGGTTCCGTCGATCATCTACGGCCTGCTGGCGCTGGGCCTCTTCGTCTACGGGTTTGGCCTCGGCCAGAGCATCCTGACGGCGGGACTCACGCTGGCCCTGCTGATCCTGCCGGTCGTCATTGTGGCGACGCGCGAGGCCATCCGTTCCATTCCCGCCGCGATCCGCGAGGGCGCATATGCGCTCGGCGCGACCAAGTGGCAGGTCACGGCTGATCATATCCTGCCGTACTCGCTTGCCGGCATTCTCACCGGCGTCATCATCGGCATGGCGCGCGCGATCGGAGAAACCGCTCCCGTGATCACCATCGGGGCACTCACCTTCATCGCGTTTCTGCCGCCTGCGCCGGTCTCGGCCGAGCCGCCATTCCTGTCGTTTGAATGGATCATGTCTCCTTTCACCGTTATGCCCATTCAGATGTTCAACTGGACGTCGCGTCCGGAGGCCGCGTTTCATCAGAATGCGGCCGCCGCCGGGCTGGTGCTGGTGGTGATGACGCTGTCCATGAACGCGCTGGCTATCTACATCCGTTACCGATTGCGAAAGAGAATCAAATGGTGACCACAATCGCCGCCCCAGGGGCCGCGACGGTGCAGGACGCGGCAGCGCCCGCACCGCCGAAGAAATCCGAATCGCGCGACCTGAGCTTCTATTACGGCACCTTCCAGGCTTTGAAGCGCATCAGCATGCCGATCTACGAGCGGCAGGTGACCGCATTGATCGGACCGTCGGGCTGCGGAAAGTCCACATTCCTGCGCTGCTTCAACCGGATGCACGACCTCTATCCCGGCAATCGCTATGAGGGTCAGATCATGCTGTTTCCGGACAACACGAACGTGCTCAGGCCCGAGGTCGATCCCATCGAGGTGCGGATGCGGATCAGCATGGTGTTCCAGAAGCCCAACCCGTTTCCGAAGTCCATATACGAGAACGTCGCCTACGGTCTGAGGGTGCGTGGCGAGCGCAAGCGGGCGTTCATCGATGAAAAGGTGGAGGAAGCCTTGCGCAGCGCGGCCCTGTGGGACGAGGTGAAGGGGCGCCTCAACGATCTCGCCTTCAATCTGTCCGGCGGGCAGCAGCAAAGGCTCTGCATCGCGCGCGCGCTGGCGACCAACCCGGAAATGCTGCTCTTCGACGAGCCGACCTCCGCGCTGGACCCGATCGCCACGGCGAGCATCGAGCAGCTGCTTGCAGACCTCAAGTCGCGCGTGACGATCCTGATTGTCACGCACAACATGCAGCAAGCGGCGCGAGTATCCGACTACACGGCTTACATGTACCTGGGCGAGCTGATCGAGTTCGATGAGACGGACACGATCTTCATCAAGCCCAGGAACAAGCAGACGGAAGACTACATTACCGGGCGATTTGGCTGATCGCGCGGTGACCGCGGCGTTACCCTGCCGAACCGGCCGGTCGCTTCGTTGACCCGTTTCGGCGCTACCCTGTAAAATTCAACGATTTACGCGGGTCGGGCAGGCATGCGGTCGAAGCTGGTGGCGGGGAACTGGAAGATGAACGGCAGCCTGGCCGAGAACCAGGCCCTGCTGGGCGCCTTGCTCCCCGCTCTCGCATCGCTCGAAGGCGCCGAGTACGCAGTTTGCGTTCCGTTTCCCTACCTCGCCCAGGCTCGCCAACTCCTGGAAGGACAGGCGGTCGCGCTCGGTGCCCAGGACGTTTGCCAGTTCGAGAAGGGAGCCTATACCGGCGCGGTTTCCGCTGCGATGGTTGCCGATTTCCGCTGCCGCTACGCGATCGTGGGTCACTCGGAGCGCCGTACGGTGTTCGGTGACACCGATGAAATCGTCGCGCAGAAGTTTGCGGGCGTGGTGAAGCACGGCATGACCCCGATCCTGTGCGTGGGCGAGACGCTCGTGGAGCGCGAGAAGGGAATCACCGAAAAGGTGGTCGCGCGGCAGCTTGACGTTGCGCTGAAACACAACGGAACGGCTTCAATGGCGAAGGCGGTGATCGCGTACGAGCCGGTGTGGGCCATCGGGACGGGCAAGAACGCGACGCCCGATGAGGCCCAGGCCGTCCACGCCTACATCCGCGGGCGGATGGCCGCAGCCGACGAGCGGCTGGCTGCGCAGCTTCGGATTCTTTACGGCGGCAGCGTCAAGGCCGGCAACGCGGCGCAGCTCTTTGCCATGGCGGATATCGACGGCGGTCTCATCGGCGGCGCTTCGCTCGCGGCCGACGAGTTCATTGCGATCTGCCGGGCCGCCGCGGATGCCAAGGATAGAGTGACAGTCTAAATGGAAACGCTTGTTCTGGTGGTTCACGTCCTGACGGCGCTCGGCATCGTCGGGCTCGTGCTGTTGCAGCACGGCAAGGGAGCGGACGTCGGCGCCGCGTTCGGCAGCGGCGCCTCGGGAAGCCTTTTCGGCGCATCCGGATCGGCCAACTTTCTGAGCCGCGCGACGGCGGTGCTGGCCGTCGTGTTCTTTCTGACGAGCCTCGGATTGACGTATTTCGGAACGCGCAAGTCCGAGCACAAGGGCGTCATGGCGACGAAGCCGGTTCCGGCGCAAACACTGCCCGGACAGATCCCGGCGCCGAGCGCACCGGCTCCGGACGCGCCGGCCGGCCTGCAGGCGCCGGCGCCCACGCCGACTGCGCCGGCGTCGGATGCGGAAGCGGGCTCGAAATCGAAGCAAGTGCCGAAATAGCTGGAAACGATTCACGGATTCAAGGGCCGACGTGGTGGAATTGGTAGACACACCATCTTGAGGGGGTGGCGGCGTAAGCCGTGTGAGTTCGAATCTCACCGTCGGCACCAGTCGTGAGCACCCCGGGAACGGGACGTGGAAGAAGGGGCGAATGTTGGAGCAATACTCGGGTCCAACCAGGCATGGCGGGGAAAAACACACCTTCCGCGTCGTGAGCCCGGTAGTCCGGCTGCCCATGTTGCCGTGTCGGAAATGTCTCAATCCTGCATTCTGAAATCCGGAATCTGATGCTGGAAAGCTATTTCCCGGTCCTGATGTTCATCGTGGTCGGCGTGCTGGTCGGTCTCGTGACCGTATCGATCGGGGCTGCCGTGAGCCGGCTCGTGGGCGTGCACCGACCCGACGCGGAGAAGCTCTCGCCCTACGAGTGCGGGTTCGAGGCATTCGAGGATGCGCGGATGAAGTTCGACGTGCGCTACTACCTCGTCGCAATCCTCTTCATTCTGTTCGATCTCGAGATTGCATTCCTTTTCCCGTGGGCGGTGGTGCTGCGCGAGATCGGGCTTTTCGGGTTCATGGCCATGGTGCTTTTCCTGGGGATACTCGTCGTCGGCTTCCTCTACGAGTGGATGAAGGGCGCGCTCGAGTGGGAGTGATTCACGCGGAACAGGGTTGAGGAGCATGTGATGGGCGCAACGGAGAGTTTCCACGACCGGGGATTCGTCACGACAACAGCGGATGCGCTGATCAACTGGACGCGCACGGGCTCGCTGTGGCCGATGACGTTCGGGCTTGCCTGTTGCGCAGTCGAGATGATGCACGCGGGCGCGGCACGCTACGATCTGGACCGCTTCGGCATCGTGTTCCGGCCGAGCCCGCGGCAGTCCGACGTGATGATCGTGGCGGGCACGCTTTGCAACAAGATGGCTCCTGCAATGCGCAAGGTCTATGACCAGATGGCGGAGCCGCGCTGGGTCATCTCCATGGGCTCGTGCGCAAACGGCGGCGGCTATTACCACTATTCGTACTCGGTCGTGCGCGGCTGCGACCGGATCGTTCCGGTCGATATCTACGTGCCCGGCTGCCCGCCCACGGCCGAGGCGCTGCTCTACGGCATCATTCAGCTGCAGAACAAGATCAAGCGCACCAACACGATTGCCCGTTAGGCTTTGATCATGGCTGTTGCCAGACGATGACGACCCGCGCCCAGACTCTGACTTCCGGCCTGCAGACGGTGCTGGGCGATCAGCTCGTAAGCGTCGATACGGCGTTGGGGGAGGTCACCGCAGTCGTCAAGGCCGAGGCGCTGCTCGCCGCGGCCACCGCGCTGCGCGCTGCGCCGCTGCTCAAATTCGAGCAGCTGATCGATGCCTGCGGCGTTGACTACAGTGCCTACGGCGACGGCGCGTGGCGCGGCCGCCGTTTCGCCGTCGTCTACCACCTGCTCAGCATCACGCATAACTGGCGGCTCAGGATGCGCGTGTTTGCAGCCGACGACGAATTCCCGCTGGTGGATTCGGTTGTCGGTATCTGGCCTTCCGCCAACTGGTTCGAGCGCGAGGCGTTCGATCTCTACGGGATTGTCTTCAAGGGCCATCCCGATCTGCGCCGGATCCTGACGGACTATGGCTTCGTCGGCCATCCCTTCCGCAAGGACTTTCCCGTATCGGGCACGGTCGAGATGCGCTACGACCCCGACCAGCAGCGCGTCATCTACCAGCCGGTCACGATC
>DASPGR010000164.1:0-6827 GCA_035620515.1 Burkholderiales bacterium | reverse complement strand
AGCGATCCGGATCGAAAAGACGGGAGGGCCGGAGGTCCTGCAGTACGTCGAGGTGCCGACGCCTTCGCCCGGGCCGGGACAGGCGCTCGTCAAGGCCGACACCATCGGCGTCAACATGCCCGAGGTGCTCGTCCGCAGGGGGAACTACCGATGGATGCCCCCGTTGCCGGCGATTCCCGGGATCGAGATGAGCGGCACAGTTGCAGCACTTGGCCCCGACACGCACGGCGTCAAGACCGGCGAGCGGGTCTACGTGTCGGCGCGCGAGCTTCCACACCGCGGAGGCTGCTACGCCGAGTACATCGCCGTCGATACCGGCGCGCTGGCGAAGGTGCCGGACGATGTCGATCTCGAGGCGGCGGCAACGCTCGCGAGCTACCAGGTCGCGTGGCATCTCCTGAACAGTGCGACGCGGGGCTTCGAGTACGGGTCGGTGCTGGTGACGGCGGCAGCCGGCGGCATCGGCTCAGCCGCGGTGCAGCTTGCGGCGGCAACCGAGATACGCGTCATCGCGCTCGCGAGCTCGAACGAGAAGGCCGACTTCGCGAAGCGTCTGGGGGCGAGCGTTTCCGTTGCGCAGGCCGATGGAGGATGGGCCGCGAAGATCAAGGAGGTGACCGAGAACCGCGGCGTGGACCTGATACTCGATGCCGTCGCCGGCGCGAGACTTCCCGAGTTGTTCGAGCTTCTCGCCCCGCTCGGCCTCATGATCCAGTACGGACAGACCGCGGGGCTGCCCAATTCGGCGGCGGTCTACGATGCCATGCGCCGCCAGACCGGGCGCAGCCCGGCGCTGAGGATTTTTTCGATGCACACCTTTGACGACGATCCCGCCCGGCGCCGCACGTGCACCAGAACGCTGCTCGATCTCTTTGCGCGGGGCACGATCGAGCCTGTCATTCATGATCGCTTGCCGCTCGCGGAAGCCGCGCGCGCGCACGAGCTGCTGGAAGGCGGAAAGGTGCTCGGGAATCTCGTTCTCAAGCCGTGAGCATGTCGAGAAAGCGCCGTCGATCGGGAAGGCAGGGTTCCGCGGAGAACGCTCCGGAAGCGGGGCGTCGCAGCGAGACGCGGGCGGACGAGACGCGAGGCGAGGCGAAGCGGGCACGCGCTCCGCACCCGCTCGACATCTGGCTCCTCGGGCTTGTGGCGGCCGGCATCGGCCTTACCGCCTACCTCACTTTCGTTGCCTGGTTCGGCGAGCACCCTGCCTTCTGCGGGACGGGTTCGGAGTGCGACATCGTGCAGCAAAGCCGCTGGTCTACTTTCCTGGGTGCACCGATGGCCTTCTGGGGCCTGCTGACCTACGCACTGCTCGCGCGGCAGCTGTGGCGGCTGCGCACGCGCCCCAGCGCGTGGCGGACGGCGCTCGTGCTCGCCGCTGTCGGGGCCGCCGTGAGCTGGTATCTCACGGCGATCTCCATTTTCTCGATCGAGGCGACGTGCGGCTATTGCCTTGCGTCCTTCGGCGTCATGAATGCGCTGCTCGTCCTGCTGCTCGCGCGCAGGCCGGCGCATATGGCCGAGCACGCCTGGGCGAAAGCGCTGCCCACGCCGGTCGGCATGTCGGCGCTGATCGTGCTTGGCATGTTTCTCCACTTCAGTGGAGTATTCAACCCTGCCGCCGGGCCGGAGAAGCCCTACCTCAAGGCGCTCGCGGTGCACCTGCGCGATTCGGGCGCGCGCTTCTACGGCGCCTACTGGTGCCCGGCCTGCCAGCAACAGAAGGAGCTCTTCGAGGCCTCTGCCGAGCGCCTGCCCTACATCGAGTGCACGCCGAACGGGCGCAACGGGGCGCGCAGCGTTGCGTGCACGGCGAACGACATCCAGGACTATCCCACGTGGATCATCGACGGCCGCCGGCAGACGGGAGTCATCCCGGCGAGCGAGCTTGCGCGCCTCTCGGGCTTCACGCGGCCGCCTGACCGCCCCGGAAAATAGCGGGTTGTGCGCCGCGCGGTGTTGTCTGGGGTCCGGGGCAGTGGCAAGCTGACGGCTATGGGCACGCGGGGAGAGATCGGCATGCGCAGGCACCACGACATGGGCGGGCTGCCCGACGGGCCGGTGGATACCGGCGCGCACGACGCCGAGCTGTGGGAGAAGCGCGTCGACGCGGTGCGCAACCTCCTCGGGCAGAAAAACCTGCTGCGCACCGACGAGCACCGGCGCCACATCGAGGACCTCCCGCCGGGCGACTACGACGGGATGAGCTACTACGAGCGATGGATCCTCTCGCTCTCCCATCACTTGATCGAGAAGGGCGTCTTCACCTCCGATGAGCTCGGCCGCAAGATGGCCGAGGTCGCGGCGCGCGAGGTGAAGGACCGGGAGCGCTACAAGTGAGCGCGCGCTTTCGCGTCGGCGAGGCGGTGGCAGTGCGCGCGGCGTACCCTCCGGGCCATATTCGCACTCCCTATTACATACGGGGCAAACGCGGCGTCGTCGAGCGGATTTGCGGCGAGTTTGCCAATCCGGAGGAGCTCGCCTTCGGGCGCGACGGCCTGCCGAAGCGCCCGCTCTATCGCGTGCGCTTCAGGCAGCGGCAGGTGTGGCCCGATTATGCCGGGGCAGGCGAGGACACGGTGGACGTCGAAATCTTCGAGCACTGGCTCGAGCCCGCCGCAGGGGAGGGCGCAAGATGAGCGAGCACAGCCACGGCCATCGACACGATCACGCGCGCACATTCCAGCCCGACCACGACAGCGGCGGGCCGCTTCCCTACCTGCAGGTGATGGAGATTGCGACTCGCGAGCTCCTGATTGAGAAGGGCATCATCACTCCCCAGGACGTGCAGCGGCAAATCGAGCGCATGGATGCGCGCGGGCACTCGCGCGGCGCCCGTGTCGTCGCGCGGGCGTGGAGCGATCCGCAATTCAAGTCGCGGCTGCTCGCGAACGGGCGCGCCGGCTGCGACGAGATGGGCATCACTGATCTCGAGGCACTGCACCTGGTGATAGTAGAGAACACGGACAAAGTGCATAACGTCATCGTCTGCACCCTGTGCTCGTGCTATCCCAAGCCGCTGCTCGGGCTTCCGCCGGCGTGGTACAAGTCGCTTCCTTATCGCAGGCGGATGGTTCGCGAGCCGCGTGCGGTGCTGACGGAATTCGGGGTCGAGCTTCCGAACGAGGTCGTCGTGCGCGTCCACGACAGCACCGCCGACATGCGCTACATGGTGCTGCCGCGCCGTCCCGAAGGCACTGAAGGCTGGAGCGAGGAGCGGCTCGCCGGAATCGTCAGCCGAGACTGCCTGATCGGCGTCGCCCTTCCTCACGCCTGAAAAGCGTGACGAGTGAGCAGTGACGAGAGTTTGACCTCGTCGCTCCTCACTGTTTTGGCGGGCGGAAGAGAAGTTCCACGTAGTTGCGGAAGTGCCGCAGCTGCTCGCCGATGAGTTGCGGTTCATCGAGCGCCTTGCTGCTGATGAAGGCGCCTTCGAGCACAACGGTAAACACGTCGGCGAGGCTGGCTGCATCCACCTGAATTCGGGGCGGGTATTTGCGCGCTATGACCTCGAACTTTTCCTTCAGAAGGTCACGCCATTTCATGAAGGAACCGTGGATGAGCGTCCGGGTCTCGTCGTCGAACTGCTGCAGCTCGTAGATATAGGACGCGAAGAGGCAGCCCGGATAGGGCTCGGTCAGCCCGTCGAACATTTCCTCGAACAACCGGACGAAAATCAGCAGCTGCTCGAGCGGATCATCGCTCAACTTCTCCGCGCGTTCGCGCGTCGCTTCGTAGATCTGCGCGTCCTTCTCGGCGAAGCGCCGCAACAGCGCCTTCGCAAGATCGTCCTTGGTCTTGAAGTGATGGAAGAACGCGCCTTTCGTGATATCCACTTCATCGAGGACGTGCTCCACCGTCATGCCGACATAGCCGCGGTCGAGAATCAGATGCTGGGCCGCGTCCAGAATCCGCTCGCGGGTCGCTATCCCATCTTTGCGCATCATTGCATTACCCTATAAGCCAGACATACCGAATAGTATGCCTAAAGCTGTACGTTTTCCACAACAAATTGGACTATACAACATAACTTACTGGTTATATGTATGAAATAGAAATACCCCATAAACAGACTAAACAGTATTGACACGCTCGAGGCTCCTCCTTTATATTCGCATACCGACTGGTTGGTATTTCTCTTAACCCCTATTTGATCAAGGAGGATCCGATGTACGACTTTCTGGGTTATCTCACTCTGGCTCTTATCCCGGGCTTCATCGCGCTCGACCTTGTCCATCGCAGGCGCCACTACGAGACTCCGCGCTACTGGCGGCTCTACGCGCTTGCGGTGACGGTCGGCATTTTCTTCTTCACAGGATGGATCGCGGGCCTGTGGGGCACGCTCTTCGAGGGCGTGAGCCTCTTCGACGGCAGTGGGCTGGGTGCGATCGGCGGCGCGGCTGTGGGCGTGCTCGTCTACGAGTTCTTCCACTACTGGTATCACCGCGCGGCGCACGAGTGGAACTGGCTCTGGCGCGCAGGCCATCAGATGCATCACAGCGCCGAGAGCCTCGACGCCTTCGGCGCCTACTACCTGCATCCGTTCGATGCCGCGATGTTTACTTCGATCGCAAGCCTCGTTTTCTTCCCGCTGCTCGGGCTCACCGTCGAGGCCGGCGTTCTCGCGACGCTGTTCCTGACGTTCAACGCGATGTTCCAGCACGCGAACATCCGGACGCCGCGCTGGCTCGGCTACATCATCCAGCGGCCGGAGAGCCACAACATTCATCACGGCCGCGGCATCCACCGCTACAACTACTCGGATCTCCCGCTGTGGGACATGGTCTTCGGCACGTTCCGCAATTCGAAGACGGCGGAAGGGTTGCGCGCAGGCTTCTATGAAGGCGCATCACGCCGCATCCCCGAGATGCTGGTCGGGCGCGACGTGAGCCAGCCGAAGTCGGCGTGGCATGAGCTTCCCGTCGCGCTCAGCGACGACGAAGTGCTGGAGCAGCTCTCGCCGTCCAGGACCGCCTAGCAGCGGGCCTTCGGGCTATCGCCAACGCACGCATGACGCTACGGAGCACGAGATGAGCAGTACCGCGCAGACCAACACGCAGCCGGCCGCCGGCTTTCTTTCTTACGCGACACGCCGCATGCGCGTCGCAGTGTGGCGCCGATTGCGCTCCGGCAGCGCCCGGGAGCTTGCCGCGCAGCTGCGCATTGCCGGCCCGCTCATGCTTGCCTCGCTCGTCAACATGGGCATGGCGATAACGGATGTGGTCATGATGGGCTGGATCGGGCCGGTCGCTCTCGCCGCGGGAGCGGTGGCGAGCGATTTCTATTCGCTGGTGTTCTACCTTTGCGCCGGCGTGATTGGCGCGGTTTCCGCCATCGTCTCGCACGCCCGCGGCGCGGGCCAGCACCGGGTGATCCGCCGCATGATCCAGCAGGGCTTCTGGGCTGCCGCAATCCTTGCCCTGCCCGGCGCGCTCGCCGTCTGGCAGGCGCCGCAGCTCCTCGCCGTGATCGGGGTCGAAGAGCAGATCATTTCGGCCTCGGCCGGCTATGCGGGAATGATGGCGATCACGCTCCTGCCGATGCTGGGGGTCGCGGTATGGCGCCAGTTCCTGGCCGCTTTCGCGGACACACGGTGCATTTTCCGGGTGACGCTGGTCACCCTCGCATTGAATGCCGCGGGGAATTACATCTTCATGTTCGGCAAGCTGGGCGCCCCCGCGCTCGGGCTGGCCGGGGCCGGCCTCTCCTCGGCGCTTTGCGCGATCTTCATGTTCGGCGCACTGAGCTTCTATGTGCTGCGCAATCCGGCGTACTCGCGCTACCGCCTGCTCAAGGGCCGCATGACGCCCGACTGGTCGCGCCTCCTCGAACTCTTCCGGATCGGCTTTCCGATCGGCGTGTCCAGTCTCGGCGAGGTGGGCGTCTATCTGCTTTCGACCGCGGTGGTTGCGATCTTCGGCGCATCAGCCCTTGCGGCCCACGCGGTCGCATTGCGCACGGCGGGCGTGCTCTACGCCTTCCCGCTGGGCCTGTCCCAGGCCGCAACCGTGCGCGTGGGTCTCGCCTCGGGCGCGGGCGACCTCGCGGCGCGGAGCCGGGCGGCGCGCACGGCGCTTGGCGCTGCGCTCGCCGCGGGGCTGCTGGTGGTCCTCCTTGTCGTGCCGGCGCGCGAGCTCATTGCGACCTTGTTCATCAAGGGCAACGGCTCGGCGCACGCGATCATCACGCAGGCGGCGATTCTTCTGCTCGTTCTCGCCGCCACGCAGGTTTTCGAGTATGCCGGCACCGTCGCGAACGGCGTCCTTCGGGGCCTCAAGGATACGCGCGTCCCGATGCTGATGTCCGTGGGATCCTTCTGGGGTGTCGCGACGGGGGTGGGCGTCGGCCTCGCCTTCGGCCTGCAGCAGCAGGCGCTTGGAATCTGGATCGGGCTGGGCTGCGGTGCGATTACCTTCAGCGCCCTCTTGCTTGCCCGTCTGCGTCAGCACGGTTTTCGCTTCGGTACGAACGCGGCCCCTGCTCGGAATTCGTCGCTCGCGGCAGTCAGCGCGAAGGCGTGAGGCCACCCGAAGCGTTGCTATACGCGCTTCGGAAGGCCCGCCAGCCCGCGCAGCACTTCGATGAAGGCCGAGCTGTCGAGCTCGCCAAAACCCTGTTGATAGGCTGCCTGCTCAAGCTGGGCCCACAGGCCGCCCACCAGCATCGGCGAACCGAAACGCGCGCCCTGCTCGAGAGCGAGGCGCGCGTCCTTGAGCGAGATGCGCACCTGGCCTTCGGGCGAGAAGTCTCCCTTCAGCATCTTGGGGCCCTTGTCGACCATGGTTTTCGAGCTGCAGGCGGCGTCCTGCAGCACCTTGAGCAGG
>DASPGR010000163.1:0-5816 GCA_035620515.1 Burkholderiales bacterium | reverse complement strand
TGCTGCAGCTCTGCGACGGTAGCTCTCGGCTCCAGGTCCGTGCGGTTCATCCCTGACAGGGCGGCGGCGCTGACCTCGGCGCGCACCGCTACAGGCTCGCCGGTCTTCCACCCGTTTATCCGGTAGGAGTTCGCGATACTGACCGCTGCGTCCGGCACGCTGTTTACCAAGTCGGGCTTGCCGTTACCATCCAGATCCTTTGCGTACTTGCGATAGGCACTTGGCAGGAATTGCGAGATGCCGATGGCGCCGGACGCCGTTCCTCGAATGCGCAGCGGATCGAGACGCGTCTCGCGCGCGAGGAGCAGGTACTCCTCGAGCTCTCCGCGATAGAAATCAGCGCGTCGCTTGTGCTGAAACGCCAGCGTAGTAAGGACGTCAATCGCGCGGAACCCCCCGATGCGATGGCCATACCGCGACGCCACCCCTACTGTCGCAACGATGATCTCCTGGGGTACCCCGTATTCCGCGCTCACGCGGTCCAGAGACTTTTCGTAGATTGCCCAGAACTTGACGCCGCTGTCGGTTTGCTCGCGGCTCACGGTGGCGGCACGAAACTCGCGCCAGGGCTTCGCCTCGGGCGGTGCGACGCTCAGGACTTCGGGCTTCGGCTGCACTCCGCGGAAGGTGTTCCTGAGTTCCTGCCGGTTGAAACCGTGCTTGTATACCATTGCGTGAATGAAGGCCTCGATGTCGATCTCGAGACCTTGCGCGGCCAACGGCGCGGGAATCGCTGCCAGCAGGAGCGTCATCAATGACGCGTTCCGAATTCGCACAGAATCGATCGACCCGACACGCAGACGCACGACACGGCGCCACCCGTTCTTCAAGAATGAAAAACTTCGAGTCATCATTGTCCACCCCGATGAGTGCGATTCATTGACCGTTGCTGGAGAGCCGGATGCGTCACAGCTTGTAGCCGATCTTCCTCAGGAGTTCCCTGCGCGAGGCGACCTCCGCCTCGTCCTCCACTCCCTTGGGGCTGAATCCGTCCACCACGCCGAGGATGCCGCGCCCCTGATCCGTCTGCGCGAGAATGACCTCGGTCGGATTCGCCGTGGCGCAGAAGATGCGACACACCTCCGGCACCGCCTTGAGGGCATTGAGAACGTTGATCGGATAGAACCCCTCGCCCAGGCAGATCATGAACGTGTGACCGGCGCCCATCGCTCTTGCGTTTTTCCGCGCCAGGTCGGTCATGGCCGTGTCGGTCCCCGAGCAGCGGATCAGGCACTTGCCGGAGGCCTCGCAGAATGCGAGTCCGAACTTGATGTTCGGCACAGCTCCGACCAGGGCCTCGTGGATGTCCTCGACAGTCTTTATGAAGTGCGTCTGGCCAAGGATGAAGTTCGTGGTCTCGGGTTTTTCGATTCTGACGGATAGAAGCTCCATATGCCGATCCTCATTGTGTTCCGCTAGCCCTTGCCTGCCGGATGCAGCAGTCTGTAGTCGACCGGATCAGACGGACACCAGGCGAAACCGCACTCGATCAGAGCGGCGCCCGCGCTGACCACTGTCACCGCGACAACCAGCAACACGGCGGCGCGATCGAATTTCGAGAAGGCGATCGGAGCGGGTGGTTGACCGCCGCGGTTGATTCCTACTTCGCCGCCGGCGGCGCAATGCAGTTCGGCCGCTCCTGAAGGCGGCAGAGGTTGTAGCTGCCGTGATTCGCCCACAGGCGCATCATGTTCTCGACATCTCCCCACGACGTCATGGTCGAGGCATCCAGCGCCTTCCCGCCCACGCGGTGATCGATTCCGGCTGCGAGGAGCTCCCCGGTCATTGCGTCGGTGGCCTTGACCTCGATCTGCGCCTCGCCGACGAACGAAGGTTTTCCAGTGGCCGCTTTTTCGAGGGACGAGAGAACGTGCAGGGCCGGAATGACCGTCGAGATGACGTTCAAGGCGACGTCCGATTCCTGCACCTTCGTGATGGCGACTCTCACGCGCAGGGTATCGGGTTCGGGCGCAGTCACGAGCTTGAATCCTTCCTTCACGAGCGCGTCGTGAATAACGCTGTAGAAATAATTGACGAGCATCTGCTCGTCCTGGGGCGAGATCCCGCGGCCGGCCGACTCCCTGCCCTTCCAGCCCGTGACCGGGTCGAGCAGGATCTTCTGATAGCGCGACCACGTGACGCCCGCGCGAAAATAAACGAGCTGTGCCTGGTCAGGCTTGCCCGGCTTGAGCAGCGCGTAATCCGCACCGAGAAATCCGCTGTCCGTGACGTCGGGCGCGCGCTCGGTCTGCGCGCAACCGCCGGCCACCAGCGTCACCGCGATGAGGCCAAGAGTCGCCGCGCAGCCAAGTAGTCTGGAATCCATACCCTGCCCCCTGCGATGGCTTATGCTCTCCGTCTTCTCGTGTTCCCTGCCTGCTTTCTACCGGGGGCGGACGACCATGCATTGTTGCAACTCGCACTGATGCTAACACAGTGAATCACACGATATCGATCGCACGGTATTCGGGGCCGCAATGAATCTCGCGGGCGGGCGCACTCTGCTCCTGCGCTGCCGGCTGCGGCCGGAAAAGATCGAGCAGCTCGAGGCATTCTTTGCCCGCCGCGGTGTTCTTCGCCTGGCTCTATTGTTGACGCAGCCGGGCAAAGTAACTCCGCGCAGTCTCGTTACAGGAAGCCGCCCGTCGGCACCCCTTTGATACTGAAGAATTTCGCTATTGCGACGAGCACGCTGTCCACCGCGACGGCGGCAAGGATCAGCCCCATCACCCGTCCCATCACGTTGATACCGGAGTCTCCCATGACACGAATGACGGGTTTTGCAGCCAGCATGAATGCGAGCGTAATCGCCACCACGACAAGGATGATGACAACGTCTTCCATTTGATCGACCAGTGAGAAGTGCTCGGCGTCTACCAGCATGACCGCACCGAGCATTGCCCCGGGGCTTGCGATCGCCGGAATGGCGAGCGGGTAAACGGCCAGACTGCGCACGCGCTCATCGCTCGCCTCCTCCACCTCCTCCGTGCCTCGCTTGGTAACCGGCTCGCCGAACACCATGGTCAGGGCGAAGAGGAAAAGGATGATGCCGCCTGCGATCTGGAAGCTCGTCAGCGGAATCCCGAGCGCCCGCAGGAAGATCTGCCCCCCGAGCGCGAAGAACACCAGAACGATCGCGGCGGTCACCGACGCCCGGATCGCGATTCTCCGCTGCTGCGCGGCGCGCATGTCCTGCGTCGCAAGCAGAAACACCGGGACAGTTCCAATCGGGTCGATCAGCACCCACATCATCACGAACTCGTTGACGATGTTCTGGAGCTGTGCCGACATTGGTAGCCTCTCCTCGCGCAAACCGCGGCGCGGCGAGTGCCGCGCCGTCCCAGATGCTACATTAAAAGCCCCGCGCCCACAGTCAGGCCCGACTGCAGGCGCGCCGCACGCGCGGGAGCAGCGCACTGGCCCTATACTGTGCGCACTCTGAATCCAGTGAACCCATGATCAGCAAGCTCATCCTCAAGACCGTCGCCGCGCGCGAAGACGAGGCCGCGCCACTTCTCTGGGCCACCGCCTACGGCTTCTGCATTCTCTTCTCGTATTACGTGCTGCGCGCCGTGCGCGACGAGATCAGCGCCGCCGACCGCGGCAATCTGCAATACCTCTGGACGGCGGTGTTTGTCGTCATGCTGGTAGTGGTTCCCCTCTATTCGTGGGTCAGCTCGCGCTGGCAGCGCGGAATATTCGTGCCGCTGGTGAACCGTTTCTTCATCGCCAATCTCGTGCTCTTCTACGCCGCGCTGGTCGTCCTGCCCGAGGGCGCGCGCCCGTGGATCGACCGCGTGTTCTACGTGTGGGCGAGTGTCTTTGCGCTCTTCGTGGTAACGGTCTTCTGGGGCCTGATGGTCGATTGCTTCAGGAACGAGCAGGCGAAACGCCTCTTCGGCTTCATCGCCGTGGGCAGCTCCCTCGGCGCAATCGTGGGCAGCGCATTTACGGCAGTGCTCGCACAGGAAGTGCCCCGGTTCTCGCTGCTGCTCCTGGCCTGCGTGCCGCTCGAGGCGGCGTGCTGGTGCGCGCGCGTGCTGCATCGCCGCTTCGGAGGCAATGCCGATCCGGCGCGCGCCGAGAATCGCCCGCTCGCCGGCGGCACCTGGAGCGGCATCGCGACCGTATTTCGCTCGCCCTACCTGCTGGGCATCGCGGGCTACATCCTCCTGATGACCTACGCCTCCACGGTTCTCTATTTTCTGCAGGCGGACCTCGTGCGCGCAGCGATTTCCGATCGCGGCGCGCGCGTCGCGCTCTTTGCGCAGATCGACCTCTGGGCAAACGCGTGCACGATCCTGCTGCAGGTCTTCATCGCCGCGCGCATCATCCGTTGGGCCGGCGTGGGCCTCACGCTCGCGCTCCTCCCGATCGTGAGCGCCGCCGGCTTCCTGTGGCTCGGAACCTACCCGCAGCTCGCGGTTCTGATCGCGCTGCAGGTCGCCTACCGCGCCCTGCGCTACGGGCTCGCCAAGCCGACGCGCGAGGTGCTCTTCACCGTGCTCGGGCGCGAGGAGAAGTACAAGTCCAAGGCTTTCCTCGACGCCGCCATCTATCGCGGGGGAGACCTCGCGAGCGGCTGGATCTTCACCGGGCTGAAAGCCCTGGGCATGAGCCTCGGCGCCATTGCGCTCGTGGCGGCGCCGGCCGCCGCACTCTGGGCCGTAATCGCGATCTGGCTCGGGCGGCGCCAGGAGAAGGCGGCATCGGCTCAACCTCACATTGAACAAGGAGCTCCCACATGATGATCAGCCGGCGCGACCTCTTGAAGCTCAGCGCGGGCGCAGCCGCGGGCGCGCTGGCCGGAACGGCGCAGAGCGCAACGGAACTCACGACGCGCCCGATACCGTCGAGCGGCGAGCGATTGCCCGTCGTCGGTATCGGCACCAACCGTTACCGCACGGGCCCGGAATCGGAAATCGCGCCTTTGCGCGAGACGTTGAAGACGTTCGCCGCCGCGGGCGGCAAGGTAATCGATACGGCGCCGATCTACAGCAGCTCGGAAGTGGTTCTGGGCGAGCTCATTGCGGGGCTTGGAATCCGGAATCAGCTCTTTATCGCGACAAAGGTCTACGCGAGCGGGCGCGCAGCGGGCATCGAAGACATGGACGCCTCGTTAAAGCGCCTGCGAACCGACCGCATTGACCTCATCCAGGTGCACAGCCTCTCCGACACCGAGACCCAGCTCGCCACCATGCGCGAAAGAAAGGCCAAGGGGCGCTATCGCTATGTCGGCGTCACGACTTCGCGCGATTCGCAGTACCCGGAAATGGAGGCGGTGCTGAAGAAGGAGAAGCTCGATTTCGTCCAGGTCGACTATTCGATCGAGAACCGCACGGCCGCCGAACGCATTCTGCCGCTTGCCGAGGAGCGTGGCGTAGCAACCCTCATCAACCTGCCCTTCGGGCGCGCGAGCCTCTTCTCCGCGGTCCGCGGCAAATCGCTCCCGCCCTGGGCGGCGGAATTCGACTGCCAGAGCTGGGCGCAGTTCTTCCTGAAGTATGTCATCGGCCACCCGGCCGTGACCTGCGCTATTCCCGGGACCCGCCGGCCGGCGCACATCATCGACAACCTTGGAGCCGCCCGCGGACGGCTGCCAGACCAGGCAATGCGGAGAAAAATGGAGCAGTTCTTCGACGCGCTCTGAGCAGCCTCAGCGGAGCCAGCGGCGCCGCAGCCATGCCTCCAGCTCGCCCATGATTCCCCGCCGGAAGACGAGCACGCACACCACAAAAATGACGCCCTGCGTGATCGTGAACCACGATCCCAGCTCCGCGAGGTAGTTCTCCATCGTGATGATCACGAACGCTCCC
>DASPGR010000162.1:0-3371 GCA_035620515.1 Burkholderiales bacterium | reverse complement strand
ATCTGCAGCCCCATGTCGGAAATCGCCTTGTAGGATTCTCCGGTGTAGAGCTTCACCACAGCGGCATCATGCCGCGTCGCCTTGCCCTGATCGAGGAGCCAGGCGAAGCGATAGGTGAGCACGCGGCTCACGTCGAGCATCATTTTCATGTCCGCGAGCTTGTGCGCGATGGCCTGGAAGCTGCCGATCGGGCGGCCGAACTGCTCGCGGCCCTTGGCGTACTCAAGCGCGTAGTCGAACGCGGCGGTGGCCGCGCCGGTGCGCGCTGCCGAGAGGCAAAGACGCTCGTACCAGAGGTAGGCGTCGACCGCTTCCCAGCCGCGATCGACCTCGCCCAGCACGTCCGACGCCGGCACGGCGACATCGGTGTAGAAGACCTGGGTCGTGCCGATCGCGCGTTGCCCGAGCGTCTCGATCTTCCGGATCTCTATGCCGGGCAGTTTCGTGTCGACGAGGAAATTGGTAATACCCGCTTGCTTCCTGGCACCACTCGAGGTGCGAGCGACCAGAAGACAGTAATCGCTGATGTCCATCCCGGAGGTGAACACCTTCTGGCCGTTGATGATGTAGCCGCCTCCCTTGGCCGCTGCGTGCGTGGCAAGCGCAGCCGCGTCCGATCCCGATTGCGGTTCCGTGAGACCGAAGCAGAAGGACAGCTCCCCGCGCGCAATGCGCGGCAGGAGTTCTGCCTTCTGTCCGGTTGAGCCGTGCACCGATACGGCATAGCCGCCGTAGGTCAGCGTGCGGAAAACCCACATCGCGAGCTCTTCGAAGTGCCGGCCGCACTCCTCGAGCAGGATCGCAAGCTCGATTGCGCCGCCACCGCTGCCTCCGTGCTCCGGAGCGATATTGAGGCCGAGCCAGCCGTGCTTGGCGAGCGCTTCGTACGCTTCGCGCGGAGGCTTCTGCTCGCGGTCGCAGCGCTCCGCGTACTCCGGGGGGCAGACCGCTCCCAGCAGCTCCTGCAGGTGCGCCCGCAGGTTCTCCTGGTCCGGCGTGAACGAGAAATCCATGCTACTTCCGGTCGAGCTCCGCCAACGCGAGAACGCGTTTCGCGCGTTGATACATCGCGTAATCGATGAGCTTGCCGTCGACGGTAATGGCCGCTGCTTTGCCGGTTTTTTCGACGGCGTCGAACTCCCGCACCACGCGCCGGTAGTAGTCGACCTCCGCCTCGGGCACCGCGTAGGCGCGGCGCACCGGCGCAATCTGCTTCGGGTGAATCACGGTGCGTCCGATATAACCCAAGCGCGCCGACAGCGTCGAGTCCTGGATGAGGCCTTCTTCGTCGGAGAGATCACTGAAGACGCCGTCGAACGGGAGAACATTTCCGGCAGCCCGCGTCTCGAGCAGCACCTTAGAGCGCGCGTAGAGCAGCTCGGTGCCTTCGACCGACCAGTTGCACCCGAGATCGGTCTGCAGATCACCGTCGCGGGCACTGCCGAAGCAGGTGGCCGTGACGCGCGGCGAGGCCTTGATGAGCTCGAGACAACGATGCACGCCGAGTGCGCTCTCGAACATGATGACGATCTCCACACTGCCGCTCTTCATCCGGGCAGCGGATTCCTGCCTATCGAGCAGTGCCGCGGTCTCGCGCACTTCCTCTGCGTGCTCGGCCTTGGGCAGGAACACCGCATCGAGGCCGGGACGCACAATCGCCTTCAAATCGTCTGCGAGGAGACCCGTCGCCACGGCGTTCGTTCGAACGGTGACGAGCGGCCGCGGCTCTGCGGGCGCGGCCGCAACCGCATCGATCGCCTTTGCCACCAGCGCGCGCGCTTCCGCCTTGGCGGCCACCGGCACGGAGTCCTCGAGATCGAAGATCACGGCGTCGGCGCCGCTCTCGACGGCCTTGGCCATGACCCGATCCTTGCTGCCGGGCGCGAACAGCGCGGTGCGAATCGGTTTCAAGGGTTCCTCCTCTGATCGGCGTGGCGAGAACGTCGCGTGCGGCCGACGCATCGCGGTGGCCGCACGCGCGGGCAGAGCCGCGGATCCGCCCGACGCCGGCGCGCTGGCTATTTTGCCAGCCGCGCCGCGCGCTGACTATCCGTGCTTAGCCGTTTACCTCCGCGGCAAATGCACCGTCTGGGTCGAGCCCGGCGAGCGCCGACAGCTCGCGCGAGGTCGGCGGCGCCGTTTCCACGGCCGAACTCGCATCGAGCGCAAAGCCCGTACGCTGCACAACCTCGTCGCGGGTCACCTGCGGATTCCAGGATTCAAGGGCGAGCCGTCCATTGCGTTTCTGCAATACGGCGATGGGCGTCACCACCGTCTGCAAATTGCCCGCGGCGGTCACGAAGTCGAGCTTCTCGACCAGCGCACGCTTCGAATGCTCGGTGCGCCAGGTTGCCACCCGTTTGGCGGTCGGCATCATCACGGCGGCGCCTCCCCCCCCGGGCAGCCTCACCTTCGGGCGGTCCCAGGGGCCAATGACGGAGACGTTGGTGCGGCCTTGGGCGTCGACCTGCGCGCAGCCCAGAAAGACGAGGTCGATGCCGCCGCGGGCGCAAAGATCGTAGAAGTCCTCGTTGGGGAAGATGGCGGGCGAACCCTCGACGACTCCGGGATCGCTGCTCGAATGCGGTATCGTCCGGGGCACGGGCTCGACACCTCCTGCGACATTGATGTAGGTGAAGTGAAAGTCGTACGCGCGTTTCGCGAGCAGGCAGGAGAGCATCGGCAACGTGGAATTGACACCGCTGAACGCAATCTCGTGCGGGCGGATCTGCCGCGCCAGGTTGATCACGATGTAGGAGAACGGCGTCCAGTCCATGAACGGTGAATCCAGGTTATGCAGGGCGCCTGGCCACCCTCACGCTTCACGGCGCTCGGGGGCGGACGCGAGGTGCGCTTCGAGCGTGCCCGGCGCGTCTTCGAGGTAAGCCTCGACAGCGGGGTAGTCGATCTCGTAGAGGGGGTGCATCGAGCCCGGCCACGCGCCGTGCGGCACGATTGCCGCCGCCTCCACCATGAATCCGGGGATGAGCGTCAGTTCAGGCTGCGCGGCAAGCGTGCTCGATGGCACGAGCTTTTCGGCGGTGACGAGCACGCGCTTCGCCGCGCGGGTGAGCGGATGATCCCAGAACGGGGAGCCCAGTACGCGGGCATTTCCCTGCTCGTCGATTTCATTGGCGTGGATGACGGCGATGTCGGGCCGTATGGCGGGTATGACGTAGACCTCACTGCCCGAGCCGTACGGGTCCGCGATCTTGCGCCAGCCGTTGAGCTGCGCGATGTCGCTGCCATGCACGCCTGCCACCGGCTGGAAGGGGACCCCGTATGCGGCTGCACGCAGCCCGGCAACGAGGGTCATTCAAGCGTGCTCTTCGAGCGTCGCCTCCTTGCGCTCGATCGCGCGTCGGTACCAC
>DASPGR010000161.1:0-3917 GCA_035620515.1 Burkholderiales bacterium | reverse complement strand
GGCGGTTCAATATCGCTTTTCTGCGCGGCACGGATGTTTGCATGCTCAAGTGGGTCCTGACTTTCCTCGTGGTGGCCTTCGCCATGGTGCTGTGGCGAATGGCCGCTGCCGCGAAACGCAATCTTCCTGCTGTCGGCGACGAGGCCCCCGCATTCGAGCTTCCCGATCAGGATGGGAATGCGCGCAGTCTGAGCGAATTCCGGGACAAATGGCTCGTGCTTTACTTTTACCCGCGGGATGACACGCCCGGATGCACGACGCAAGCCTGTCATTTCAGGGATGATTCGGGCAGCCTGGAATCGTTGGGCGCGGTCGTATGCGGCGTGAGCGTCGATGACAGCGAAAGTCATGCCGACTTCGCGCGGACGCACAAGCTCCCGTTCACGCTGCTCGCTGACCGCGGCGGCAAAACGGCAGCGCAGTACGGATCGCTGTGGAACTTTGGGCTCATCAAGGTCGCGAAGCGCAACACGTTTCTCATCGACCCGAAGGGGCGCGTCGCGCGCGTCTACCTTTCGGCGGACCCGGTGCGGAACTCAAGCCAGGTGATTACGGATCTTCGGCAATTGCAGCGCAATTAGCGGCGGAGAACCACCTTGTCGTAGAGATCCGGGAAGCGCCCGTCCGGGTCGTACTTGTTTTTCAGGGCGTCGTACGCGGCTCCTCCGTAGATGCGGCGGAAGGTGTCGCGATCGAAGAAGGACTCCGAGTAGAGCGACTTGATGCCGCCAAGCTCCTCGACCTTGCTCTCGATCAGACGATTGTGATGGCCCGGGTGGAATGCGTGCCGGTGCCGCACAACGTCCCAGAAGCCGAAGTTTACGTACAGCGTGTCGCCTTGCAGCGGGTAGAGCGGATAGGTGCGGGAGGCGTCATGCGATCGCACCGGGCAGATCCAGACAGGCAGGATGCCGATCTCCCGCAGGAAAAACTCGAGGAACTCGGGTGCGCGCGCGACTGGAATGTCCACGTCCTGTATCACCGATTCCGAGTGCCAGCCGAGCGCGCGCTCCACCTTCCGCGAGAGGCCCAGGCGGCTGTTCCAGCGCATGATCCGGGTGTAGGTAACGGAGTTCAGCCGGTCCCGTCCCAGCAGGCGGCGCAGCAGGGGGTTCTGCGCGCCGACGTTCTTGCTGCACCAGAACCAGTCCGTGTCCCAGCGCCAGATGAAGTCGCGCGTCGTGAGATAGTCCTCCGTGCGCTCCCGCAGCGAGCGGTAGTACATGTTCCGGTAGGTGTAGTCGCTCGTGTAGGGCGCCTCCTCGACGAACGCGCCGACCGTAAGGCGCAGCTCGTCGGGCCCGAAAACAACCCCGTCAATGAAATCTCCCTGCTGCTGCGCGCAGCCCGCGGCGAGTGCCTCGAAGAACGCCGCCGCGCCGGAGAATCGCCGGTGCGCGATTCGCACGAAGGGCTTCACCGGCACGGTGGCCGCGCGGACGCTCAACGCGTAGCCGAGCGTGCCGTAGCTGTTGGGGAACCCGAAATAGAGGTCGCGGTGCTCGTTCTCCGGCGTGCAGCGCACGACGTCGCCCCGTCCGGTCAGTACCTCGATCTCGAGCAGCGTTTCGTGCACCAGGCCGTAGCGGAACGAGCTCGCCTCGATCCCGACGCCGGCTGCCGCGCCGCCGATGGTGATGGACTTGAGCTGCGGCACGACGGCGGGCATGACGCCATGCGCGAGCGTCGCATCGACCAGCGCCGCATAAGGCACCATGCCTTCCACGTCCACAACGCCTTGACCGGGATCGACGTCGAGCACGTCGCAGAATGCCCGGACGTCGAGGCGGCGCCCTCCTGCTGACGCACGGTCGCGGAAGAGATTGGAAGTATCCTTTGCGAGAGCGACGCTGCCCGCGCCCTGGCGAAGCGCCGAGGCGAGAAGCCTCGTCCGTTCGTCGTGCCGGGCGCGGTCGATGGCGGCTGCCACGCGGATTCCGCCTCAGCTGTAGAGATGGGCCCGCGACATCGGGTAGTCGTAGCCCGCGTTGCCCTTGCTGTAGGTGATCTGGAAGAGGTGCGTATAGCCGCGGCGCGCACGGAACATCTCGGCGCACGAGTAAAGATAGGTGCGCCAGATGCGCCGGAACCTCTCGTCGAACCTGCGTGGGTCGATTTGCCGGATGCGCTCCCAGTTCGCGTCGAAGCGCCCGGACCAGGCGTCAAGCGTGAGCGCGTAATTGCGCCGGAGATTCTCGATATCGAGAATCTCGAGGCCCGCGCGCTCCATGGCGGTGATGGTCTCGGCAAGCCCCGGGATCCACCCGCCCGGGAACACGTACTTGCGGACGAAGAACTCCGTCTCGTAGTGGCCGACGTGCCCGATGAAGTGCAAGAGCCCGATGCCCCCCGGCTTCAGGCAGTCGGCGTGTGCCTGGACCACTTCCGCGATCTGGTCGCGGCCCGCGTGCTCGAGGACGCCGATCGAGGCGCACTTGTCGAACTCGCCCGGCACCTCGCGAAAGTCAGCCTCGACGGCGTGTATTTGCCCCTCGAGTCCGCGCCGCGCAATCTCCGCGCGCATGTCGTCGAGCTGTTCGGGCGTGGTGTTGAGCCCCGTCGGCACGACGCCGTAACGCTCGGCCGCGTAGAAGGAAAAACCGCCCCATCCGCACCCGATGTCGAGCAGCGTCTCGCCGGGCTTGAGCAGCAGCTTGCGGCAGACGTGCTCCATCTTGTTCTGCTGTGCTTCCTCGAGCGTTGTGGTGCCTTCCTTCCAGTAGGCGCACGTGTACATCATGTACGGGTCATCGAGCCAGAGGCGGTAGAAGTCGGTGCCGATCGCGTAATGGAACCGCGCGTTTTTCTTGGCCTGGGCGATGGATGCATTGCTGTGGAGCGCCTCGTGCCACCGGTTGCGCAGACGCACGAGCGGACGGAAACGCATGTCGAACCCGCCGGTGTAGGCGGTGCGGAACGCAAGGGCGAGGTCGCCGTCGATGTCGACCGACTGGTTGACGTACGACTCGAGCAGGCCGACGTGCCCGAGCAGGGCCGTGCGCCATTCCGCGATGCGATTGCGGAAGGTGACCGTGAAAGCCGGCTCGCTGTCGCGATTCTGATACTGGGTGCCGTTGCCGAACACAACCCGGAAGCAGATGTCGGTGCGCGAACCGACGTCACGGAGTATCCGTTCAACGTTCTTCATGTCATGTTTCGCGTAAGGCGGGTGCCGCCGTCCCGATTTTAGCTAAAATCGGAGTGCGACAGTGGAGCTTCACGGACCACGCGCGCAGAGCTGAAAGGCTTGCCAAGAGCGCCGCCATCATGATAAGTGCCATCGATCATATCGTCATTACCACGGCAAACCTGGAGCGCTGCCTCGACTTCTATACCAGCGCGCTCGGAATGCGGCTCGAGCGCTACGGGGCCGGGCGCATCGCGCTGCGTTTCGGCGATCACAAGTTCAACGTCCACCCGCCCGGATTCGACGCGGGCATCAAGGCCCGCGTTCCGACTCCGGGCTCGCTCGATCTCTGTTTTCTTGCGGACGTGCCGCTCTCCGAGGTGATCGCGCGGCTCAAGGCGCACGGCATCGAGATCGAGGAAGGGCCGATCGAGCGCACGGGCGCGCGCTTTGCCATACGCTCGGTCTACGTGCGCGATCCGGACGGCAATCTCATCGAGATCTCTGAGAAGGCGTGACTGACTTCTGGCAAAGCTCCCGCTACCACCTTCTGCAAAGAAACGCAGAAGGGCGGCTCATCGTGACCGACGATTACCTGAGGGCCTATTATCTCCGGCCGGAACTGGTGCCGCCGGCGGAATCATGCGAAGCGGAACGCGTGCTGCACACGGCACTTGTGGCAGAGCCGCGGCGTAGCGTGACGCAGGCAGAAATCGGGGCGCTTGCCGACGCCGACGCACAGGAAAATCTGCGCGTGATGCTGCGCTTTCGCGACGGGCTGCTCGCCGCG
>DASPGR010000160.1:0-2135 GCA_035620515.1 Burkholderiales bacterium | reverse complement strand
GCTCGCCGCGCTGCGGCGGGGAGTCGACTCCACGGTCGAGAAGATCTGGCGGGGCGGGGCCATCCTGAGTGCGGTGCTGCAGCTCTGGCTTTTCCTCGTGATCATCAAGAGCATCCTCTACGTCCTTGCAACCGAGGTCTTCAACGTCAAGAGCATCCCGGTCATCGGGCTGGAGAGCCAGGGCGATGCCGAAGGCGCCTACGCCCGCTCTACCAACATCGAGATTCCCGAGGGCTTCGCCACGCCGCTTCAGACGAGCACGGTCGGAATCAACCAGACCAAGAAGACGGTGATACCGCAGCCGTTCAGGGCGCTCTTCGCGCGCATCATCCGCGGCAAGTGGATCCTGAATCGCGGCACTCACGCCGAGAACGCCACGATGCGCTTCGCCCAGCCCGGCGGCCGGATCGGGATCGATTGGCAGCTGCAGGAAGGCGAGGAGGTCGTGTTCCGCTACGGCGATTTGCTGGGATTCAGCGAGAACGTCGAGCTCCGCACGACCATCAGTCTGCGATTGTCCACTCTGCTTTTTGGGAGGTACGTCTATCATAGCGCCCGATGCGCCGGCGGCCCCGGAAGGCTGCTGTTGAGCGTGAAGGGCGACGTCGAGCCCGAGCAGCAGAAGGTCGAGACGTTTCCGCTCGAGCGCCTGATCGCCTGGAACATGCATGCGAGGTTCAGGGTGACCGACGAGCGCACGTTTGCCGCGGTGTTCAAGGACGGGTTCACCATCCGGCGCGTGCGGCAGGGCGCCGGGCACAGCGGCCTCGTGCTGGTCGGTGCGCCCACGAGCGAGGAGCCGCGCTTTCACGGAACGGTGCGCTTTGTGAAGACGTTTCTCATGCCGATCTAGCACCTTGAACCGCGGCCCCTGATCCGTCATTCTTAGTTCTCCATTCCTTTGCCTCGAGGGGAGCATCGTGTTCGATATCCGTTTGTCGCAGGAGCAGCGCGAGTTTCGCGACCTCGCCCGCAAGTTCGCGCAGGAGGAGGTGAAGCCCAAGGCGATGGCGCTCGACCGCGAGCCCGAGTGGGAAAAGCGCATTCCATGGGAGCTGCTGAGGAAGGGCTCGCAACTTGGCTTCCGCACGTTCGTTCTCCAGGAAGAGAACGGCGGCTCCGGCATGTCGGATCACCTCACATCGTGCCTCGTCGCCGAGGAGCTCGCTGCCGGCGAAATCGGCACCGCCTACTACTTCATGCTGACGGCGCGCCGTGCGCGCGACTGGTTCGAGCTGCGCATGACGCCGGAGCAGAAGGCCTATTTCATTCCAAGGTTCGTCGGTGACGATCTCTATTTCACCACGGTCGCCATACACGAGCCCGAGACGGACTTCGGCTTCGACTACTTTACCGAGACGCCGGATGTGCGCCTGAGGACGCGCGCGGTCGAGCAGCCGGACGGCTCGTGGATCATCAACGGAGCGAAGGGCTACCAGACGGTCGGCTACCTTGCCAAGCTGATCGTGGTGAGGGCGCAGACGCCGGCCGGCGTGCAGTCCTTCCTCGTCGAGGGCGATTCGCCGGGCCTCACGCGGCGTCCGTTATCGAAGCTTGGGCGGCGGGTCGGAGACAACGCGGCGGAGATCTTTTTCGACAACGTGCGGGTTCCCAAGGGGCGGATCATGCCGCCGTCGCCGAAGGGCCGCACCGACATGGGCACGCATCCGACGATCGCCGCGCTGACGCTGGGGCTTGGTCGCGCGGCCCTCGAGGAAACTCTGAAGTACACGCAGGAGCGCGTCTCCGGCGGCAAGCCCATCATCCGGCACCAGTCGGTGGGCCTGACGATCGCGGACATGGCGATGAATCTCGAAGCGGCGCGGCGTCTCATCTGGACGGCGGCGTGGGTAAAGGATCATCCCGAAGCGATCGAGGATGGGAGCGTCGAGAATCTTCCCTACGAGCACATGGCAACGGCCTTCACGGGAGCAGCCGTCCAGAGGCTCACCGAGCAGGCGCTCGAGCTCTTTGGCGGCGCGGGCGTCATCCAAGGCATGCCGATCGAGAAGTACGTCCGCGACGCGCACGTGCAGAAGCACGTCTCGTTTCCGTCCCCGACGCGCTTCAAGCTCACCGAAGCGCTGGTGGGCTTCAAGAGGAAAGTCGCGCCGTTCCACGGCGGCGACTAAGAC
>DASPGR010000159.1:0-10472 GCA_035620515.1 Burkholderiales bacterium | reverse complement strand
TTCAAGGCCGTGGATTCCTCAAGGGCGCGCTGCTTGCCATGAGCATGGCCCCCATCACGCTCGCGGTGCACGGTGGTGCCGGGGAGATTGCCGGCGCCCCGCACGGCGCCCAGCGCGCGGCGCTCGCGGAGGCGCTGCGCGCGGGCTACGGGGTGCTGGCCGCCGGGGGGGGCTCAGTCGACGCCGTCGTCGCGGCGGTGAGCGTCCTGGAGGATTCTCCCCATTTCAACGCCGGGCACGGATCGGTCTTCACCGCTGCAGGAACGCACGAGCTTGATGCCGCGGTCATGGACGGCGCAAGCGGTCGCGCCGGCTCGGTCGCCGCCGTCACTCGTGTGCGCAATCCCGTGGCAGCAGCTGCACTTGTCATGCGGAACTCCGACTGGGTCATGCTGTGCGGGGCCGGGGCGGAGCAGTTCGCAGCCGATCACGGCGCCCGTATGGTCGACCCTGCCTACTTCTTCACCCGCTCGCGCCACGAGGAGCTCGAGCGCGCGCGCAAGCGGCGCAGCGTAGAGCTCGACCATGATGGCGCGTCGCGCGCGCAACGGCGCGGCGAACAAGACGAAACGCCATATGGCACGTGCGGCGCCGTCGCGCTCGATGCGGCAGGCAATCTCGCCGCGGCGACGTCGACCGGCGGGCTCACCAACAAACCGCCCGGGCGCGTGGGCGATTCGCCTATCATCGGGGCCGGGACCTACGCCGAGAATGCGACCGTCGCGGTCTCCGCAACCGGCATCGGCGAAGTATTCATGCGAACCGTCGCGGCCCATGATATCGCGGCCCTGGTGCGCTACGCGGGATGCAGCGCGCAGGAGGCAGCCGAAGAGGTGATTCTGCGCAAGATTCCACGTGCCGGCGGACGCGGCGGCGCAATCGTGCTCGATCGCCGCGGCCATCTCGCGATGGTTTACAACACTTCGGGCATGTATCGCGGCGTGATTCGCGCGGACGGCAAACTTCAAGTCGACGTCTGATTCCGCGCGCGATGCGCGAAACCGCATGTGGATCTGCGCATCCCGGCGTTTATCGGCGGTTGCGACAACCTCTAGCCGGACTTCTTGCGCTTTGCCAGGAATTCCTTGCGGAACTTGATCACCTTCGGCGCGACGACGAACATGCAGTACGGCTGTGCCGGGTTGCGCGCAAAGTATTCCTGGTGATAATCCTCGGCGACGTAGAGAGTAGACGCCGGCACGACCTCGGTCACGATCGGCCCATTCCAGAGTTTCTCGGCGTTCAGTCGGGCGATCGTCTCTTCGGCCACCGCCTTCTGTTCCGGCGAATGAAAGAAGATCGCCGAGCGGTACTGCGTTCCGACGTCGTTGCCCTGGCGGTTCATCGTCGTTGGATCGTGGATCACGAAGAACACCTCGAGCAGCTCTTTGAAGGAGATGACCGCAGGGTCAAAGGTGATCCTCACGACCTCGGCGTGACCGGTCTTGCCTTCGCAGACTTCCCGGTACGTCGGCGCAGCGTTGTGGCCGCCCATATAGCCGGACTCGACAGACTCGACTCCCTTCAACTCGTCGTAGACCGCTTCCAGACACCAGAAGCACCCGCCGGCGAGCGTCGCCACCTCCTTGCCTTTCGGGGCCGCTGTCGTCGATGTCATGTGCGCAACTCCTCGTCAGGTGTGCCGGGAAGCTGATACGGCCCGCCGAGTTTATCGGATTCGCGGCACGGCCGGCATCCCGACGCACCGCGCCGCGGTTCCGGGGTGCCGCTGCTAGGCGGCGGCCTTGAGCGCAGGCCACGGCGCCGGCCGGGTGGCCTCGCGGCTGCCGCGCCCGGTGGGTGGCGCCACGGGTCTCGCCCGGCGGAGCCAGGGGTAGAAGAGGAGCCTCTCGATGCGCCCGAGACTCGCATGGCGCGAGACGAGCTGCGCCATCCGGCCGAGGAACTCCTGGTAGTCGAGCTGCGACACCGTGGGCGTTCCGTACCAGTGCGGCCCGAGAGAGAAGAATGCGGCTGCGACATCGTTGTCGCGGGCAGTACGCGACGTCTCGACCACGGCACGGCAGGCAGCCATGAAACTGACACGCCCGTTGCTTGCACTGCGGGCAAAACGCGACCTGAAGAACTCGAAGCAATGGATGTGATCCCGCGCGGCCGACCGCGCCAGCTCGCGCAGCGCCGGGTCATCTGCGCAATGTGCGATGGCACGATAGAAGGCCGCCGCCTGCGACTCTACCGCGCATCGCTCCAGGGTCCCGAGTCCCTTACTACGGGAGCCCGCGGGGTGACCCGGGCGCCGGTGGTACGCACCGCAGAATTCCTCGTACGCGCCCGGCCAATCGAATTCGGGCCACGTCGCCTCGATGTAGGCGCGCAGCTCGCGGCCGCGCGCCTCCCGCTCATGACGCCAGACGTTTTCAACCCAGTCCGCCGCATCCGGTTCCGCCGCCACCGCAGCAGCAAGGCGGCCGGCGTGGTGCGACGCCGACGCCTCGAGAAACGAGGCCGCGGCGAGGGCGTGAAACAGCAGCGGGTTGAAGCGTACCAGGGCGCGCACGCGGTTATCGTCGACTGACGAACGTGCCTGGATGATATTCGTGCTCTTATTCATGGCATCCCTCCTCTTCGTGGTCCCGATGAAGATTTCCCCTGCGCCGGATTCCTGCGTCGCGGCGTGCTCGCATCTTCGCCGCCGCGTCGCGCGCGCCCAAGCACTTTTCCAGGCGTGTCCGGCCGTTTGCCCGCGGGTAGCAATAAGTGATACCTTGCCCGGAAACAGGGGAGGAGGCGCCATGGCACATAGCGCTGCAATGGTCGACGTGCTCAAGCGGGAGCTCAAGGCACGGGGCGTCACCTACGCACATGTGGCGCGCAAGCTCGGGCTGAGCGAGGCCAGCATCAAGCGGATGTTCTCGCGCCGCAGCTTCACGCTGCACCGACTTGACCAGGTGTGCGAGCTCGCCAACGCCGAGTTCTCCGATCTTGCGCAGGCCCTGAAGCAGGAAGAAAAGCTCGCCTCCCAGCTCACCTACGAGCAGGAGAAGGAGATCATCTCGGATCGCAAGCTCTTTCTGGTCGCCGTCTGCGCGCTGAACCACGTGAGCCTGGATCAGATTGTGGCAGCCTACGACCTGTCGAAAGCCGAGTGCATCCAGCTCCTCGCGCGGCTCGATCGCCTGGGCTTCATCCAGCTGCAGCCCGGCGACCGTATAAGGCTTCTGGTAGCGCCCAATTTCTCCTGGCTGACGGATGGGCCGATCCAGCGATTCTTCAAGCAGCAGGCGCATAACGAGTACTTCCGCTCGCGCTTCGACCGCCCTGACGAGTACATGATCGTCGTGAACAGCCTGTTGTCCAGGGCATCGAGCGCCTCGATCGTCGCGAAGCTGAAGCGCCTCGCGCGCGAATGCTCCGATCTCCACGGGGAAGACGCCCGCCTGCCCCTCGGCGAGCGTTCGGCGATGAGCGTTCTCCTTGCGGTGCGCCATTGGGAATTGCAGGCGTTCGCCGAATTGCGGCGCAAGAAACCTCCCTCGAGAAGGAACGGTGAGCGCTGACTGTTCGACGCCCGGCGATGTGCGCCGGCTGTTAGGGCTCTCCGGTCTATTGCGGTTTGGCAGAGGCGTCTAAAGCGAATTTGTTTCTCGACCCGGCGGCCGCGGAAGCGGTTCGCGCGCGCGTCGCGGGCCTCGAGTCAGCCCGCGGCGTTGAAGTGGTTACCGCCGTCGTCGCCCGCGCCGACTCGTATCCCGAGGTGCCGTGGAAAGCATTCGCGCTGGGCGTGTCCGTTGCAGCGCTTGCTGCGACAATCCTCGCACTGCTCGAGCCCGAGTGGGGCGCGTTCCACGCGGTCGCAGAGACCGCCATAGCCGTCCTGGTGTCGGGTAGCCTGCTGGCGCTCGCCACGGTCTGGATCACCGCGCTCGCGCGCGTCTTCATTCCCGCGCAGCGCCGTGAAGTCGAGGCAAGGCAGTACGCGCAGGCGCTTTTTCTCGAGCACGAGCTCCACCGCACCCTGCGGCGCGACGGGATTCTCATCCTGGTGAGCCTGCTCGAGCACCAGGTCGTCGTGCTCGCCGATCGTGGCGTCAGTGACAAGGTGGGGCAGGCCGCGCTCGACCAGGTGGTCGCCGCCGTGACAGCAACCCTCTCGCGCGCGAGCATCGCCGACGCGCTGCGCGCGGGGCTCGACCGGCTCGATGAGATTCTCGCGCAGCACGGCTTCAGCGCGCCGCCGGGCGACACGAACGAGCTTGTCGACAACGTCATTCAGCGGCGGGGGCCGCGATGAGGCCGTTCGCCTGCGCCCTGCCGGCTGTGCTCCTGACATGCGCCGCCCTGGCGGTCGCGCAAACCGCCGAGGTGCCCTACCTGACGGGGCGGGTCGTGGACAACGCCGAGATACTGAACGCCGAGACGCGCAGGCGCCTCGCGGAGGTGCTGCGGCAGCACGAGCAGAAAACGGGCAACCAGATCGCGGTGCTCACCGTGCCGACGATACGCGGAGAAGGCGTCGAGGAGTATGCCGTGCGGGTATTCGAGCAATGGAAGCTCGGTCAGAAGGGCAAGGACAACGGTGTCCTGGTGCTGGTGGTGCCACAGGACCGCCGCATGCGGATCGAGGTGGGCTACGGCCTCGAGGGCACGGTGACCGATGCTCATGCGAGCCGGATCATCCGCAATGTCATGACGCCGCGATTCCGAGACGGCGACTTCAACGGCGGGGTCGCGCGCGGCGTGGACGCCCTCATCGCGCAGCTGGAAGGCAGGCAGGCCGCGCCGGGATCCGAGCCGCCACGCGTGAAACGGTCCAGCGCGGAAAAATCGGAATTCATCAAGGCGCCGACGATGGCGCTGCACGAAAAGGTTCTCTTCGGCGCCTTCATCTTCGGCATCATCGGGCTTTTCACCTTCATGGGTATCGTGACGCCCGGGATGGGCTGGTTTCTCTACTTCTTCCTGATCCCGTTCTGGGCCATGTTCCCGGTCGTGATCTTTGGCAGCGGCGTCACCTTCTATATTCTTCTCGCCTATCTCGTGGGCTTCCCGATCGCCAAGCTCCTCGTCTCGCGCTCGGACCTTTATCGGCGCGCCGTCGAGGAGCTCAAGAAGAAGGGCGTCGCCCGGGTTGGGGGCTTTACGATCGGCGGAGGCAGCTGGGGCTCGCACGGCTCCTGGAGTTCCAGCGGCGGCTCGTCGGGCGGCGGATTCTCAGGCGGTGGCGGCAGCTCGGGCGGCGGCGGCGCTTCCGGGAGCTGGTAGCCCTTTCTACAGCGGCTTGGGCGCGCGCCGGCCTTGAAACAGCTACTTCTCCTGGGTGGCGGTCACAGTCATGTCGAGGTCATCCGCCGCCTCGCGCTGGGGCCCGTCCGCGGCGCCTCGGTCACGCTGGTGAGCCCGGACCGCCATACGCCCTATTCGGGCATGCTGCCGGGGTTTATCGCGGGCCACTACCGCTTCGACGAGTGCCACATCGACCTTGAGCCGCTGTGCGCGGCTGCCGGCATTCTGTTCCGCTGCGCCTCGGCTGGGGGCCTCGACCCGGATGCCCGAGGTGTCTCGTGCTCGGATGGAAGCACCCTCGCCTACGATCTGCTGTCGATCGACATTGGTGCCACTCCCGATATTCAGGCGATACCGGGAGCGCTCGAGCATGGTATCCCCGTCAAACCGGTGGGCGAGCTGCTCAAAGGCTGGGCGAGCATTCAGGCAGGACTGCGCGCCGGACATCGCCTGTCGCTGGCCATCGTAGGCGGCGGCGCCGGCGGCGTCGAGCTCTCCACAGCCATGCACCACCGTTTGCAGGAAGAGGCGTCGTCGGGCATGGTGCAATTCGCTTTGCTGACGGACACGGAATCGATACTGCCCGGGCACCCCGCCCGCGTGCGGCGCGTATTCGAGCGCGTGTTGCGCGAGCGCGGGGTCGAAGTCTTCCGCCGCGCCAAGGTGTCATCGTTCTCGCCAGGACGGCTCCACTTTTCCGATGGAGGCTCGCTCGCGGTGGATCATGCGATTGTCGCGACAGGCGCCAGTGCGCCGGCCTGGATCGAGGCCAGCGGGGTGAGTGTCGACGCGCAGCGCTTCATCGCAGTCAACGATCATCTGCAATCCGTCTCGCATCCAAACGTGTTTGCAGCCGGAGATATTGCATCGATGATCAACCATCCGCGTCCCAAGTCCGGAGTATTCGCGGTGCGGCAGGGCCCGATACTGTACGAGAATCTGCGTCGAGCGCTCGGTTGCGAGTCACTGCTTCGCTACATCCCTCAGAAAAACGCCCTGGCATTGATCAGCACAGGAAGTAAACATGCCGTTGCTTCGTGGAACGGCATTGCGTTCGAGGGCGATTGGGTCTGGCGCTGGAAGGATCGGATCGATCGTCGCTTCATGGCGACGTACCAGCGCGGCTCCGCGTGAGAATGTGCCGCAATGGTGCATTCGGCGCAGCATGTAAGCTGACAGTAAGGACAACGTAAGCGCCGCGTAATTTTCCGGTAATCGTCGTGTAAGTCGGCGTAAGCCCGAGGAAAGTAGTGAAACACTTTGTAATACCTCGTGTGCCGCGCATGCCGCGGGCCTAC
Organism: Burkholderiales bacterium; assembly: GCA_035620515.1. GTDB lineage: Bacteria > Pseudomonadota > Gammaproteobacteria > Burkholderiales > SG8-41 > SG8-41. Next base: position 3,930 of record DASPGR010000159.1, on the reverse strand, counting down.
AGTGCACTCGTTGGAAATCTTTCCAACCACAATCCCCAAAGGAGCACACGATGAAACGTAAAACCCTTATCGCGCTGGCAGTCGCTTCGCTTTTTGCGGCTCCGCTCGCGTATGCCGATTCGGACACGGACAAGACCCGGGAAGGATCGTTGATTACGGCGTCCTCGCCGGACGCGGATCAAGGGCAACGCGAAATGCGGGATCTTATCCGGCTTCCCTACTCCGTGATAATGGCCGAAGGCGAAGACAAGGAAAAGAGTGAGAAATCCGACCTGATCGCGGATGGCGAAGAGAAGAAGGACGGCGAATCGACCCAGGTCATCGCGGAAGGCGAAGACAAGGAAAAGGGTGAAAAGGCCGACCTGATCGCGGACGGCGAAGAGAAGAAGGAAGGCGAGTCGAGCCAGTTGATCGCGTAAGCAACGGAACAGTCTCCCCCTGCCAGGCCTTGAGCCTGGCGAGCAGAGCGCACCGGCCCTACAGCCGGTGCGCTCTTGCTTTTTCTGCTAATCGATCGTCACGCGCGCGAATTTCCGCTTGCCGACCTGCACGACGCAACGCTCTCCCCGGGCGAGCTTCAGCGTCTTGTCGCTCACTTTCTCGCCGTTGATCTTCACACCCCCCTGCTCGATCATGCGCAGCGCTTCCGAGGTGCTGGCGGTGAGACCGGCCTGCTTCAGCACCTGCGACAGCGCGAGCCCGTCGTCCTTCGCGGCGAGGCTTACCTCGCGGATATCCTGCGGAACTTCGTCACGCTTGAAGCGCGCTTCGAAATCGGCATGTGCGGCCGCGCCCGCGTCCGGCCCGTGAAAGCGGGAGACGATCTCCCTCGCGAATGCCACCTTGATATCTCGGGGATTGGCCCCCGCAGCCACACCGCGTTTCCACTGCTGCACAGTCTCCAGCGCCTCGAATGAAAGGAGATCGATGTAGCGCCACATGAGATCGTCGGACACCGACATGAGCTTGCCGAAGATCTCCGCCGGCGGTTCGGTCACCCCAACGTAGTTGCCGAGCGACTTCGACATCTTGCTCGCCCCGTCCAGTCCTTCCAGCAGCGGCATGGTGAGGATGCATTGCGGCGCCTGGGCAAAATGCTTCTGCATCTCGCGTCCCATGAGCAGGTTGAACTTCTGGTCGGTGCCGCCCAGCTCGAGATCCGCCTTCAGAGCGACCGAGTCGTAGCCTTGCACGAAGGGATAAAGGAACTCGTGGACGGCGATCGGATGCCGGGCCTGGTAACGCTTGTGAAAATCGTCGCGCTCGAGCATGCGGGCAACCGTGTAGGTCGACGCAAGGCGGATCATGTCCGCAGCGTTGAGCTTTTCCATCCACGACGAATTGAACGCGATCTCGGTGCGGGAGCGGTCGAGAATCCTGAAGACCTGCTCCCCGTAGGTGGCCGCGTTCGCCTGCACTTCCGCGCGCGTGAGCGGAGGGCGTGTCGCATTGCGGCCGGAGGGATCGCCGATCATGCCCGTGAAGTCCCCGATGAGGAAAATGACGTGGTGCCCGAGGTCCTGGAGCTGCTTCAGCTTGTTGAGCAGCACCGTGTGCCCGAGATGCAGGTCCGGCGCCGTGGGATCGAACCCGGCCTTCACCCGCAGCGGCCGCCCGCCGCGAAGTTTCTCCCTGAGCTCGTCCTCGACGAGCAGTTCGTCACATCCGCGCTTGATGATCTCGAGCTGTTGGTCGACGGGTTTCACAATCGGCATGTGTATAAGGTCGGCTCAATTTCACATCGCAAAATATGATCTTTGCCCCTGAGGCCAATTCTGCTAAGCTTTCCGCACATGGGAAAACTCAGGGAAATCATTGAGCAAGCGCAAAGTATTAGCGTGATTCTAGCGCAAAAGGCTGCGCGCCTGATGAGCGGTTCCAGATCGCGGCTCTGGATCATCGCCCTGGCGCTTCCCTTCCTGATGGTCTTTGCCGCATTCGGTTTCGCTCCCAACACGATCCCCAGCAAGCTCGCGATCACGCAGGTCATTCAGGACCTCGAGCTGCCGCTGCCGCCATCCGGGGCAGTCCCGGAACCCGGCTATTGGCACGAGGAGCGCATTCGGCGCGGCGACCGCGCGGCCACGCTTCTCAGGCGACTCGGTGCGAACGACGCGGATGTGAAGGCGTTCGTCCGCGCGACCCTTTCGGCAAGAATGCTGCGCCAGCTCATTCCCGGCCGATCGGTGCGCGCCTACCTGACCGCGGACGGGAAACTGCTCAAGTTCCGCTATCAGAACGATGGCGAAGTGCTGCAGGTCAAGCGTGACGGGGACGAGTTCCACGTAAGCGAGGGAAAGGTCGAGCTCGATCGACGGGTGCTGGTGGCTTCGGGTGAAATAGATAGCTCCTTGTTCGGTGCGACCGACGCGGCCCAGCTGCCCGACAGCATTGCGATCCAGATCGCCGATGTCTTTGCGACCGACGTGGACTTTCACCGGGATCTCCGCCGCGGGGACCGTTTCGCCGTGGTCTACGAGGTGCTCTATGACCAGGGAGAGCCGGTCGAGACGGGGCGCATCCTCGCCGCCGAGTTCGTGAACGACGGCAAGGCCTACCGCGCGCTCTGGTTTGAGTATGCGAAAGGACAGGGCGGGTACTACACGCCGTACGGGACCAACATCCGCAAGGCGTTCCTGCGCTCTCCGCTGGAATTCTCGCGTATCACCTCCGGATATACCAACCGGCGCTACCACCCGATCCTGCAGGAATGGCGCGCACACACGGGTGTCGATTACGGCGCGCCAGCGGGCACGCGCGTGCGGGCGACCGGGGACGGTGTCGTCAAGTTCTCCGGCTGGAAGGGCGGTTACGGCAATCTCGTGGTGCTGCGCCACCAGTCCCAGTACACGACCTGGTACGGGCACCTCTCGCGCTTCGCCGGGGGATTGCGCGCGGGCAAGCGTGTGCTGCAAGGCGAAACCATAGGCTACGTCGGAATGACGGGGCTTGCCACCGGGCCGCATCTGCATTACGAATTCCGCATCAACGACGTGCACCGCAATCCGCTTAAAGTCGTGCTGCCCCCGGCTCCCCCGATCCAGGCGGCGCAGCGTCCGGCGTTCGATGCGGCGGCGGCGCCCCTGGTGGAGTTCCTCGATATCCTGCGCGCTACCTATCTCGCGCGCCTGGACTGACAGCCGTGGCCGGTGAGGTCCGGTCACTGAAAGCCGTATGGGCGGCCTCTACATCGGCCTGATGTCCGGGACGAGCCTCGACGGCATCGATGCAGTGCTCGCCGTGCCGCGGGGAAAAGGCTTCCGGCTGAAGGCCGCCCTGCACCGCCCGTTTTCGCCGCGGCTGCGCAAGCGCCTGCTGGCACTGCAGGCTCCCGGTCCCGATGAACTGTGCCGCGCGGCCACCGCCGCCAATCAGCTGACGCGCGCCTACGCGGCCGCGGTTCGAACCCTCCTCTCACGCGCCCGCGTTGCAGCGGCCAGCGTTGCTGCCGTCGGCTGTCACGGACAAACCGTCAGGCACCAGCCTGGCGCCGGTTACACCGTCCAGCTTCTGAATGGAGCACTCCTCGCGGAACTCACTGGAATCGACGTCGTGTGCGACTTCCGCAGCCGGGATATCGCAGCCGGCGGCGAGGGCGCTCCACTTGTGCCCGCGTTTCACAGCGCCGTGTTTCGCGCGCGAAGTCAGAGCCGCGCCGTGATTAATATCGGAGGCATCGCAAACCTGACGAGTCTCCCCTCGCACGGCCCGGTGACGGGGTTCGACTGCGGGCCCGGCAACGGCCTCCTCGATGCCTGGATCGGCGCCCGCCGGCATCTGCGCTACGACCGGGGCGGCGCGTGGGCGGCGCGCGGGCGAGTCCTGCCGCGCCTCCTCAAAAAACTCCTCGCTGACCCCTATTTCCGGCGCCGTCCACCGAAGAGCACGGGGCGCGAGACCTTTAACCTTTCGTGGCTGCGGCGCAGGCTT
>DASPGR010000158.1:0-13290 GCA_035620515.1 Burkholderiales bacterium | reverse complement strand
CTCACCAGCGCTGTGTCCGCGCCGGGCAGAAAGCCTACGGCGACTTCGGTGATTTCTTCCGGCTTCAAGCCGTGCTTCTCGATCAGCTCGGAGAGTCCTCCCACCGGGCGGTGGCTGGAATAGCAGCACGGCCAGCGCTTTACATAGATGCCGGGCTCGGTCGCTTCCCACGGTTTGCCGAGCCGGGCCAGGAGATCGGCCGCCGGTGCGCCGTCCTTGCCAGCATAGGTGTCGAAAACACTGTTCTCGCCGTCGAAGATGGCGTCGCTGGCGGTGAAACCCTGCCGGACCATCCAGGCGGAGAAGACCCCGCAGCGCGCCGCGTGGCCGGCATGAAAGGGCTTCGTCATCGTGCCAAAGTTGCGCACGAGCCCGCTCATCTGCGATGCCGCGAGGCCCCATGCCTTGCGCAGCGCGCCGGCGTCGAGGCCCCACAGCCGCGCCGCCACGGCCGTGGCGCCGAACACGCCGGCGGTCGCGGTCGTGTGCCAGCCACGCAGGTAGTGCCCGTGGCCGAGGCAGAGGGCAAGCTTGGCGGCAACCTCCAGCCCGATGGAATAGACGGCGAGAACGTCGCGACCGGACGCGCTGCTCGCCTCGCCGACGGCGAGTGCGGCGGGGACCAGGGTCGCGCTCGGGTGCCCTCGCATGCTGGGATGGCTGTCGTCGAAATCGAGAGCGTGACTGCAGATGCCGTTGGCGAAGGCGGCCTCCACGACGGAGGTGCCAAGATCGTGGCCCCAGAACGTCGCCTGGCGGCGCGCGCCCAGGTCCTGCACCCAGCGCGTCGCGATCTCACCGAGAGGCTCCAGCGTGCCGGCAAGGGCGACACCGACCGTGTCGGTCAGCGCGTGTCGAGCCGCCGCCAGGACCGCCGGTGGCACAGCGTGGGGCTTCGTGTCGATGGCAAATCGTGCGAGCGTGTCGGTGATCATCGGTTCACCTCCCTAAGTGCGGCGCGCCGGCGCCGTGTGCCTTGCGCCCGCGGCGGCACTGGTTCCGGCAATCCTGCCAAACACGGTACCGGAAACCAGACCGGTACCGGCAGGGTAGTTGAAATAGAAGAGACCGCCAAGCATCTCGCCGGCCGTATAGAGGCCGGGTATCGGATGGAAATTGACGTCCAGCACCTGCGCCGTCCCGGGATCGACCCGCAGGCCGCCGAAGGTGAAGGTGATGCCGCAGGTCACCGCGTAGGCTTCAAAGGGCGGGGTATCGAGGGGGTTTGCCCAGTTGGATTTGGGCGGCTCGATGCCTGTCGCGCTCCGCCCGTCCTTGATCGAGTGGTTGAACGGCACGTCCTTGCGCACTGCGGCATTGAATTCGCGCACGGTCTTCAGGAAGCCTTCGCGGTTCACGCCTTCCAGCCGGGAAGCGAGCTCTTCGAGGGTGCTGGCGGTGACGCGGGTGACGTTGCGGCCGCCATATTCCGGTCGCAGCAGGTGTTTCACCTTGGCATCGAACACCTGGTAGGCGAACTGGCCTGGCTGCTTCAGCACCTCCGCGCCGTACTTCGCGTACGTGTAGTTGTAGAACTCGATTCCTTCGTCCACGAACCGCTTGCCCTCGGCATTGATCATGATCGACATGGGGTAGCTGTGGCGGTACGAGCTTTCCGGCAGGCTCAAGTCTCCAAACTCCGGAGCGTGGCGTTCCCACGACACTGCATGCCGCCCGGACCAGTTGCCGTACGGGCAGGCGCCGATGTCGAGCGCCATGCGCAGGCCGTCGCCGACGTTGAAGCGCGTGCCGCGCACCTTGGCCAGTTCCCAGCCGGGACCGAGGTAGCGCGTACGCCATTCCGGGTTGGCTTCAAATCCGCCGCAGGCGAGGACGACCGCTTTCGCATGGAACGCGGCCGGATTGCCGCGCGAATTCGCCTGCACGCCCGACACGCGCTCACCGTCGTAGGCAAGACTGACCGCGCGCGTCCCGTAGAAAATCTCGACGTCCTTTTTGACCGCCGTGGTGGTGAGATCCTGTACCAGGCCAGGGCCGCCGCCCGTGATCCACATCGGCATCCGGCCGAAGAACCTGCGCTTGCCGTCGATGACGGCGGACTGGTGGCGGTAGTTGGGAGAGAACTTCACGCCCTGGCTGCGCAGCCAGACCATCGCATCGAGGCTTCTCGTGACAAGAATCTCGCTCAGCGCCGGATCGGTGCGGAAGCTCGTGACCCGGTAGAGGTCGTCGTAGAACTGCTCGATCGTGTTGCTTTCCCAGTCGGCGTTCCTGGCCTCGTCGGCGGGGATATCGGAGAGGCGCTGGAGGTCGGCAACGGAGTCGTAGGCAAATCGCATGACGCCGCCGGCGAAGCGGCTGTTGCCGCCGGCTTCCTCCTCGCTGGCGGCCTCGAGCATGGCCACACTGGCTCCCTGATCCCGGGCAGCCAGCGCAGCGCACAATGCCGCGTTGCCGCGGCCCACTACCAGAACATCAAATGTCTTCATCGCGCATCCCGGCGCACGCCGTCAGCTCCTGAACCGCTATTGCTATTGCGCCGTCAGGCCGCCGTCGAGCACAAGGGCCTGCCCGGTGACGTAGGCGGCCTCGGGACTGGCGAGGTAGCAGACAGCGGCGGCGACCTCGTCGGTGGTTGCGAACCTTCGCAGCGGAACGCGATTCAGGGCCATGTCGCGATAGCCCGGCTCGGCAAGCGAAGCAGCCCGGGACGGCGTGTCGACGCGCCCCGGCACCACCGCGTTGACCCGGATCCCGTTCGCCGCCCATTCCACCGCCAGCACGCGCGCCATGTGCACCATGGCGCCCTTGGCGATCGAGTAGGCCGCGCGCTCCGGAAGGCCGACGAGGCCGTGGGTGGACGCGATGTTGATGATGCATCCGGGGCGCCCGGCCGCGAGAAGGTGCCGCGCCATCTCCTGGCTCATGAAGAAGGCGCCGGTGAGGTTCGTGTCGAGCACCTGGTCCCATTCCTCGGGAGTGACGTCGACCGCCGGCTTCTTCAGGGGAACGCCGGCATTGTTGACGAGCACGTCGAGCTGCCCGAAGGCTTCGACGACTTCCGCCATCGCCCTCGAGATGCTGGCGCGCGAGCACACATCGAGGGACACGGGAACGGCTCGCGCACCAGCCTTTGTGACCTGGGAAACAGTGTTGGCAAGCTTATCCGCGCGGGTGGAAGACACCGCGACGTCGTACCCACGCTGCGCAAGCTCCGCCGCAATGGTCGCGCCAATCCCCTGCGAGGCTCCCGTCACTAACGCAGTCGGCCTTCGAACACCCATCACCCATCACCCATCACTCATCACGCTTCATCAAAGGAATCACCAGCCACGCGGTTCCGCGCGCAACGCCGCGAGCGCAGCGATCTGCTCGGAAAGAGCGACCCGCTCGGTCTCTCCGAGCGGCATCAGGGGATAGCGTGGCTCACCGCATTCGCGGCCCATGGCGCGCAGCGCGGCCTTGAGCGCCGCGATGCCCCCGTTCCTGACGAGCTTGCGCAAGGCCGCGATGTCCTCCTGGATCTTGCGCGCTGCCGGATAGTCCTCCTTCACGCACAGATCGTGGAGCCGGCGCACGAGAGACGGCGCGATGCCGGCAAGTGGGGAGAACGCGCCCGAGGTTCCGATCGCCCGCGCCGAGACCATGTATTCGGTGCCGGTGAGGAGCTGCCACTGCGGCCGGGCGCGGCGCGCGAAACAGACGACGTCGATCATGAACTGCCAGTCGAGGCTTGCATCGACGATGCCCGCGAAGTTCTCGAGCCGGTCGATGAGCTTCAGGGCGAGATCGGTGGTCATCTTCGTTCCGCCCATCTCGTCAGGCGCGTTGTAGATCAGGAACGGAATGCGCACGCTCGAGCCGATCCGGGCGAAGTGCTCGAGCAGCATTGCAGGCGGCGGTGTCCAGTAATACGGTGCCGCCGCGATAACCGCTGCGGCGCCGGCTTCCTCCGCGTGCCGCGCTCTCGCGGCCGCGATGGCGGTTCCCGAATCGCTCACGTGGGCGATGACGGGCGCGCGGCCACTGACTTTCTTGATCGCGCGGACGAGGAGCTCGCGCTGCTCGGCGTCGGTGAGGCTTACCGACTCGCCCGCGTGCATCGGCAGGGCCAATGCATCCGCGCCGTTCCGCAGGTGAAAATCGATGATCTTTTCGTATAGCGCGAAATCGACGCGATGCTCGCGCGTAAAAGGAGTAACGGGCGTGTGCACCAGCCCTGGCTGGAACGGTTTCATTTATCTCTAAGAGCGCCTAATAGAATAATTCCCCTCCTGCCGGAGGAGGGGTGCCCGCGCAAGCGGGCGGGGTGGTGGGAGCGACCGGTGTTACCAGCCGTGAGGCTCCGTATCGAGGATCCCCATCTCCTCGAGCTCGGCGCGAATGTATTGCTGGCGCTCCTTCGTCGCCGTGGGCAGGGGCGGGCGCGTGGGTCCCACCGGCCGGCCCATCATCACCATCCCTCCCTTGAGCGAGGACGGGTACTGGTCGCGGAAGAGAAGCCAGAGCCGTGAGAGCTTGTACTGAAGCTCGCGCGCGGTATCCCAGTTTCCGGCGACGCAGGCGTCGTATGCCCGGTTGCACAGGTTGGGACAGATTGCGCCGGCGGACGAGTAGGAGCCGACCCCGCCGAGCGGCACCGAGGGCAGGAGGTACTCGACGCCCGTCACCAGGGCGAAATCGGGGCGCAATGGAAACGCGGCGCGCGCCAGCTCGATGAACTTTTCGCTGTTGAAGCTCGCTTCCTTCATTCCGATGAGATTCGGCAGCCGCCTGATCAAGCGGGCAAGCAGCTCGCCGTCGAATTCGATGCCGGAGAGATAGCTCGGAGAATTGTAGGCGATGAGGGGCAGGTCGACGGCAGTGCCGAGCCGAACGAAGTGCTCGTAGATCGCCTCTTTCGACGGATTCCAGAAATAGGGGGTAATGGCGATGATGGCGTCGGCCCCGATTTTCTCCGCGTGGCGCGCGAGCTCGAGCGAATCCTCGACCGAGAGCGCACTCACGTGGATCGAGACGCCGACGCGGCCGGCGACGGTCTTCACGGCGACCTCCGCGAAGCGCTTGCGCTCCTCGATCGTGAGGTTCAACGACTCGCCCTTGTGATGCGGCCAGGAGATCGCGGTTCCGCTGGTGCGGACGTGGAAATCGAGCAGCCGTTCGAAAGCCGCGAGGTCCGGGCTGAAATCATCCTTGAGGGGCGTGACCGGACTTTGCATCACGCCGCCGAGCTTGATCGCCATGGTGCTGTTCTCTCCTCGTTCGGGTGAGGCCGCCTGGCGCCGCCGGCCGATCCATCTTGTGGACTGGCCTGTGGCGGGAATGAGCGGCTCAGCCTAGAATCAACGCGAACTTTACCATTCGCGAGGGCCCCGCCATAGCGTCACCGCTGATGGGGCCGTTCCTTTCCGGAGGAGAAAAAAATGAAGGTCTACATATTTCAGCAGTCGGGCAACGCCTACAAGGTCCGCATACTGCTCGGTCTTCTGAACGTCCCTTATGAGCGCGTCGTGCTCGACAACAAGAACCAGGAGCATAAGCAGGCGGCCTACCTCAAGATCAACCCGCGGGGCGAGGTGCCTGCCATCGAGGACGATGGAAAGATCATCTGGGATTCGGGGGCCTGTCTCGTCTACCTCGCGCGCAAGCACGGCGGCGAGAAATGGCTGCCGACGGATCCGGCGGGAATGGCAGCGGTCATGCAGTGGATGGTGCTGGCAGCGACGGAAATCCAGTGCGGCCTGCAATACGCGAGGCGCGCAGTGGTGATGGGCCGCGAGACCCTCGGCCCCGTGGACAAGGCGCAGGAATTTGGCCGTAAAGCGCTCGCGGCGATGGAGGGGCGGCTGAAGGGCCATCAGTGGCTTGCCGCCGACCGGCCCACCATCGCCGACGTAGCCTGCTTCCCGTACGTCAATTCGGCCCCCGAGGGCAAGGTTGCGCTCGAGAACTATCCGTCCGTGATCGCCTGGCTCGAGCGCTGCAAGGCGCTGCCCGGCTGGCCGCCGCAGTAAACTAGTCCCCACGACCCGTGACGGGGGCGGTCACCTGTGCCCCGTCAGGGAACTTCCACTGGAGCCGGTTTCCACGATCGGCCATGGCGGCAGCAAAATCCGGACCCGATCACGCCAGGCTTGACCGCGTCGTCGCCGAAGCGCGGCGCAACCGCGAGACGCGCGAGAAGGGCTATCGGGAGCAGGCGCTCAAGCTCTATCCCTGGATCTGCGGCCGCTGCGGCCGGGAATTCACGCGGGCAAACCTGCAGCTGCTCGAGGTCCATCACCGCGACGGCAATCATGACAACAATCCGCCCGACGGCAGCAACTGGGAGCTGCTCTGCACCTACTGCCACGAAGCCGAGCACCGGAAATATCTCGACGGCACCGGGCGCGACGCCGGTACCGGCCAGGAAAAGCACGCGACACAGCGGCCATTTGAAGGGCTGGCGGATCTCCTGAAACAGAAGCGCGACAAATCGGGCGATTCATAAGAAGCTCTTGCGCGGAGTCTTGGCGGTTCGTTATAGACTGAGCATTCTTGGCGGTCTTGGCGTCTTGGCGGTTTGAATAGGACTCTACGATGCCGTTCGTCCAATCGCCCCCCAGGCTCGGAAACCAGTACACCTCCGACCGGGCGCTGCGCTCCTACCTCTCGCGCGTGCTTTCTCCCGATGTGCTCGCGGAAATCGAGCCCGCATTGAATGCGATGGGCGAACGCGCCGGCGGGGAGCTCTACCGCTTCCAGCTCGCCGACCGCGAGAACGAGCCGAGGCTCGTCCAGTGGAGCGCGTGGGGCACGCGCGTCGACCGCATCGAGGTCTCGCCCTTGTGGCGCGAGGCGCAGCGCATTGCCGCCGAGGAGGGCCTCGTCGCGCTCGCGTACGAGCGCCCGCATGGGGCGTCCTCGCGCATTCACCAGTTTGCGCTGGTCTATTTATTCACGCCCTCGACGGATCTCTACAGCTGTCCGCTCGCCATGTCGGACGGAGCGGCGAAGGCGCTGCTCGCCTCGGGCAACGAGGCGCTGATCGCGCGCGCGCTCCCGCATCTCGTGAGCCGCAATGCAGCCGAGTTCTGGACGAGCGGGCAGTGGATGACGGAGGCTGCGGGCGGCTCGGACGTGGCGCTGACCGAGACCATCGCGCGTGAGGAGGAGACGGGATGGCGGCTCTACGGGCGGAAGTGGTTTACCTCCGCGATCGCCTCGCAGATGGCGCTCACCCTGGCGCGGCCCGAAGGCAATCCCCCCGGCGGGAAGGGGCTGGCCTTGTTCTACGTCGAGACGAGCGATGCGAGGGGACGGACCAACGGGATAGGGGTCAACCGGCTGAAGGACAAGCTCGGTACGCGCAAGGTCCCCACCGCGGAGTTGACGCTCGATGCCACCGCTGCCGAGCTCGTGGGAGGAACGACCGACGGCGTCAAGGCGATCGCCCCGATGCTCAATATCACGCGTACCTGGAACGCGGTCACCGCAGTCGCGCTGACGCGCCGTGGCCTGGCGCTTGCCCGCGATTACGCCTACAAGCGCATCGCGTTTGGCGCACCGCTTTCAGAGAAGCCCCTCCACGTCGACACGCTCGCCGGCCTCGAGGCCGAGTTCCTCGGCGCTCTGCACCTCGCGTTCTTCATCGCCGAGCTGCTCGGGCGTGACGAAGCCGGCAAAGCGAGCGAAGAGCAGGCGCGGCTCTCGCGCCTGCTGACGCCTGTCGCGAAGCTCACCACGGCGAGGCAATCGGTGCAGATCCTGTCCGAGATCGTCGAGGCCTTCGGAGGCGCGGGCTATGTCGAGGATACGGGCATTCCGGTGCTGCTTCGCGACGCGCAGGTGCTGCCCATCTGGGAGGGAACGACAAACGTGCTCGCGCTCGAGACGCTGCGTGCCGTCGATGCGGCTGGCGGGCCGGGCGTGCTGAAGCGCGAAATAGGAATACTCCTGCGCGAGCTGCGAGAGGCCGATCTCGTCAAGATCTCCGCGCAGGTCGAGCGCGCCGTGGAGCAGGCCGAGTCGTGGCTCAACCGTGCCGCCAAAGCAGGGCAGGAGGAACTCGAGGCCGGGGCACGGCGCTTTGCGATGACGCTGGGGCGCGCGATGGAGCTCGCGCTCCTTGCGCGCCACGCGCAGTGGTCGCTCGAGCACGAGCACGACCGGCGCGCGCTGTCCGCGGCGCGGCGATTCGCCGCGCACGGAATCAGTCAGCTTGCGGCGATCGACAACGAGGACTCTCGCCGCCTGGTTCGCCACGAACAATGAGTAGTACGCAGCACCACCCACATCAGCCAGAGGAGGATGTCATGTCAACGTTTGTCAGCCTGCTGAACTTTACCGATCAGGGGATCAAGGACGTGAAGGAATCACCCCGGCGCTACGAGGCATTCCGGGTGATGGCCGAAAAGCTGGGGGTGACCGTCAAGAGCGTCTACTATACCGTCGGGCACTACGACCTTGTCGTGACCCTGGAAGGCTCCGACGAGGCCGTGACTGCGGCGCTGCTCAAGACCGGGTCGCTCGGAAACGTTCGATCGGAGACCCTGCGCGGCTTCTCGGTCGACGAGATGAAGAAAATCGTCGGCATGATGCCGTAACCCATGCGAAGCACGATGATGAAATTCCCGCTCACGCTCGAGCACCTGCTCGAGCGCGGCGGCCGGCTTTTTCCCGAGTCGGAGATTGTCTCGCGCCTGCCCGACAAGACGCTCCATCGCCACCGCTACGCGGATTTTCACCGGCGCGCACGAGCACTCGCCAGCGCGCTGCGGCGTCTCGGGCTGAAACGCGGGGAGCGTGTGGCGACCCTGATGTGGAACCACTACGCGCATCTGGAAGCCTATTTCGGCGTGCCGTGCGCGGGCGGCGTGGTGCACACGCTCAATCTGCGCCTGCATCCCGACGACATCGCCTACATCGCGCAGCACGCCGGCGATCGGTTCCTGATCGTCGACGACGTCCTGCTTCCGCTCCTCGAGAAGTTCCGCACGCGCGCCGGATTCGAGAAGGTGATCGTGGTGCCGCTGACGGGCGCTCCCGTGCCGGCAGGCTGCGAGGACTACGAGAAGCTGATCGGGAAAGCGCGCCCGCTCAGGGTCCCGCCCCTCAAGGAGGAAGACCCTGCCGGCATGTGCTACACGTCCGGCACCACCGGCCGGCCGAAGGGCGTGGTCTACTCGCATCGGGCGCTGGTACTGCATTCGTTCGCGGTGGCGCTGCCGGACGTCATGGGGCTCGCCAATGCGGACGCGCTGTGCCCCGTCGTGCCCATGTTTCACGTCAACGCGTGGGGCATCCCTTTCGCGGGCGTCATGGTCGGCGCGAAGCTTGTCTTTCCGGGCCCGCACCTCGACGCCGCGAGCCTGCTCGATCTTTATCAGTCGGAGGAGGTGACGCTCACGGCCGGCGTGCCGACGATCTGGATGAGCATCCTGCGGGCGCTCGAGGCGGAGCCCGCCCGCTGGCGCCTGACGCCCGGGATGCGGATGGTGGTGGGCGGTGCGGCGGCTCCCGAGTCGATGATCCGTGCCTTCGACCGCTTCGGCCTGCGAGTGCTGCACGGTTGGGGCATGACCGAGACCACGCCGGCCGGCACCGTGAACTACGTAAAGCGGGAGATCAAGACCGCGACCGAGGAGGAGCGCTACGCGCTGCGCGCGACGCAGGGCGTTCCGCTGCCGTTTTTCGAGGTCCGGGCGATGACCGAGCAGGGACCTGCGCCGTGGGACGGGCAGACCCTGGGCGAGCTCCAGGTGCGGGGTCCCTGGGTTGCCGCCTCCTACCACGGCGCCAGCGAGGAAACCGGCAAGTGGACCGCCGACGGCTGGTTCTGCACAGGCGACGTCGTCACAATCGATGCGCGCGGCTACGTCAAGATTACCGATCGCATCAAGGATCTCATACGGTCTGGCGGGGAATGGATCAGCTCGGTCGATCTCGAGAACGCGCTCGTCGGGCATCCGAAGGTCGCCGAGGCAGCCGTGATCGCCGTGCCGCATCAGAAGTGGGGCGAACGTCCGCTGGCGGTCGTGGTGCCCCGGGACGGACAGTCGGTGACGGCCGAGGAGCTGCGCGAATTCATTGCTCCGCGCTTCGCCAGCTACTGGCTGCCCGATGACGTGGTTTTCGTTGCCGAGATTCCGCGCACCTCGACCGGCAAGATGATGAAGGCGGCGCTGCGCGAGCGCTTCAAGGACTGGAAGAGCGTGGGCGGTGAATAGAATTCTAAAAGGTGTCAGGAACCTTTTTCGGTCAGGAAAAGGTTCCTGACACCTTTTCCTAAAAAAGGGAGCGGACGATGCCTCCGTCCACGCGCTGTGCGGCCCCATTGATCGCGGAGGCCTGCTCCGAGCACAGGAACACGATCTGCGCCGCGATTTCCTGCGGGGTTGCCCAGCGCTGCAGCAGCGACGGGGTACCGGGCCCCTCTTCGAAGTAGGCAGTGCGCATCTCCGCGACCGTCTTGCCCAGGCCGGGCGCCATCTTTGCGAGGAACGTCTCGACGCCCTCGGACCAGGTCGGCGCAACGAGCGCGCTGTTGACGGTGACGCGCGTGCCCTTCGTCAACTCGGCGAGGCTGCGCGCGATGGAGACCTGGGCCGCTTTCGACATGGCGTAGTGGGCCATGCCGGGATTGGGCTTGGCGCTCTGATCGCTGCCGATGAAGACGATCCGCCCCCAGTTGCGCTCCAGCATCCCCGGCAGCAGCGCGCGCGAGAGACGCACTCCGCTCATCACGTTGAGCTCGAACATGTCGATCCACGCCCGATCCGAGATCTCACCGAAGTCCCGCACCTCGAAGTAGCCGACGTTGTTGACGAGGATGTCGACCGGCCCAATCGCCGCGGCGGCGCCGAGCAGCTTTTCCGCGCCCGCTGCCGTCGAAAGATCCGCCGCCACGCCGCGCACTTCACCGTGTCGCGAGAGCGCCGCCACGGTCTCGTCGAGTCGTACGGGGTCGCGCCCGTTGACGATGACCCGGGCCCCTTCGGCGATGAGCGATTCCGCAATGGCCCGTCCGATGCCCTGCGTCGAGCCGCTTACCAACGCGAGCCTGCCGCTGATCCCAAGATCCATGAACTCCCTCCCACGCGCCTGTGTCGCCCCTTGCGCCGCGAGCCGAGCATGATAAGGCCGGCGGCCGGGTTCAACAATCGAGCTGATTGGTGTTAACCTCTCGCCAGGATCCGCACCTGGCGGCATCCGCTCCAGAGGAGATCACGTGGCCCTTCAGATCGACATCGTGTCCGACGTGGTTTGACCCTGGTGCTATATCGGCCGGCGCAAGCTGGAGGCGGCCTTGAGCCTCTACCGCGAGCGCCATCCCGATGCACCCGAGCCGGCCGTGCGCTGGCTGCCGTTCCAGTTGAACCCTGATCTTCCCGCAACCGGCATTCCGCGCTCGGAGTATGTCGCGCGGAAATTCGGCGCCCGCGGCAAGGGAAACTACGAGCGCGTGGCGATGGTGGGGCGCACCGTCGGCATCGATTTCGCGTTCGACAGGATCCAGGTCCAGCCGAACACCGTCAAGGCCCACCGGCTGCTCATCTACGCGGACCGTGCCGGCAAGCAGGACGCGGTGGCCGACGAGCTCTTCAAGGTGTACTTTCTCGAAGGTGGGAATCTTACTGACAACGCTACGCTGGCGCGGGCCGCCGGGCGCGCGGGGCTCGACGAGCAGGCGGTCGCGGCTTTTCTGGAGACGGATGAGGACAAAGCTGTCGTCGAGCAGGCTGATGTCGAGGCACGCGGCGCCGGCATCGGCGGCGTGCCGTTTTTCATCTTCAACCGCAAGGTAGGCGTGTCGGGCGCGCAGGATCCCGATGTGCTGCTCGATGCAATGGTCCAGGCGTCCCAAGGCAGTGATGCGTGATGGGTGATGTGTAAGCAGTGCCATTGATGCGTCAGCGCTGAGCGCGACGTTGACGGTAAGCCTTGGACTGGCCACAGCTGCAAACTGCGAACTTTCATATCACCCATCACCCATCACCGATCACCGATCACGCTTCATCAAGCATGGCGGAGACGACGACCTACCGCAATGCATTGCCCGCCGGCACGATGCTGCTCGAGTACCGGCTGGAAGGCGTCCTGGGCGCCGGCGGATTCGGAATAACCTATCTCGGCGAGGACACGCACCTCCAGAAGCGTGTCGCCATCAAGGAGTATCTCCCCACCGATCTCGCGATCCGCGCGCTCGATGGCAGCGTGGTGCCGGTCGCGACCGAGCACGAGCATGACTACAAATGGGGCCTCGAGCGCTTCATCCAGGAGGCGCGCACCCTGGCCCGGTTCAGCCATCCCCACATCGTCCGGGTCAACCGCTATTTCGAGGCCCATGGCACCGGCTACATGGTGATGGATTATGAGCACGGCGAATCGCTCAACCAGAGATTGCGGCGTGCTGACGCGCCGGACGAGCCCGCCCTGCGGGCGATCCTGATGCCGCTCCTCGATGGCCTCGAGGCAGTGCACGCGGCAGGCTTTCTTCACCGCGATATCAAGCCGAGCAACATCTTTCTGCGCGAATCGGGCGGCCCCGTCCTTCTCGATTTCGGAGCGGCACGCGCCGCCGTCGGAGGCGCCACGCGCAGCATGACCGCGGTGCTGACGCCCGGCTACGCGCCACTCGAGCAATACGCAAGCGACGCGCGCCAGGGCCCGTGGTCCGATCTCTATGCGCTGGCGGGCGTGCTGTATCGGGCGATCATCGGAGAGAGCCCGCCCGACGCGGTAAGCCGCCTGAAGGAGGACCGCGTGCCGCAGCGGCTGGCTGGCGCGACGACGCGGATGAGCACGCCCCTGGTGCGCGCGCTCGAGTGGGCGCTCGCGGTCGACGAGAAGCGCCGGCCCCAGAGCGTTGCCGAGTGGCGTCGTGCGCTTGTGCCGGAGGGGCAGGGCGCGCGAGCGCCATCCACGGCGCCTGCTGTCATGGCGCCAGACGCCCGGGTCGAGGTCAAGACCCCGTCCCAGGCGAGCGATTCAGGCAAGGGAGCAGCCTCGACCCGCACCACCCGCAGGCCCCCTCGGGGCCCTTCACGCGGGCGCTGGTTTTTCCTCGCTGCCGGGGCGCTGGTTCTGGTCGTCGCGGTAGCGGCATGGAACAGGCAGGGCGACAGGACGCGCCAGCCGGATGCGCCTGCAGGAACCGGGCCGCAGACGCTGCCCAAACCGGGGCTCGTGCCGGATCGCCCTTCGCGCGACCGCCCCGAACGGCCGGGCGACGAGCGCGAAGCGCCAAGAGAGCTCGCGCAGCGCGAGTTCCGCAGCGCCGATCGCGACGGGGACGGCTATCTCTCGCGCCCGGAAGTTGCCGGTCGCTTCCCGTTGATCGAGCGGGAA
>DASPGR010000157.1:0-10686 GCA_035620515.1 Burkholderiales bacterium | reverse complement strand
CAAGCCCCCGTTCCCGGCGAGCTTCGGCCTCTATGGCAAGCCCACCACGATCAACAACACGGAGACGTTCGCCGCCGTGCCGTGGATCATCCTGAATGGCGGGGAGGCGTTCGTCGAGCTCGGGCGGCCGAACAACGGCGGTACCAAGATATTTTCGGTGACGGGGGACGTCGAGCGGCCGGGCAACTACGAGGTGCGTCTCGGAACACCGTTCGCAAAGCTCCTCGCGATGGCCGGGGGGATGCGCACCGGGCGCCAGCTGAAGGCCTGTATTCCCGGGGGCTCGTCGATGCCCGTGCTCCCGGCCGACATCATGATGGCGACGGACATGGACTACGACTCCATTGCCAAGGCGGGATCCATGCTCGGCTCGGGCGCGGTCATCATCATGGACGAGACGCGCTGCATGGTTCGCTCCCTTCTGCGTCTTTCCTATTTCTATTTCGAGGAATCGTGCGGGCAGTGCACGCCATGCCGCGAGGGCACCGGCTGGCTCTATCGCGTGGTGAACCGGATCGAAACGGGGACGGGCCGGCGCGAGGACCTTGAACTCCTCGACAACGTTTCCGACAGGATCGCGGGGCGCACCATCTGCGCGCTGGGCGACGCCGCAGCGCTGCCGGTGAAGAGCTTCATCAAGCACTTCCGCGACGAGTTCCTCCATCACATCGAGCACGGCAAATGCCTCGTGCCCGACTATCTTTGATCGATGAGCGGGCGGTCGACCGTGACAACTGAGGCGCGCAAGGAGATCGAGATCGAGGTGGACGGCAGGACGCTCCAGGCCGAGGAGGGCGAGACCATCATCATGGCCGCCAACCGGGCCGGCATCTACATTCCCCATTTCTGCTATCACCGCAAGCTCTCGATCGCGGCCAACTGCCGCATGTGCCTGGTGCAGGTCGAGAAAGCCCCGAAGCCTCTGCCTGCCTGCGCCACGCCCGTCGCGAACGGCATGAAGGTGCTCACGCACTCTGCGCAGGCGGTAGACGCGCAGAAAGGGGTCATGGAGTTCCTCCTGATCAACCATCCCCTCGACTGCCCGATCTGCGACGAGGGGGGCGAGTGCCAGCTGCAGGATCTCGCGGTGGGCTACGGTGCGAGCGGCGCGCGCTACGAGGAGGCGAAGCGCGTTGTGAACAATAAGGAGCTGGGGCCGCTCATCTCCACCGAGATGACGCGCTGCATCCACTGCACGCGTTGCGTGCGCTTCGGCCAGGAGATTGCCGGGATCATGGAGCTCGGCATGATCGGGCGCGGGGAGCACGCGGAAATCATCGCCTTCGTGGGCCGAACGGTCGACTCGGAGCTATCGGGCAACGTGATCGATCTTTGCCCGGTGGGCGCCCTGACCTCGAAGCCGTTCCGTTACACGGCCCGCAGCTGGGAGCTCACGCACCGGCCGTCGGTGAGCCCGCATTGCGGCCTGGGCGCGAACCTCGTCGTGCAGGTCAAGCAGAACCGGGTGATGCGGGTGCTGCCAGGCGAGAACGAGGCGATCAACGAGTGCTGGCTCTCGGACAAGGACCGCTTCTCCTATGAGGGGCTCAACTCGGAAGAGCGGCTCGCGCGTCCGATGTTGAAGCGCGGCGGTACCTGGCAGGAGGTGGAGTGGCAGGTTGCGCTCGACTTCGTTGCCTCGGAGCTGAAGCGCGTACGGGACCAGCATGGCGCATCGAGCATCGGCATGCTGGCAACGCCCCACCAGACGCTGGAAGAGCTCTTCCTGCTCGCGAAGCTCGCTCGCGAGTTTTCCTCGGGCAATGTCGACTTCCGGCTGCGGCAGAGCGACTTCACACTCGATGGCCAGCTCGCGGGCGCCCCGTGGCTCGGAATGAAGATCCCGGATTTCGACGGACTCGACCGCGCCCTTGTCGTGGGTACCACCCTGCGCAAGGACCATCCACTGCTTGCACACCGGCTGCGCCAGGCCACGAAACGCGGCCTGGAGCTGAGCCTCGTCAACCCGTTCGACGACGACGTGTTGATGCGCGTCGCGCACCGCGGCACCGTCGCGCCGTCGGCGATGTCCGGACTGCTGGCGCAGGTGGTCAAGGCCGCCGCGCAGCTCCGGGGCGCAGCGCCGCCGGCAGCGGTGCGAAACGCCGTGGAGCGGGAAAAAGTATCCGAAAAGGCGCAGGCCATCGCGGCGAGCCTTGCTGCGGGCAAGAACGTCGCGATACTGCTGGGCAACCTCGCGCAGCATCATCCGCGGGCGAGCGAGCTCCATGTCCTCGCACACGCCCTGGCGGAGGTGCTCGGCGCGCGCATGGGATTCCTGGGAGAAGCGGCAAACAGTGTCGGCGGCTACCTCGCGGGCGCGGTTCCCTTCGCTGGTCCCCGTCCGGGAATGAATGCGCGGCAAATGCTTGCCCAGCCCCGGAAGGCTTATCTCCTGCTCGGAGTCGAGGCCGAACTCGACACGGCGGACCCGCAACAGGCCGTTGCGGCGATGAAGTCAGCCGAGCTCGTGGTGGCCATGAGCCCGTACCAGCACCGGGCGCCTGATTACGCCCAGGTGCTGCTGCCGATCGGGCCGTTTACCGAAACATCAGGCACGTTCGTCAATACCGAAGGCGCGGCGCAGAGCTTTTCCGGGATCGTGCGCCCGCTTGGAGAGGCCCGTCCCGCGTGGAAGGTGCTGCGCGTGCTGGGGAACCTGCTTGGCCTGCCGGGCTTCGAGCAGGACAGCGCAGAAGAAGTGCTGCACGAGGCGCTCGGCGAGCCGGGGAGTATCCCGGACCGGCTCGGGAACGCCGTGCGTGGCGCCCGCCTCGATAGCCTCGCGCCGATGGCCGGGAAGGGCGTGCAGCGGATCGCAGAAATTCCGATCTATTCGGCCGATGCCGTGGTGCGGCGCGCGCAGTCGCTCCAGCAGACGCATGACGCGCAGCCACCGGCCGCGCGCATGAACCGCGCAATGTTCGAGAAGCTGCGCCTGCGGAACGGGGAGAACGTGCGCATCCGGCAGGGCGCGGGCGAGGCCGTGCTCGCACCCGTGGTCGATGACGGCGTGCCCGAAAACTGCATCCGCGTTCCGGGCGGATGCCCCGAGACGTCCGCTCTGGGTGCCCTGTTCGGCGAAGTGAGCCTGGAGCGCGCGCCGGCCGGCGAGAAGGTGGCGGTATGAGCACGCTCACGCAGCCCCTGGTGAATCTCGGCAACTGGCTGTGGGGCGTGCTGGCGGCAGTCGTGTTGTGGGTTTTCGGCCAGGAGCTCGCGCCCTCGGTGCTGCACGCCATCAAGGTGTTGCTGCTCATCATCTGCATCGTTG
Source organism: Burkholderiales bacterium (assembly GCA_035620515.1). Classification (GTDB taxonomy): domain Bacteria; phylum Pseudomonadota; class Gammaproteobacteria; order Burkholderiales; family SG8-41; genus SG8-41. Next base: position 7,412 of record DASPGR010000157.1, on the reverse strand, counting down.
CGCCGCTCATGATGGCGGTCGCCTATCTCACGCTGTGGGAGAGGAAGCTCATCGGCTGGATGCAGATCCGCATCGGGCCCAACCGCGTGACGTTTTTCGGGCTGCGTTGGCTGGGGGGGCTTGCGCAACCCATCGCGGACGGCCTGAAGCTGATGGTGAAGGAGGTCGTGATTCCGGCGGGCGCAAACAAGACACTCTTCGTGCTGGCGCCGGTGATGGCGCTCATGCCCGCCCTGGCGGCGTGGGCAGTGATTCCGTTCAGCCCGACGCTCGTCCTGGCCGACATCGACGCAGGCCTGCTCTACATCATGGCGATCACGTCGGTGGGCGTCTACGGCATCATCATCGCCGGCTGGGCGTCCAACTCGAAATACGCGTTCCTGGGCGCGATGCGCTCGGCCGCGCAGATGGTCTCCTACGAGCTGGCCATGGGGTTTGCGCTCGTCTGCGTGCTCATGGCGGCCCAGAGCCTGAACCTCGGCGAGATCGTGCGCATGCAGCAGGGGAACTGGGGATTTCTCAACTGGTTCTGGATCCCGCTCTTTCCGATATTCCTGGTCTACCTGATCGCGGGCGTGGCTGAGACCAACCGCGCGCCGTTCGACGTGGCCGAGGGCGAGTCGGAAATCGTCGCGGGTTTTCACGTCGAGTATTCCGGCATGGCGTTCGCGGTCTTTTTCCTGGCCGAGTACGCGAACATGATCCTGGTATCGACCCTGTGCTCGATCATGTTCCTGGGCGGCTGGCTCTCGCCGGTCCCCGCGACGCTGGCTGGTGCAATGGGATTGCCCTGGCTCGCCGCGGACAGCTTCGGCTGGCTCCTCGCGAAGCTGTTCGTCGTCGTATCGAGCTTCCTCTGGTTCCGCGCCACGTTCCCGCGCTACCGCTACGACCAGATCATGCGCCTCGGCTGGAAGGTGTTCCTGCCGCTCACCATCTTCTGGATCGTGCTTCTCGGCGCCTGGATGCAGACGCCCCTGTGGATATGGTGGAAGTGATGCTCGGGCGCATTCAGCAGCTCTTCCGCACCTTCCTGCTCGTCGAGCTGGTGAAGGGCATGATGCTGACCGGCCGGCACCTTTTCCGGCGCAAGATCACGGTCCAGTACCCGGAAGAGAAGACGCCGCTGAGCCCCCGTTTCCGCGGGCTGCATGCGCTGCGCCGCTACCCGAACGGCGAGGAGCGCTGCATCGCATGCAAGCTTTGCGAGGCCGTGTGCCCGGCGCTGGCGATCACCATTGAGTCGGAGCAGCGCGCCGACGGCACGCGCCGCACCACGCGCTACGACATCGACCTCACCAAGTGCATCTACTGCGGTTTCTGCGAAGAGTCGTGCCCGGTGGATTCGATCGTGGAGACCAATATCTTCGAGTATCACGGCGAGCGCCGCGGCGATCTCATCTACACCAAGCCCATGCTGCTCGCGATCGGCGACCGCTACGAGGAGCAAATTGCGAAGGACCGCGCGGAAGACGCCGCCTACCGCTGAAAAAGACTGTGACCGGTCACCGCTCACGCAGTTAACAAGAAATGACGTTCAACGAGTTCATCTTCTATTTTTTCTCCGCGATCCTGGTGTTCTCGGGGCTGCGGGTCATCACCGCGAGGAACCCGGTGCATGCCGCGCTCTTCCTCGTCCTGGCGTTCTTCACATCCGCCGCGATCTGGATGCAGCTTCAGGCCGAGTTCCTGGCCATCGTCCTGGTCCTGGTATACGTCGGCGCGGTGATGGTGCTGTTTCTCTTCGTCGTGATGATGCTCGACATCAATCTCGCGCGCCTGCGCGAGGGATTCTGGCACTACCTGCCGGTCGGCGCGTTCGTTGCGATCGTGCTGGTGGCGGAGATGGTGCTCGTGCTGGCCGGGAAATACGGCGGGTTCGCCGGGGTGCCTGCGCCGCCGCCGCTGCCGCCGGGCTACAGCAACACCAAGGAGCTCGGGCGGCTGGTGTACACGGAGTACGTGTATGCGTTCGAGATTGCCGCCGCGATTCTTCTCGTGGCGATCGTCGCGGCGATAGCGATCACGCTGCGGCACCGCAAGGAGACGAAGTACGTCGACCCGGCGGACCAGGTCAGCGTTCGCCGCGACGACCGGGTGCGCATCGTCAAGATGCCCGCGGAACCCAGGGAAAGGGAAACCCGTTGATCTCGCTTTCCCATTACCTGGTGCTGGGGGCGATACTCTTCGCGATTGCGATCGTCGGCATCTTTCTCAATCGCAGGAACCTCATCGTGCTGCTGATGGCGATCGAGCTGATGCTGCTCGCGGTCAACATGAACTTCGTGGCGTTCTCCCATTTCCTGGACGATCCCTCGGGCCAGGTCTTCGTGTTCTTCATCCTGACGGTCGCGGCAGCGGAATCGGCGATCGGCCTCGCGATTCTCGTGGCGCTGTTCCGTAACCTCAACACCATCGACGTCGAGGACCTCGACCAGCTGAAAGGATAGGGCAGGCGCGTGACCTGGATGCAGCTCACCTACCTCGTCGTGCCCCTGGCGCCTCTCGTCGGGGCGATCGTGGCCGGCCTCTTCGGCCACGCCATCGGCCGCCGCGGGGCCCACCGGGTGACGATACTCGGCATGATCATCGCGACGATCGCGTCGGCCATCGTGTTCTTCGACGTTCTGCAGGGCAATTACTACAACGGGCCCGTCTACACCTGGCTCATGTCGGGCGGGAGCCGCTTCGAGATCGGTTTCCTGATCGACCGGCTGTCCGCCACGATGATGCTCACCGTGTCGTTCGTGTCGCTGATGGTGCACATCTACACCATCGGCTACATGGCCGATGACCCCGGCTATCAGCGCTTCTTCTCCTACATTTCGCTCTTCACGTTCTTCATGCTGATGCTGGTGTCCGCGAACAACTTCCTGCAGCTCTTCTTCGGGTGGGAGGGCGTGGGGTTGATGTCGTATCTCCTGATCGGATTCTGGTATACGCGGCCCACGGCGACCTACGCGCAGTTGAAGGCATTCATCGTTAACCGGGTCGGCGATTTCGGTTTCCTCCTCGGCATGGCGCTCATCCTGATGTACTTCGGCACACTCGACTATGCCGCAGTGTTCGGTAATGCAGGGACCCTCGCAGGCAGCACCATCGAGATCTTTTCCGGCCACGCGTGGTCGCTGATGACGGTGATCTGCATCCTGCTTTTCGTGGGGGCGATGGGCAAGAGCGCGCAGTTTCCGCTGCACGTCTGGCTGCCGGACTCCATGGAAGGCCCGACTCCGATTTCCGCGCTGATCCATGCGGCGACGATGGTCACCGCGGGCATCTTCATGGTGGCGCGCCTGTCCCCGCTCTATGAGCTCTCCGAGACGGCGCTCTCGTTCGTGATCGTGATCGGTGCCATCACCGCCCTCTTCATGGGCCTCGTCGCGATCGTGCAGAACGATATCAAGCGCGTGGTGGCCTACTCGACGCTGTCGCAGCTGGGCTACATGACGGTCGCCCTTGGCGTCTCGGCCTATGCCGCGGGGATATTCCACCTCGAAACCCACGCTTTCTTCAAGGCGCTGCTCTTCCTCGGGGCGGGATCCGTGATCATCGCGATGCATCACGAGCAGGACATGCGGCACATGGGCGGGCTCCGCAAGTACCTCCCGGTCACCTACTGGACCACGCTCATCGGCGCAATGGCGCTTTGCGGGATCCCCGGCTTTGCCGGGTTCTTCTCCAAGGATTCGATCGTCGAGGCGACGCATCTGTCGAGACTGCCGGGAGCGGGCTTTGCCTATTTCTGCGTGACGATCGGGGTGTTCGTGACCGCGCTCTATACCTTCCGCCTGATCTTCATGACCTTCCACGGCGAGGAGCGGTTCCGGTCCGCGGCCGCACACGGTCACGGGGAGGCCCGCGCCGGGGACGCACATCACGGCGGCGATCCACACGAGTCGCCCGCCGTTGTGACGGTGCCGCTCGTGCTGCTCGCCATCCCCTCGGTACTGGCCGGATGGTTCATCGGACCGGTGCTCTTCGGCAACTACTTCGGAAATGCGATCGTGGTGGCACCCGCGCATGACGTGCTTGCCGCGCTGGGACGGCATTTTCACGGTGCGCTCGCCATGGCGATCCATGCTGTCACGACACTCGTCTTCTGGCTCGCGGTCGCCGGCATCGCGACGGCCTGGTTCCTGTATATCAGGCGTCCGGACCTTCCGGGCGTCATCAGCAGGAAGGCGGGCTTCCTCTACACGCTCCTGGAGCGCAAGTACGGTTTCGACGAGCTCTATCAGTGGCTGTTCGGCAACGGCGCCGTGCTGTTCGGGACGGGGCTGTGGAAGGGCGGCGACCTCGCAGTGATCGACGGCGTCTTCGTCAACGGCTCTGCGAAGGTGGTGGGCTGGTTCGCCGCCGTCGTGCGCCGCCTGCAGTCGGGTTTCATCTATCACTACGCCTTCGCCATGATCATCGGGATCCTGGTGCTGCTCACGATGGTTTTCCTCGCGTAAAAGGCCCATGCTCCTCGGATTCCCGCTCCTGTCGCTCGCCATCTGGGTGCCCATCGTCTTCGGGGTGCTCGTGCTCGCGACGGGCTCTGACCGCAATGCACCGCTCGCGCGCCTGCTGGCCCTGACCGGCGCGGTGCTCGGGTTCCTGGTGACGCTGCCCCTTTACACGCGGTTCGACGCGGCCGCGGGCGGGTTCCAGTTTCAGGAGCTCGTTCCGTGGATCGCGACCTTCCGGGTGAACTACCACCTGGGCATCGATGGCGTGTCCTTGCTGCTCATCCTGCTCAACAGCTTCACGACGGTCCTGGTGGTGATCGCGGGGTGGGTGGTCATCCAGACGCGGGTTGCCCTGTACCTCGCTTCCTTTCTCTTCCTGGCGGGATTCATGAACGGCGCCTTCTCTGCCCTGGATGCGCTGCTCTTCTACGTGTTCTTCGAGGCGACCCTGATTCCGATGTTCCTCATCATCGGCGTGTGGGGAGGGCCGAACCGCGTGTATGCCGCACTGAAGTTCTTCCTCTATACGCTGTTTGGCTCGCTCCTCCTGCTGGTGTCGCTCATCTACCTCTACAACGTCTCCGGCGGCAGCTTTTCCCTTCTCGACTTCTACCGCCTTCCGCTGCCGCACGCGACGCAGATACTGATTTTCCTCGCCTTCTTCTTTGCGTTCGCCGTGAAGGTGCCGATGTGGCCGGTCCACACCTGGCTCCCGGATGCGCACGTCGAGGCCCCGACGGGCGGATCGGTGGTGCTGGCGGCCATCATGCTGAAGCTCGGCGCCTATGGCTTCATACGTCTGTCGCTCCCCATCGTGCCCGACGCGAGCCACACCCTCGCAGGCTTCGTAATCGCGCTCTCCCTCATTGCCGTGGTCTACATCGGCCTCGTCGCCCTGGTCCAGGCCGACATGAAGAAGCTGATCGCCTATTCGTCGATCTCGCACATGGGGTTCGTCACGCTGGGAATCTTCATCTTCAACGCCCAGGGCATGGAAGGTGCGGTCATTCAGATGATCTCCCACGGGTTCATCTCCGGCGCGCTGTTCCTGTGTGTCGGCGTGCTCTACGACCGGTTGCATTCCCGGATGATCTCGGACTACGGCGGCGTCGTGAACACGATGCCTGTCTTCGCCTCCTTCTTCATGCTGTTCGCGATGGCAAACGCCGGCCTGCCGGGAACGAGCGGCTTCGTAGGCGAGTTCCTGGTCGTGATGGGCTCGGTCCGGGAGAGCTTCTGGTACGCAGCCGCGGCGGCGACGACGCTCGTGTTCGGGGCGGCCTATACGCTCTGGATGTACAAGCGCGTCATCTTCGGCGAGGTTGCGAACAGCAACGTGGCGAGCCTCTCCGATCTGGCGCCGCGGGAATTCGTGGTGCTCGGGCTTCTGGCCATTGCCGTTCTGGCACTGGGCGTCTGGCCATATCCCTTCGCGGACGTGCTGCACGTGTCCGTCGATGGGCTTCTCAATCACGTGACGCTGAGCAAGCTGCCCTAGAGAGGCGCCGGACATGCAGTACATCACACCCCTCGCGCCGGCATACGCCGAGATTTTCCTCCTCGGCATGGTGTGCGTGATTCTCGTCGTCGATCTCTACCTGAGGGACGACCAGCGTGACGTCACATGGGCGCTGACGCAGGTGGCGCTGGCCGGCGCGTTTGCGATCACCTACGCCACGATGACCGGCTCCCCTGCGTACACGTTCAGCGGCATGTTTGTCGACGACCTCATGTCCGACATGCTGAAGCTCCTGACCTACCTGGGCGTGATGGTGATGCTGGTTTACGCGCGGCCGTACATCGCGGTCCGCGGAATGTTCCGCGGCGAGTTCTTTACGCTCACGCTGTTCGCTACGCTGGGCATGATGGTCATGATCTCGGCCAACCACCTGTTGACCCTCTATCTCGGACTGGAGCTGCTCTCGCTCTCGCTCTATGCCCTGGTGGCGCTGCAGCGCGATTCCGCAACGGCCACCGAGGCGGCGATGAAATACTTCGTGCTGGGCGCGCTCGCCTCGGGGATGCTGCTTTACGGCATGTCGATGCTGTATGGCGCAACGGGAAACCTGGAGATCACTCGCCTTTCAGAGACAATCCTGAGTCTCCAGGTGCGGGATTTCGTGCTCGTCTTCGCGCTCGTTTTCATCGTCGCCGGCCTGGGCTTCAAGCTGGGGGCGGTGCCGTTTCACATGTGGGTGCCCGACGTCTACCATGGCGCGCCGACCGCCGTGACGCTCTTCATCGGGTCTGCCCCGAAGCTCGGGGCCTTCGCCTTCACCATGCGGCTGCTCGCGCAGGGGCTGGGCGCAGAGCAGCTGGTCGTCGAGTGGCAGCAGATGCTGACCGTGATGGCGGTGCTCTCGCTTGCCATCGGAAACATCACGGCGATCGCACAGACCAACCTCAAGCGCATGCTCGCGTATTCGACGATCGGTCACATGGGTTTCCTTCTGCTCGGAATCCTCTCGGGCGACCTCGCGGGCTACAGCGCCGCGATGTTCTACGTGATCGTCTACGTGCTCATGAACCTCGGAAGCTTCGGCATGATTCTCCTGCTCTCTCGCGCCGGATTCGAAGCCGAGAACCTCGAGGACTTCAAGGGGCTCAACGCGCGCAATCCGTGGTACGCCTTCATGATGCTGCTGCTCATGTTCTCGATGGCGGGGATCCCGCCGACGGTGGGCTTTTACGCCAAGCTGACCGTGCTGCAGGCGGTGATCGGCGCGGGCTTCGTCTGGCTCGCCGTCGTGGCGGTGCTGTTCTCGCTGATCGGGGCGTTCTACTACCTGCGGCTGGTGAAGCTCATGTACTTCGATTCCCCGACCGATTCGGCTCCGATCGCCCCGCGCGGCGACGTTCACCTGCTGCTGAGCGCCAACGGGCTCGCCATGCTGTTCTTCGGGATCCTTCCCGGGCCGCTCATGGGCCTTTGCGTCCACTCGATCCAGGCTTCGTTCTAGA
>DASPGR010000156.1:0-7595 GCA_035620515.1 Burkholderiales bacterium | reverse complement strand
TCCGCGCCCAGCTCGAGAACGCGCGCTGGGAGCTCGAGCAGACCGTGACGGTCTCCCCGTGCGATTGCCACGTGATCAATCTCCAGCTGCGCCCCGGCGCTTTCGTGGCCGGCATCCCGTTCAACGCTGTCATGACGCTGGTCGATGCGCAGGGGCAGGTGGTCGCGCTGTTCAACCAGAACGAGCTGCACCAGGTGGCGCCGGGCAACGAGGCGGAATTCACCCTTTATACGAATCCGGGGCGCGTCATCAAGGGAAGAGTCGACTCGGTGATCTGGGCGCAGGGGCAGGGGCAGCTTCCGGCAAGCGGCACGCTTCCCATGATCGGCGTGCTGACCCAGCCGCCCGGGCGATTTGCAGTCAAATTCGACATCGCGGACCGGGACAAGGAAATGTTCATGGCGGCCGGCGCGGCGGGCAGCGCTGCGATCTATACGGAGCATCTCGCGGCGATCCATATTATCCGCAAGGTGATCCTGCGCGTGGGGGCGTACATCAACTACCTGATTCTCAAGCTGCACTGAGGATGCGCCGATGCTCAGGCACGCCCTCGTTTCTTCCCTTGTCGTTGCGCTGGCCGGGTGCGCGCTCAAGGCGCCGCCTGCGCCCGAAGAGTTGCGCCCGCAGGCGCTGCCGAACCTGACGGTTCCGGGGCAGTGGGTGGAAAAGGGCGGCGCGGCCGGAGCGGTCGTGAAGGGGTGGCTCGCCGCGTTCGACGACCCGAGGCTCGACGCGCTCGTGCGCGAGGCGATCGAGAACAATCCGGACCTGCGCGCCGCCGCTGCCCGCGTCGAGCAGGCGCAAGCCTATGTCAAGGCTGCGGGGGCAACGCTCTACCCGCAGGTCAACCTGCTTGCGCGCGGCGGCGGAGCCATGAGCGGCGACTCGAGCGGCCTCGAGGGCGTGGGCGTGTTCGCAAATTGGGAGCTCGACCTCTGGGGCCGCGTGCGCGCCGGCCGCGAAGCGGCGCAGCTTCAGTACCAGTCCGCCGCGCTCGACATGGAGTATGCGCGGCAGTCGATCGCCGCCCTCGTCGCCAAGAGCTGGTTCCTGGCCACGGAGGCCCGTCTGCAGAAAACCGCGGCCGAGGAGATGGTGCGATCGTCCGAGCGCATCGCCAGCCTCGCCCGGGACCGGCAGCGCGTGGGCCGGGGCGATGAGTACGACGTGGCGCTCGCCCAGGCGAGCGTGCAGAGCTACCGCGACGCCGTACAGCAGCTCGATTACTCCTATCGCCAGTCGTTGCGTGCGGTCGAGACCCTGATCGGGCGCTATCCCGCCGCGGCGGTGGACGTACCGCCGCAGCTCGCCTCCAAACCGGGACCGGTTCCCGTGGGGATGCCGTCGGAACTGCTCGAGCGCCGGCCCGACGTGGTCGCGGCGGAACGGCGCGTCGCGGCTGCATTCTATCGGACCGAGGAGGCGAAGGCAGCGCGCCTGCCGCGCATCTCGCTGACGGCAGCCGTTACCAGCATCTCGAGCGACCTCTTCGTTCTCAAGGACCGCGACAATCCGGTATGGAGCGGGGGCGGGAGCCTGGTCGCGCCGATCTACCTCGGCGGCGCGCTCGAGTCGCAGATCGAGAATCGCACCGCGGAGCAGAAGCAGGCGGTGGCCGAGTACGGGCGCATCGGAGCGCGCGCGTTCGGTGAAGTGGAAGGCGCGCTGTCCTCGGGGTTCACGCTCGAGGAACGCGCGGCGATCCTGGCGCGGGCGGTGACGGAGAACGAGCGCGCGCTCGAGCTCGCCAACGTGCGCTATCGCGTGGGCGCAAGCGACCTGCGTGCCGTCCAGCAACAGCAGCTCGCAGTGTACGGAGCGCGCACCTCGCTCATCCGCGTGAGAAGCGAGCAGCTCGTGCAGCGCGTCAACCTCCACCTTGCCCTGGGCGGCGGCTGGTAGGGCCCGGCGCGAGCTCCCTTCGTGAAGCCCTCGGTCAATTGGTTTCTCGCGATCGTGCCGATCGCAAGCCTCATCGTGCGCGCGACGGAGCGAAGAATTTGCAGCAGCCAGTAAAGCAATAGCCGCCAAGGGGGGAGAGGCTGACATGGGCCGTTCCGGTGCTCTAATGCTGTTGCCCTGCGTTCTGGGAGGCGTCGTGACGCCCGCCTTCGGGCAGCCGGACGTCATCCAGCCGGGCGAGGAGCGGTTTACCTTCGGGCTGGGGATGTCCTGGAATTCATTCAGCTCGAAGCTGCGGGTCGACAATCAGTCCCAAGGCAGTGACGTGAACCTGAGAAATGATCTTGGCCTTGAAAATCAGCAGACTTCGTACTGGGTGAACGCCGAGTGGCGCTTTGCGCCCCGTCACCGAATCGGGCTCAACTACAGCCAGTTCAGGTTGAGCGGGTCGGGGACCGCGCCGCGCGAGCTTCAGGTCGGAGATGAAATCTATCCGGCGGGCACCACGGTCGACACGGAGCTCAGGGTGCGGTTCGTTCCGCTGACCTACTCCTATTCGTTCCTCAAGCGCGACCACGATGAACTCGCCGCCACCGTGGGGATCTATTGGTCGAGCCTGAGGTTCACGGCGCACGGCTCGGCGTCTACGGGTGGCAAAGACATCGACAATGATGTGAGCGCCAGCGTGGACGTGCCACTGCCGCTGATCGGCCTGCGCTACGAGCATAATTTTTCGGAGCTCTGGTCCGCGGGCCTGCAGGGCGGAGTCCTGAAGATCAATTACGACAAGGACCCACTCAACGTGAAGGGCGATCTCTTCGCCGCGCGGACAAGCGCCGAGTATCGCTTTGCGAGGCACATGGGTCTCGGCCTGGCGGTTGAGGCCGTCCTGCTTGACATCAAGGTGACGAAAAATTCCCTGCAGGGCAGGCTCGAATACTGGTACTGGGCGCCGCAGCTCTATCTCAGGGCGCGCTTTTGACGCGGGTTACTCGAAGCAAGCTCATTTCGTGCTTGCTCGGCATCGCGTGCATGGCGACCGGGGCCGGCGCGGCGGCGCAATCCGCAACGCCGTCCGAATTGCGCCTCACTTTGTACTTCTGGATTGCAGGCTTCGACGGCACCGTCGGCACAGCTGACTCCCAAGGGAGCGTCGACGCCGACTTCTCCGGCCTGCTCGATAACCTCGAGCTGGGCGGCTACATGCTGCACGCCGACTGGAGCAGGGGGCCGTGGACAGCATTCGGCGACTGGTCGCATTTCAACCTGACTTCGAGCGCGCCTTCCCCATTCGGCGCGCTCTACGCCGGAACGGACGCCCGGATCAAGGGCGGCGTCGGGCAGGTTGCGGTGGGCCATCAGGTTGTCGGGCACGCGGATTCTCGCGCGGACGCGTTCATCGGCCTGCGCTACTACAACATCGAGGCCGAGATGACCTTGCAGCCCGGCCTGGCGGGGGGACGGAGCCTGAACGGTTCGAGCGCCTGGGTAGACGGCATCGTCGGCGCGCGCTGGCACGGACGAATAGACCGTCAATGGACATTATTGCTCTACGGTGACGTGGGCGGCGGAGGCTCGAAATACACCTGGCAGGCGGCGGCGACGGCAAGCTACGAATTCAGGTGGGGGGCACTTGTTGGCGGATGGCGTCTTCTGTACGTAGACTATGACAGCAGCGGCTTGAAGCTAGAGGCCGCGTTGAGCGGGCCGTTCCTGGGCGCTGCGCTGCGATTCTGATGGCGGTCGATGGCGGCCCGTCTCAACATGGTGGAACGGATGATGCGTGCGATATCTTCCGATATCTTCGCGCACGGAACGTCCCCAGGCGGCGCCGGCCGGGCGAGCCTGTTCTCGCCTCACTCCGGGGGCGGATCGTCGAGTGTGCCGGCATGGAAGGGCCGCCGGGACCTTCGGTCCGAATTGAACGCTTAGAGGGGATATGGCTCGGCGAAACGTGTAACGTGCGCATTGCCACCGAGCGCCTGGAGAACACCTTCTGGAAACTGGTCCGGCTGCGCGGCTCGAAGCGGTCCATCTGAAAATAGTGCGTAGCGTCGGGGAGATCAAGATGAAACTGTGGATAGGGAACATCGCACCAGGAACTCCCGACGAGGAAATCCGCGAGTTCGTCAAGAAGTACGCCCCGGATCTTGAGTGCACTAATATGCAGCGTGTCGAAGGCGACGGCTCGCGCCCGGCCGCGGTGCTCGAGTTTGCCGACCCCCCGCTGGGCGCGCTCGAGCGCGTTTCGATGCGGCTCAACGGGATGTACTGGAAGGAACGCTCCCTCGTTGTCCAGACGCTCATGCGTTGAGCAGTCCCGGCGCGGTTCGCGCTGGCATTTCCGGTATCATTCCGGCACACCATGAATTCCCCGCCGCCATCGCGCGACCTCGCGCGCATCACGCTCGCCGTGCTCGTCATTGGGCTGATGATCGTTGCGTGCCTGTGGATATTGCAACCGTTCCTCGGCGCGACGATCTGGGCCATCATGATCGTGGTCGCGACCTGGCCGATGATGCTGGGCGTCCAGGCTCGGCTGGGCGGGCGACGCTGGGCCGCCGTCACCGTGATGACGGTCGTGATGCTGCTCGTACTGGTAGTGCCGATCGTGGTCGCGGTCGCCACCATAGTGGAGCACGCGGACGATATGGTCGCCTGGGCCAAGGCCCTGGCGGCCGCGGGGATTCCCTCTCCGCCGGGATGGCTGCAGCAGGTACCGTTTATCGGGGAGAGAATGGCAAAGGAATGGCAGCAGCTCGCTGCGACCCCGCCCGCGGACCTCGTGGCGCGGGCGACTCCTTACGCGCGCCAGGCGGTCCAGTGGTTCGCGGCGCGTGCAGGCGGCTTCGGGCTCATGATGTTGCAATTCCTGCTCATCGTGATCATCACCGCCATCCTCTACTCGATGGGCGAGACCGCGGCGCTAGGCGTGCGCCGCTTCGCACGGCGGCTCGCCGACGACCGCGGGGAAAGCTCCGTCGTCCTCGCCGGACAGGCGATCCGCGGCGTGGCGCTCGGTGTCGTCGTCACCGCCCTCGCGCAGTCGACGCTCGCCGGCATCGGTCTCGCGGTGGCCGGCATTCCGTACGCGGCGGTGCTGACTGCAATCGCATTCATACTGTGCATCGCGCAACTCGGTCCGCTGCTGGTCCTCGCGCCCGCCGTGGGCTGGCTCTACTGGACGGGCGACCCGGTGTGGGGCACGGTACTTCTGGTGTGGACCGTCATTGTGAGCTCGATGGACAATTTCCTGCGCCCGTTCCTTATCAAGCGCGGCGCGGATCTGCCGCTGCTGCTGATTTTCGTGGGCGTGATCGGCGGCTTGATCGGCTTCGGGGTCATCGGTCTCTTCGTGGGGCCGACGATCCTGGCCGTCACCTACCGGCTGCTGGAGTCGTGGGTTGCCGACATCGACGGGCCGCGGGTAGAAAACGTCGAACAAAGAAATGCCTGACTCAAACCAACCGAAAGGAGTATCTGAAATGAAGCTTGCCCGTGTCGTGTTGTTCGCTGTTGCCGCATTGCTTGCGCTGCCCGCCGCTGCTCAAACCATGTCGGATATGCAGATCCTCGCGGACAAGATCAAGGCCGACAAGAAGCTCGTGGTCGCAGCCAACATGCAGCTGACCGAAGACGAGGCGAAGGGCTTCTGGCCGGTGTACGACGCCTACCAGAAGGACCTGGCGGGCATCAACAAGCGGCTTCTCGGCACGATCAAGAGCTACGCGGACGCCTACAACAAGGGGCCGGTTTCCGACGAAGCGGCAAAGAAACTGATCAATCAGGCGATTGCCGTCGAAGAGGCGGAACTCAAGCTCAAGCGCTCCTACGTGCCGAAGCTGGAGAAAGTCCTCCCGGGCGTGAAGGTCGCGCGCTACCTGCAGATCGAGAACAAGATCCGCGCGGTCGCCAAGTACGAGCTCGCGGCGCAAATTCCGCTGGTGCAGTGACGGGTGTAATCTCCTGATCATGATCGCCCGCCACGAGTGCAACATCGCCGAAGCCCCGCATACGATGAGCCGCTGAATCCGGCGTCAGGATCGTTAGCCGAGGCCGGAATCCGCCGGGTACAAGCATGCCTTCCTTTTCGCGGCGGTTGATCAAAGCCGCGCGCTATATTGCATATTGCGCTGCCGTGCTGGTGGTGCTGGTTGTTGCCGCCGCGCTCTTTCTTCCCGATGTTCTCGACACGCCGGCAGTGCGGGCGGAAATCCAGCGCGTCCTCTCCCGGGTGGTGCGGGGCAATGTCGCCTGGGAAGAGTTGCGCATCCGGATCCTGCCTTACCCGCACGGCGCGCTGCGCAAAGCGCGCCTCGAGATTCCCCCGATCGCAAGCGTCAGCGCTGAGGAGGCGAGGGCGCGTCTCCGGTTGTTGCCACTCCTTCGCGGCCACGTCGAGATTGCCTCTGTCACGGTGACGAGACCGGTGATCCGGATCACCGCCGGTCCCGCAGCAGCCGTGGAGCGAAAGGCGCCGGAAAGGGAGCCGGCAACCGATAACGTCGGGCTTTATCGCTCCGTCATGGAGCCCGTCGTCGATGCTGTCCGCGAGTTCGCTCCCGATACGTTTATCGAGATCGAGGACGCGGAGCTCGAGGTTCGCATTCCGGACGCACCTCCGATGCAGCTGAGAAAATTGACGTTCCTCGCGCACGCCGGGGCGGGAGCCATGGAATTCGAGGCCACGGCGGAGAGCCAGTACTGGAGCTGGCTGACGCTTTCGGCGCAGGTCGAGTACGCCGACCTTTCCGCGAAGGCGAACCTCCAGGGAGCCAACGTCAAACCGCAAGCCTGGATCGAGCGGTATCTGGGGAAGGCGCCGGTGGGCGTGTCGCTGGCAGAGGTGCGCCTGCGAGTGGAAGCGCGCACCGACGCGAAGACAGCGCTCGAATTCGAAATCGATGCGAGAACCGACTCCGTGGGAATTGCGCGCGCGGGCGAGCGCCTGGATATCCGGGATGTCGGTGTAAAGGGATCCGTCAGGCTCATCGGGCAGGAAGCCGTTATCGGCGTGAGGGAGATCCGGTTCGGGGACAGCCGCCTTGCGTCCGGGGAACTGCATCTTTCGATGAAGGACGGCATCATTTCCGGACACTCCGATTACAATTTCGATCTTGCGCAGGGGATGGATTACACGCGACGCCTGGTTCCGGCACCGGTGCACGAGGCGCTGGAATCCTTTCAGCCGGTTACGGGCCGGGCGCAAGGCCGCGTAAGGCTCAAAGTCGGGCCCCGGGGTTGGAACGTGGGTATGGATGTCCGCAAGTCCGACGTCGCGGTGCAGATCCGCGATCTTCCCGGCCCGGTGCACCTTGCCGGCGGCACTGTCGATTTCGACAGCCACAGAGTCACTCTCGATCGCGTCGCACTGGCGATGCCTGCAGGCAAAGTGCTGGTCCCCAAGTTTCAATACGTGTTCAAGGCCGGATCGGCCGCGGGCGGGGCGAGCTTCGAACTCGACGTCGCGCAGTCGCTGGAGCTCGCCCGCCGCGCCCTGCCGGAGGAGAACCGCAGTGCTCTGGCCGACATCGAGACAGCAGCAGGGCGCGTCGAAGGCAGCGCGAAATTCGCGTTCGGCCGCGGGGACTGGAAGCTTGGCGTGGATGTGTCGAAGTCGGATGCCACGCTCGGCGTGCGGCAGCTGCCGGGACCACTCAGGATCGCGGGCTTATCGGTCGAGGCGACCCCGG
>DASPGR010000155.1:0-4596 GCA_035620515.1 Burkholderiales bacterium | reverse complement strand
TCGACGTCCTCCAGCGCGGTGATGATCTTGCCTTCGGCGGCGTAGCGCTTGGAAACGCCCCGGATCCGGATCTCCATGGCGCCGTCGCGCGCCCTACTTGACGGCGAAGATCTTCTTGAACTCGGCGCCCCACTTCTGGATTTCCGCGTCGGACAGCTCGCGGATGGCGATCACCTTGGCTTTATCCATGCCGTCGATGGGCGGGTAGATTCCCGGCGCGAGCACGTATTCGCCGACGTCCTTCGCGAGCATCTCCATCGACTTCGTCGACAGCCAGTAATCCACGAACGCACGCGCGGCGTTGGGGTGCGGCGCCTTCGAGGTGACGGAGATCCCGCGCGGGGTCCCGAGCAGCGGCTGCTCGAGCCTCGCCCAGTCGAGCGGCGCCGGCGCCTTGGTGATGATGTACTTCGGCATCGAGATCCCGATGAGCTTCTCGCCGCTTTCAATGGGGGCCGGCGTAGGTCCAAGCGAGGCGACGAACATCGGCTGATTGGCGGCGAGCCCGCGCACGAACTTCATCCACTCCGCTTCCGACTTGAACACCGTCTCCTTCAGCCCGACCAGCCACGAGATGGTCGAGGGGTGATTCGCCGGGTTGGGCATGACGATCTGGTTTCTCCACTTCGGATTGGCGAGATCCTCGTAGCGTTTGGGCGCATCGGCCTTCTTCACCCGCTCCTTGTTGTAGATGAGCGCCATGTACTCGATGCCGAAGATCTGGATCTTGTCGTCCTTGCGCGTCCACTCGGGGTATCCGGCAGCCGCGGGGGACCGGTAGCTCGCGAGGATTCCCCGGTCCTTGAGCAGTTCCAGCACCGGTATCGGCGCCTGCACCACGTCGGCCGAAAGCTTGCCCGCCTCGAACTCCGTGATCGTCGTCGGCACGAACTTCGGGCTCGCGATCCGGGTGTAGTCGGCTCTCACCCCGGTGTCGGCCGCGAACGCCTTCATGATCGGCTCGACCGCAGTGATGTTGGCGTAGAACGCGGCCCGGCCTTCCTTGCGGGCGGCGTCGAGAATGGATTTCTCCGCCGCGACGGCGGGGCAGGCCGCGAGCACGAATGCCAGTACAGCAAGCACCTTTTTCATGATCCTCTCCGTATGTTTGGCCCCGGGCCGAACGCTTGCCCGGTATGTGGACAGGCTACCGGGGGGATAGCCGCGTGCCTTGATTTAGATCAGCCTTGCGTGATTCACGGCGCAGGCTGGGGGCCTGAGTCGGAGGCTGGATCCGCTCATCATTTCTTCCGGCCAGGGAACAGCGCCGATGCCTGCCACATGTAGAACTTCACGGGTTCCGATGCGGCAATCACCGTGCCTGCCGCATCCAGGACATGCACCCGGAGCAGGTGCTCACCCCGCTCAATGCCTTCCAGCGCAAAGGCGGCAGTGCGCGCCGCGGGCCCGAAAGGCTTGCCGTCGAGGAGCGCCTGGATCGATCCGCCTGCCGCGAGGGGATCTCCCCCCGTAATGGCGACCGTGACCTGCACCCGCCCGGTGTTGTCGTGAATCGTCTCCTCGTTCTGCGGACTCGAGATCTTCACCGCGAGCCCGGGCTGCTGCGCCGCCACGTAGCCGGACGTCAACGCCGCCAGGACGAGACAGACTGAAACCGCAAGCGCACGCGTATTCACTGCCTGGCCTCCCGGCGAGCTGTGGCGCGGAAGGGATGCCCTTCCGCCCAGCGCTTTGCCTGCGCGATCGCGATCCTGATCGCGCGCCCCTCGTCATAACCCTCTTCCAGCAACGCGTTGGCGATAGCAATCGCCTTCCCCCGTACCCGGTCGGGCAGGTTTCGCATCGAAACAGGGTAACGGGACTCGTTCCAGGGCATGTTGGCGCCTTCTCAGAATCGATTGGAGCGCCAGCCGAGGGCCGTCTCATTGATCTGGGTCAAACCGCGATGGGATAGCCGGCGGCGGCGACGGCTGTCCTGTCTATTGATCTAGGTCAAGGAGCGCGGCGCCGCCCGACCTATGATCGATTTCGAGAGGCCTCGCAGACACGAGAGCTGCGAGCGCAACCCCGGAAAGGAAGAGATCATGACAAACATCGGCACAGTCTGCAGTCGGGCCGTGGTGTTCACCACGCGTGAGGAGACGGTAGGGGCGGCCGCCAGGCTCATGCGCGAGAACCACGTCGGAAGCATCGTGGTGGTCGAGCAGATGAACAGTGGAAAGCGGATCCCGGTCGGGATCGTCACGGATCGCGACCTCGTAGTCGAAGTGCTCGCTCCAGGCCTCGACGCAGAGACCATCACGGTCGGGGACATCATGGGCGCGGAACTCGTGACCGTGCGGGAGAAAGAGGGCCTGCTCGAGACAATGGAGATCATGCGCTACAAGGGCGTGCGGAGGATACCGGTGGTCGATGAGGCCGGACAGCTGATCGGCATCGCTTCGATCGACGATCTTCTCGAGGTGCTGGCCGAAGAGATGACGGAGCTCGCGAAGATCGTGGCGCGAGAGCAGGCGCACGAAGCGCAGGCGCGCAAGTGAGCGCGCGAGAGTGCTCGGCAGCCAGCATCAGGGCGGGCAACGGATCGACACTTGTTGAGCGTGAGCGTGAACGACACGGTTGAGATTACCCTGCGCGGCATTCCGCATTCCAATGCGCTTGAGGCGCGCATCCGCAGCAAGGCCGGGAAGCTCGCGCGGCTGTTCCCGTCGCTGAAGAGTTGCCGCGTGGTCGCGGAAGTGCCGCACCAGCGCCGCAGCCAGGGCAGCCAGTTCGTAGTGCGGCTCGACATCGCCATCCCTGGAAGCGAGATCGTCGTCAATCGCGACCACCACGAGGACATCTACGTCGCGTTGCGCGAGGCGTTTCGCGCCGCCCGGCGGCAGCTGACCGGCCATAACGGCCGGCTGGCCGTTGCGATGGGGAAAACCGTTGCCGACAGCTAACGCCTGCATCGTTGTCGCCGACGGAGGCCGCGCAAGGCTGTTTGTTCCCGACGCAGGCGACGGCACGCAATCCGGCCCGGGGCTCGTCGAGCGCGAAAGCCTCGTGAATGCAGACTACCGCGCGCGCGGCCCGAATGCCCCGGTGCGCACCAAGACCGAGCAGGTGACCAACCGCCAGGCCGGAGACGTCCACCCGATCGACGCGCGCCGGGAGCACCACCGGTTGGAGTTGGAAAGGCGCTTTGCGCGGGAGATTGCGCAGCACGTGACGGCCATGACGAAATCATGGCACGGAGGCACCGTCGTGCTGGTTGCCGAGCCGCGCATGCTGGGGCTCGTGCGCGAGCCGTTGCACAAGGCTCTGCGGCCGGGCATAGACCTGAAGGAGCTGGCGAAGGACTATTCCCACTTCACCGCATCCGAGCTGCGAGATCAGCTGGTGCTGAACCGCCTCATTGCTTGATCCAGATCAAATCGCTTCTTGTTCGAGTTGCGTAGCTTTGCCTCATCGTTTCGTTACCGCGATTAACGGCGGCGGCATGCCGCGACAGCCATTGGGAGGGCAGGCCATGAATCAAGTCAGATTGGCATTGACGGCAGCAACCGCAGCGACCCTGTTCGCCGGTCCCGTGCAGGGCGCGGACCCCGCGAAGATCGACTGGAGCAACGTTTCGACCCGGACCGTGACCTTGTTCTACCCGGGCCAGTCCACCTTTCAGTGGCTGAATAGCGCCGACCACCCCGGCGCGGGAGTGGTCAAGAGCGGGGGGGCCTGTGTAACCTGCCACAAGGGCGCGGAAGAGAAGCTCGGCAACAAGCTCGTGAAGGCGAACAAGCTCGAGCCGGCGCCGGTCGAGGGCAAGAACGGCACCGTGCCGCTCAACGTGCAGGTCGCCTACGACAACGATCACGCTTATTTCCGCTTCCAATGGAAGACGCGTAACCCGTATCCCGGAGAGGCCTATCCGTTCCTGCGGTTCGACGGAAAGGAGTGGAAGCCCTATGGCAACCAGAGGCTTGCCGCTGCGGTCCGCAAGGGCGAGCAACCCGCCGTCTATGAGGACCGCCTGTCGATCATGATCGATGATGGAGGCGTTCCCGCGTTCGCGAACCAGGGCTGCTGGCAGACCTGCCACGACGGGATGCGCGATGCGCCGAAACAGCCGAAAACCGCCGAAGTCCAGGCGAACCCCTTGTTGAAGGCGCTGAAGAAAAACGATGTCCGCAAGTATCTCCCCTCGACGCGCACCGATCCTCTCGCATCATGGGACAAGGGCAAGAGCCTGGATGAGATCGCGAAGCTCAAGGCCGCGGGCGGCTTTCTCGAGCTGACGCAATGGCGCGCCCACCGCTCGAACCCCGTCGGCATGGCCGATGACGGCTATGTGCTCGAGTACCGCAATTTCGATGCGGGCAAAAACATGTTCAGCTCTAACCTCGATCCCAAGTCAAAGCAGCCGAAGTTCATGTACGACCAGGCGAAGGTCGGCAAGAACGCGCTCGCGATCGAGGACATCCGCAAGGTCCAGACTGCCATGCTGCCCGGGCAGAACGCGGTGCCGTTCGACCCCAAGGCGGGCTGGAAAGCGGGTGATCTGGTATCCCAGTACGTGGTCGATCGAAAGTTCGCCACGGGGTCGGCCGCGGACAACAAGCAGGTCAACGGCGTGTGGCAAGACGGCACGTGGAC
>DASPGR010000154.1:0-6004 GCA_035620515.1 Burkholderiales bacterium | reverse complement strand
CCATGTACTTGAGCGCGCGCTCCATCCACTCGCGCTTGACGGGATCCTTCTCCTCGCTCGGGTCGGGCACCTTGCCGTCGATCGTCGTCACCATCTGGGGATTGGTACCCCAGCTCACCTGGGGCTGTATCGCTGCCGCATCGAGCGTCACGACCTTGTCGAATTTCGCGCCAGGGTCGGAAACGAGGGTGCCCCAGTACGCCACGGCCTTGTCCCACATCGCGCCCCTGGGCGCGAACGGCCGGCCCTTCACGTACTCGATGGTCTTGTCATCCACCGCGACCATCCCGGCGCGTGCGCCGGCCTCGATCGACATGTTGCACACGGTCATGCGGCCTTCCATGGACAGCGCGCGGATCGCGCTTCCGGAGAATTCGAGGGTGTAGCCGGTTCCGCCCGCCGTTCCGATTCTGCCGATGATCGCGAGGATGATGTCCTTCGCGGTGATGCCGGTGCCCAGCGTGCCCTCCACATCGATTCGCATCGCCTTGGTCTTCTTCGCCACCAGGCACTGCGTCGCAAGGACGTGCTCGACTTCGCTCGTGCCGATCCCGAACGCAAGGCAGCCGAACGCGCCGTGCGTGCTGGTGTGCGAGTCGCCGCACACGACCGTCATGCCCGGCAGCGTCGCGCCCTGTTCCGGGCCGATGACGTGCACGATGCCCTGCTGCTTGTCGAGAAACGGAAAATAAACCTTCGCGCCGAACTCCTTCATGTTCCGGTCGAGCGTCTCGACCTGCAGCCGCGATACCGAATCGGCGATGCCGGCCACACCCTTTTCCCAGTTGCGCGTCGGCGTGTTGTGATCGGCGGTCGCGACGACGGACTCCACGCGCCACGGCTTGCGACCGGCGAGCTTGAGGCCTTCGTAGGCCTGTGCGCTTGTGACCTCATGCACGAGATGCCGGTCGATGTAGAGGAACGCTGTGCCGTCCCGCGTGACGTGCACCAGGTGGCTGTCCCACAATTTGTCGTATAGCGTGCGGGCCGTCATTTCTCACGCAACCTCATAAAAGCTTTGGATTATTACATATAGGCGTTCCGATCGGAACCGACCAGAGCCCCCTTCAGCTTGATCAGGCGCCGAGGCTCGATTAGCCCTTCATTGCGCGCGGTCATCCAGCCTGAGTTTCCAGAGGACGATCACCATGCCGAGCCCCGCCGCCGCCGCGGCGAGACTGAAGGTCGGACCGGACCCGAGCCGCTCCCACCCGTAGCCGCTCGCGAGGCTTCCCAGAGTGCCGCCCACACCGTAGGTGAGGCTGCCGTAGATCGCCTGGCCACGCGCCTGGTGCCGTCCCCGGAAGAGACGATGCACGATTCCGATCGCCGCCGCGTGGAACGAACCGAAGGTCGCCGCGTGCAACGTCTGCGCGAAGAGCAGCAGCGCGAGGCTCTCGGCGGCCCAGCCGATCAGCAGGAAGCGCAAGACGGCCAAGGCAAAGCTCGCAATCAGAATCTGGCGCAGCGTGAAGGCTCCATAGAGCCTCGGCAGCCAGTAGAAAATCCCGATCTCGCACAGCACGCCGAGCGCCCACAGCCAGCCGGTGAGCGCCTTGCTGTAACCATGGGCGACGACGTGTATCGAATAAAAGGAGTAGTAGGGCCCATGGGCCGCCACCATGAGCGCGCTGCCTGCGATTAACGCCACGACCGCCGGGTTTCCGAGAACATGCGTAATCGGCGCTGCTTCCTCATGCGGCGGCGCTTCCGTTTCCGGTATGGACATCGCCAGCGCCAACGTGCCCGCAATCAAGGCAAGCACGATCCAGAGAAGAGCGGAGACCGGAAAGAGGTCCAGGAGATAGCCGACCAGCACCACCGCGACCATGTATCCGATCGATCCCCATAGCCGGATGCGGCCGTAGTCGCCCGTGCGCTCACCGAGCCGGCGCAGCGTGGTCGAGTCAACAAGGGGCACCGCCGCGCTCAGGAAGAAGCTCAGGGCAAACGCAACGGCACAGATCCAGGTGAATGCCGCGCCCGCAAACATACCGAGCCAGGCAACAAGTCCCGCCAGCGTCGTCAAGCGCACGACGCGCACGAGCCCTCCGCTCGCATCGGCCAGCCATCCCCAGAGATGGGGTGCCGTCATGCGCGCGACCGCCGGCAGCGCCATCACGATCCCGATCTCGACTGGAGAGAGCCCTACCTCCTTCAAGTAGATGCTGAAGAACGGCGCGAAGGCGCCGAGGTAGGCGAAATAGAAGAAATAGAAGCCGGCGAGACGCCGGCGAGGAAGGCGAGCCATCCCCTCGACGCCGTGATCAGGCTTCGTCGGGATCCGGGTTCTCGACGGCTGCGGCGGCGCGCAGCTTGTCAATGACCTCTGCAGGAGCCTGCGCCGGCACGCGCGGCGTGCTGCACGCCACGTCTGCGTTCTGTGCGCGGTGGCGCAGCGCGTGGTCCATCAGCGTCAGTGCCATCATGGCTTCACAGATCGGCGTCGCGCGGATGCCCACGCACGGATCATGGCGGCCGTGCGTCTCGATCACGGTCGGTTTTCCCGAGACATCGATCGTGCGCCGCGCAAGGCGGATGCTGGAAGTCGGTTTGACCGCGATGTTGACGACGATGTCCTGGCCGGTCGAGATGCCGCCCAGAATGCCACCCGCATTGTTCGAGAGAAATCCCTGCGGCGTCATCTCGTCGGAGTGCTCCGTGCCTTTTTGCGCGACCGCGCGGAAGCCCGCTCCGATCTCGACGCCCTTGACCGCGTTGATGCTCATCATGTTGTAGGCAAGATCCGCATCGAGCTTGTCGTAGACCGGCTCGCCCCAGCCCACCGGCACGTTCTGCGCGATGGCCGTGATGCGCGCGCCGCACGAATCACCGGATTTCCGCAGCCTGTCCATGAAGGCCTCGAGCTCCGGGACGATCTCCGCATTGGGCGCGAAAAACGGATTGGAGGCGACCGCCTCGTACGACTTGTACGGGATTTCGATCGGACCGAGCTGCGCCATCCAGCCGTGAACCTGAATGCCGTAGCGCTCGCCGAGCCACTTCTTCGCGATCGCGGCGGCGGCGACGCGTACCGCCGTCTCGCGCGCGGACTGGCGCCCCCCGCCGCGATAGTCGCGAGTGCCGTACTTCTGCAGGTAGGTGTAATCGGCATGCCCCGGGCGGAACATGTCCTTGATCTTCGAGTAATCCTTGCTGCGGGCATCCGTGTTGCGGATGAGAAGCGCGATGGGCGTCCCGGTCGTCCTGCCCTCGAACACGCCGGAGAGAATCTCCACCATGTCCTCCTCGCGCCTCTGCGTCACGTGCCGCGATGTTCCCGGCTTGCGCCGGTCGAGCTCGGGCTGGATGTCGGCCTCCGAGAGCGCGAGACCTGGCGGACAGCCATCGACCACGCAGCCGATCGCCGGCCCGTGGCTCTCCCCGAAGGAGGTCACGCAGAACAGTTTCCCGAGGGTGTTCCCCGACATCTCAGTGTCATCAAAAGCTGATGAAATTCAACGGGAAGTTTAGCACGCGAGGATGCCGTGCCGCGCTTCCTATTTCCAGTCCCCGCGCAGCGCGAGCACGTCCGCCTGGAGCCGTTCCGGCGTCACGAGCTGCGGCAACACTGCATGCCCCACCGCCAGCGCGATCCTGGAGAAGATTCCGCGGCGAAACGGGCGTGTCATCGCCGGGCCGCCCTCGCGGCTGAAGAAACTGCCCCACAGTCCGCGCAGCGCCATTGGCACGACCGGCACGGGCGTGCGTTCGAGCGCGCGCATGAGCCCGGGCCGGAACGGGTAGAGCTCGCCCGTATCGGTAATCCGGCCCTCCGGAAAAATTCCGATCAGATCGCCCCGCTCGAGACCTCGTGCAATCTCGTCGAAGGCGCGCTCGAGAAGCGCCGGATCTTCCTTTGCCGAAGCAATCGGGATGGCGCCCCCGGTGCGGAACACGAAGTTGAGGAGCGGGATGCGAAAGATGCGGTGATCCATGACGAAGCGGATCGGCCGGCGGCAGGCAGCGGCAACGATGAGGGCGTCGACGTAGCTCACGTGATTGCAGACGAGGAGTGCCGGTCCCTCCTCCGGAATATTCTCGAGCCCGCTTTTCTCCAGCCGGTAGACCGAATGGATGAGCAGCCACACGAGGAACCGCATCAGGAACTCGGGCACCAGCGTGTAGATGTAGACCGCAACCGCGGCGTTGAGCAGCGCCACGACCAGGAAAAGCTGCGGGATGGTCAGGCCCGCCTTGAAAAGCACGATGGCGAGAACGGCCGCAACCACCATGAAAAGGGCGTTGAGAATGTTGTTTCCCGCGATGACGCGCGAGCGGTGGCTTTTCTCGCTGCGGGTCTGGATCAGCGCATATAGCGGGACAATGTAGAAGCCGCCAAACACGCCGATCAGCCCGAGATCGGCCAGGATGCGCCAGCTCCCGGGCGTGAGCGCAAATTCGCGAAGGCCGACTTGCGCGCCCCCGACGTATGCGGAGAGCGCGAAGTAAAGGTCCGCCGCAAACACCGTCAACCCGATCGAGCCGAAAGGCACGAGCCCGATCTCGATCTTGTGCCCCGAGAGCCGCTCGCAGAGCAGCGAGCCTGCCCCGATGCCGATCGAGAACACGACGAGCAGCAGCGTGACGACGTGCTCGTCGCCCGCCAGGACGTTTCGGCTCAGGTTGGGAAACTGGGTCACGAACGCCGCGCCGTAGAACCAGAACCAGGAGATGCCCAGCACCGACAGGAAAACCGTGCGGTGGGTGCTGAGGAAACGCAGGTTGCGCCAGGTTTCCGTCACCGGGTTCCAGTTGACGCGAAGCTCCGGATCGGGCGCAGGGGCAAGCGGGATGCGGCGGCTCAGAGCGAGCGCTGCACCGGATATCGCGATCGTGAGCGCCGCGACCCCGGCGACGCCCCAACCGGGCTGCGCCACGATCCAGCCGCCGAGCACGAGGCCCACCAGGATCGCGATCGAGGTGCCGGTCTCGACCAGCGCGTTGCCCCCGATCAGCTCCTCCTCACGCAGATGCTGCGGCAGGATGGCGTATTTGACGGGGCCGAAGAGCGCGGACTGCGTGCCGCTCAGGAAGAGCGCCGCAAGGAGCAGCTCGAGGCTCCGCATGAAGAGCCCGATCGCCCCGAGGACCATCACGCAAAGCTCGATCACGACGGTGATCGTAATGAGCCGCGATTTCTCGTGCTTGTCGGCGAGTTGGCCCGCGGTCGCCGAAAAGATGAAGAACGGCAGGACGAAAAGGGCCTGGGCGAGATTCTGCAGGACATCGGTCTGCAGCGTCGTAAAGCTCAGCGTCTGGTACGCCAGCAGGATCACGAGGCCCTGCTTGAAGACGTTGTCGTTGAGCGCGCCGAGAAACTGCACGCCGAAGAAGGGCGCGAACCGCCGCTCGAGCAGCAGGCGGAACTGGCTGTGCTCTTTCATGTGTTGCCAGGCGGTCGCGCGGATCAGCGAGCGCGGCCGAGGAGCATCCTCAGGAGTTCAACACCCCACGCGACGCCGAAGCCGGTAACGTCGGTCGCCACTCCGCCAAGGCCTCCCTTGCAGCTCGAGCCAGACAGGTCCATGTGTATCCATGGCGTCTCGCCCACGAACCGCTTGAGAAATCGTGTCGCCAGGATGTGATCGGCGTGTCCTTCGAGGCTGCATTGCTTCACGTCGGCAAGCGGGCTCTCGAGC
This sequence comes from Burkholderiales bacterium, assembly GCA_035620515.1. Lineage (GTDB taxonomy): Bacteria > Pseudomonadota > Gammaproteobacteria > Burkholderiales > SG8-41 > SG8-41. Next base: position 362 of record DASPGR010000154.1, on the reverse strand, counting down.
GCGGCGTCGTAATCGGCATCGAGGGGAAAAGCATTGACGCGCTCGCCGCTCGTCTCACCCGCTGCAACGGCGCGCCGCACCAGCTCGCCGCTCGTGGCGAATATGCCGCTGTAGCGGTCGCCCAGCGCGACGTGCATGCTCCCGGTAAGGGTCGCGAAATCCACGATGAGCGACGGCGTCGCGCGAGCAGCCAGCGCGAGCGCATCGGCGAGCACCATGCGCCCCTCCGCATCGGTGTGCACGATCTCGATGGTCGTTCCATTCAAGGCCGTCACCACCTCGTTCTGCTTGTAGGCGCGCGGGCTGAGATGGTTCTGGGCAATCGCCATCCAGCAGTCGAGCTCGAGCGGAAGCCCGAGCTC
>DASPGR010000153.1:0-3541 GCA_035620515.1 Burkholderiales bacterium | reverse complement strand
CGTTCCGCTGATCGCCCCCCACAGCTTGGCCGGAGTGAGCGGCATCTCGAGACTCTTCACGCCAAGCGGCCGCAGCGCGTCGAGCACCGCGCCGGCCAGCACCGGGATCGAGGCCGTGCAACCCGATTCGCCGACACCCTTCACCCCGAGCGGGCTCACCTTGCTCGGTGTCGGGTGCTCCTCGCAGCGCAGCTCCGGGATCAGGCCCGCGCGTGGCATGTAGTAGTCCATGAAGCTCCCCGTGAGCGGCTGCCCCGTCTGCGGGTCGTAGATCATCTTCTCGCCGAACACCTGCCCCGCGCCCTGGGCCACGCCGCCGTGGAGCTGCCCCTCGACGATCGCGTGGTTGATGACGGTGCCGATGTCGTCCACTGCGCAGTAGGACACGATTTCCGTGGCGCCGGTGTCGGGATCGACCTCGACCTCGGCAATATGGCAGCCGTTCGGCCACGTGTGCCCAAACTTGCCGTCCGCCTTGAAGGTCAGGGTCCCCGCCTTCGCAAGATCCGCGAGCTTCACGACGCGATTGGACGCGTCGGTGGTGAATTCGCCACGCCCGTAGGCAACCTGCGATGGCTCGACGCCGAGCTCGAGTGCGGCGAGCGCCTTCCCTTCATCGATCAGCTTGAGCGCCGCCAGGTGACAGACGCTGCCCGCACCGACGGTGCTGCGCGATCCGCCGGTGCCGTTGCCCTTCAGCTTCGTGCCGGGCGCGCATTCCACGATCTTCACCTGTTCGGGCGCGACCTCCAGCGCCTTCGCGACGATCTGCGCGTACGTCGTCTCGTGGCTCTGGCCCTGCGACTTGGCGACCGTGAACGCGGTGACCGTGCCGCCCGCGTCGAGCTGGATCTCGACCTCGTCCACGGGTGCGTTGCCGAGTCCGGTGTTCTCGATGACGGTCGAGATGCCGATGCCCCGGAGCTTCCCTGCGGCCTTCGATTTCGCGCGGCGGTCCGCGAAGCCCCTCCAGTCGGCAAGCTTCAGCGCCTTTTCCAGCATGCCGGGCAGGTCGGCTTTCTCGTAGACGCCGCCGTAGACGCCGGCGGTCGGCGACGAATACGGGAACGCGGACGGCGGAATGAAGTTGCGACGCCGCAGCTCGGCCGGGTCCATGCCGATCTCCGCCGCGGCCTGGTTGACGAGGCTCTCTACGGCGTATGCGACGTCCGGACGGCCGGCCCCGCGGTAGGAGGCCAGCGGCGTCGTATTCGTGAGCGGAATGCGGTAGGTCCCGTAGAGCGCCGGTATCAGGTAGACGCCGGTCATGCAGTTGGTGGTGTTGCGCACGTGCCCCTGCGCGCCGGGCGAGAGATACGCGCCCAGGTCGACGATCCAGTCAATGCGCATCGCCAGGAACTTCCCGTCGCGGTCGAGCGCGAGCTGCCCGTGGGCGATCATGTTGCGGCCGTGCGCGTCGCTCAAGAAGCCCTCGCTGCGTTTGCAGACCCACTTGACGGGCGCGCCCAGCGATTTCGCGGCGATCATAAGCGCGATGTATTCCGGGTACGCGCCCGAGCGCTGGCCGAAGCCGCCGCCAACGTCGCGCACCTCGATGACGAGCTTGTCCTGCGGAACCTTCGTGTAGTTCGAGATCTGGTTGCGCAGCGTGGTGACGCCCTGCATCGGGGAGTGGATGCGGTAGGTTTCCGTCGCCGCGTCGTAGGCGACGAGGCACGCCCGCGGCTCCATGGGATTCGGGGCGACGCGCGTCGACACGATCTTCGCGCGCGTCACGTGCGCGGCGGCGGCAAAGGCCGCCTCGACCGCATGCTGATCGCCGATCTCGGCTTCCCACGCGAGATTGCCCGGGATCTCGTCGGCGAGCAGCGGCGCACCCTCGGCGAGCGCGGCCTCCGGATCGGTGACGCATTTCAGCTCGCGATACTCGACCTCCACCAGCTCGGCAGCGTCCTCTGCGGCGCCGGCACTGTCGGCAACGACCAGCGCGACGGCCTCTCCGACGAAACGGACCCGCGTGTGCGCGAGGACCGGGCGCTCCGGCGAGCGCGCCTTCATGCCGTTCTTACCGACGAAACCCATGGTGTGCGGGGCCTTAACGTAGCCGGCACGGACCGCATCCTCGCCGGTGAAAACGGCCTTTACGCCGGGGAAGGAGACGGCCTTCTTCGTGTCGACCGAGACGATCTCCGCATGCGCCCGGTCGCTGCGCACGAAACAGCCGTACAGCTGGCCGGGCTCGTTCCAATCGGCGGCGTACTTGCCGGCGCCTGTGATGAGGCGTGCGTCCTCTACGCGGCGGCCGTCGTGATGGTGATGGGCTTCGTTACTCATAGCTGGTCCCGTTCCTCGTCGCTTATCTGATTCTCGGCAGTTTCGGGCATATGGACCCGACCACTATTCATGGTGGCATACATTGGGGGGCAGCATACACCGGGTGGCAAGGGCGAGCCTGGCACGAGCCTCGTCCCTTGATTCCCGTGAAACTGCTGCTGGGCAGAGGCCGGAAGGGACCCCAAGCGGACGTCTAACGTGGCGGTGAGCAGCCGAGGCGAGCGAATGCGAGCCCGCGGTCTGCTCCACCGGAGAGTTCGGCCGCCGCTGTTCGGTCCGGAGCGCGACCACGTGTCATTCGGGAAACGCAACTTTGCCGCGTGCGCGGAGCTCGAGCGGCAAGACACTGCCGTAGATGAATTCGTGCGTCGGAGTCGGCACACCGTGTTCACGACCCAGACGCACCACGGCTCCGTTCCAGGCTTCGAGTTCGGACGGTTTGGATTCGGCAATATCGCGCTGCAGTGAAGTTGTCGCGCTCGGGGGCAGCGAGTCAACGAACGCCAGGGTATCGGTCACGACCGTATCTGCCAACGCCACGTGGCGCTTGCGTGCGACCGCGACCACCTCTTCCATGCAGCGCTCCAACAGTCGCCGCGTCTCCGGTACCGTGCGGATGACACCGATTGGCGCGCGCGTCACCGCCCCGGCTCCACCAAAAGAGACGACGAGCAAGAACTTGTCCCACATCGCCTTCTGAATATCGGGCGGCACTTCGACCGACACCCCGGCGCGCTCGAATGCTCGGCGCAGTTGCTCAGTACGTTCGCTAGACGTGTTGTCCAGTTCGCCGAACTTCACGTAGCTCGCCCCGCCGATGTTACGGATCCGGCCAGGCGCCGAGACCATACTGAACGTGCCACAGAGGCCGCCGAGGACGTGTTGGATGCCGAGGACAGCGGCGAGCTGCGATGGCGCCTCCACGCCATTCTGGAGGGGCACGACGCTAGTCTGTGGGCCCACCATCGGGCGTAACGCGAGCGCCGCCTCCGTCACCTGCCAGGCTTTGACTCCGACGAGAATCGCGTCAACCTTCCCGATGCCCGCTACGTCGTCGGTCGCCTGCGCGGGTCGGATCGCAATCTCGCCCGTGTGGGTCTCAATGCGCAGCCCATGGTCGCGGAGGGCGCGGAGATGCTCGCCGCGTGCGATGAACGTGACGTCCTCTCCTGCGTTCGCGAGTCGCCCGCCGAAGTAGCCGCCTGCGCCTCCAGTGCCGAACACTACGAATCGCATCGCGCTCTCC
>DASPGR010000152.1:0-13065 GCA_035620515.1 Burkholderiales bacterium | reverse complement strand
GAGCGCGGAAGAGCTGATGTCCCTGAAGGGCATCGGCGAAGCGCGCGCCAAGGCGATCATCAAAGGGCGTCCCTACGCCCGGAAGGACGAGCTGGTCCACCGGAAAATCATTCCGCAGTCCGTCTACGACGGAATCAAGGACCAGATCGTCGCGAAGCAGAAGTAATTAATTGAGCGTGGCGGCGATCTTGCGGACTTCCTCGGGTGAACGCACGCCGGCGAGCGGTTGCCGGGGAAGGAGGTGCTTCCCCATCACGAGCGGCCCGATCACAACCGGCTCGAATCCGATCTCGCGCACGAGTTTCGACGCCAGCGCGATGGCATCGGCGTCATCGCCCGCCATCGGCATCCCCACGGGATCTCCCTGCCGCTCGGCGATCTCAGGCAGCCTCGCGTAGCCGATCGCATTGAACGCACGGACGATGCGGACCCCGGGCAGCAGCTCGGCCGAGGCCGCGCCGGCGCCCTTCTTGAGCGCCCACTCCGCGATCTCGCCGTCGCGCCTCGGGATCGGGTTGGTGGCGTCGAGAACGAGGGCCTTCCTGGCAAGTGCTCCCGCGTAATCCTTTCCGACCTGCGGCATCGCGTGATAGGGGACGGCGAGGAGCACCACATCCGCAAACGCGATCGCCTCCTCGACGGTCCCCGCTCGTGCGAGCGGGCCGAGGCCGTCAACCATCTCCTTCAGTTTCTCGGGATGGCGCGAGGAGAACATGACGGTATGCCCCCTTTTCACCCACAGTGAGCCGAGCGTGCCGCCGATGCGCCCGGACCCGACGGTGCCGATCTTGAGCGTGGCATCGCCCGCGGCACTCGCGGCGAGAACCGTGTGCGGCGAGGCGGCCAGCAGCGCGGCAGTCCCGCCGGCAATCCGAAGAAAATTGCGACGCGGGCGATCGATTGCATCGTGCTTTGCCATGTTCATCTCCCGTGATGGTTGCGGGCGAGCACGAATTCTAGAGCAAGGAAAGGGGAACCGGGCGAGCTCGCGGTGCGAATGACCGCGTCGCCGCCTAGCCCGTTGATCGCCAAGCCGAACTGGCCGGCTTGCCGGCCGCCATTCGCTTACGCCAGGCTTTCAAAACGGCTATCATCGCGATTGAAACGCAACCGTGGAGACGTCGTATGCAGCTCACCATGGAAAAGCCGGCCACCGGCACCATCCGCGCGAAATTCAACTACATCGTTGACACCGGGGTGCCGCCGGTGCGCTACATCGACTGGCCGGAAATGGAGCACAAGGCCGTTCCGCCGCAATACGAGGAGCGCGAAATGCTCGTTCGAAACGGCAGGCCGCTGCGCGACACGTTCAGGCTGGACACGCACGGATTCGTGTTCACCGATCACGCGACGCAGGTGAGGGACTTCGCCGACGAGGCCGAGCGGGCGCGCGTCTACGACCCGGAGGTGCAGGCGCTGATCAAGAAGCACTCCGGCGCTTCGCATGTCGTGGTGTTCGACCACACGATTCGCATTGGCGACGAGGGAATGCAGAAGACTTTGGGTGCGCGGCCTACGGTGCATGGGGTTCACAACGACTACACCGAGACGTCCGCGCCGCGGCGGCTGCGCGAGATCGTCGGCAACGCGGAAGCAGAGCGCCGCTTCAGGAAGCGCTGGGCCATCATCCAGGTGTGGCGCCCGATCCGCGGCACGGTGCTGATGGAGCCGCTTGGCATCTGCGATGGCAGAACGATCCCGCAGAAGGGCTTCATCCTGGTCGAGCGCCGCTACAAGGACCGCACCGGCGAGGTCTACCACATCGCCTACAACCCGGCGCACGAGTGGTACTACTTCCCGCAGATGGAGCGCAACGAGGCGCTGGTCTTCAAGGTCTTCGATTCCGACACCAGCAAGACCTCGCGCTTCACCGCGCACAGCGCATTTGACGATCCCGGCACGCCGTCCGGCGCGCCGCCGCGCGAGAGCATCGAAACGCGGACGTTTGCCTTCTTCGAGTGATAAGGGACGGGCGGTCCGCGTTGCCCGTCACTCAGCACCCATCACGCATTACCCGGGATGGGGCGGCTGCTCGAACGGCCTCAGCGCATCGAGCCTGACGCGGTAGCCCGGCGTGGTCTCGTGGAAACGGGCGAGGCAACCCCGCGCGCAATCCTTGCGCTCGGGCCAGAATTCGCACGAGTGCACCATGAGCGTCGGTGCCTTGCCTTTGCCTCGCGAAATCGCTTCGGCGCCGACGAATGCAACCGCTCCGGTTTCGGGGCAGCGCATGAGGCGTTTTCTCACGCTGCCTTCCAGCATCCAGTGCAGCAATCCAACGGCGGCCAGCGCAATGACCGCGATGACCGCGATCTGTGCAACAGTGATGATGTCCAACATATGACCTCCCATCGAGAGTCAGTCGTGTGAGCACACAGTCTGAGACTCAAGGGAGATTCGGTATTTGAGCAAGATCAAGGAACGCTCAAATCGAGGGCAACGACCATCATGTGGAAGGTGGATGAGGGAAGCCGGAAGGCGCAGGCGAGGGGAAGGCCCTTTGTATAATTCCGGTCTGGGCCTGTACGCCGGTGGCACGTGATCATTGACACGCATATCCACATCTACGGCTATCCGTCGTTCCGCGACCTGAGCCGGCACATCCGCACGATGGAGGACGCGATCGCGTTCCGCACGCGCTACCCCGATCTCTACAAGTGCAATCTCACGGAAGAGCCGATCGACAACACCGACGACCTGATCGCGGACATGGACGGGAATGGCGTCGATTTCGCGCTGGTCCAGGCGAGGGCGGGCTACGTGTCGAACGATCTGGTGGCTGCCGCCGCCAGGCGGCACCCGGCGCGCATGGTGGCGCTGGCGCGGGTCGGGCACGACCAGGAGGCGGCGGGCTACCACGAGGACCCGGGCCCGACGCGGGAGGCGGCACCGGCGGAGCTCGACCGCTGCCTTGGCTCGCTGGGAATGAAGGGTGTAGGCGAGACCTTTGTCCGCGCGCTGACGGATCACGTCAACCCGGAGAAAATCGCCAGGGACCTCTCCGGCATCATGCGCGTGGCGGAGAAATACCAGGTGCCGATCCAGTTTCCGACTGCATGGTCGCAGTTCCCGGGAGGTCTTTTCTACGGCGACCCGCTGTGGGCGGACGAGGTTGCCGCGCGCTTTCCGACGGTCCCCGTGATCCTCACCAAGATGGGACGGAGCATCACCCGTTATTTCGACAGCGCGATGACGGTCGCGATGCGCAACGTCAATGTCTACTTCGATGTCGTCGGGACCAATCCGCAGCACCTGCGCTTCTCAATTGACAAGATCGGCGCCGAGCGCATCATGTTCGGGACGGACTGGTCGTGCACCTGGCGCTGGCTCACGGTGCCGGCGACGCTGCACCAGGTGCGCATGAAGGTGCTCGAGGACGCCAAGCTGACCGAGACCGAGCGCGAGCAGATTCTCTGGAAAAACGCGGCGCGGATTTTCAAGCTGGAGGCGAGCCTGCGGAATGCGACAAAGGCCGCCGCATAAGCGCGGCTCGCGCGCCGGCAGGTCACCGGCGTATCATCGAAAAACCATCCCCGAGGAGGAGAAAACCATGAACCGACGCAAAATTCTGGGAATCACGCTTGCCCTGGCGGCGACGACCGCGCTGGCGCCGTACTGCGCGTACGCCCAGTCGCAATACCCCACGCGCCCGATCAGGGTGGTCGTTCCGTTCGCGCCGGGCGGGGTGGTGGACACGATCGCCCGATTGTGGGCCCAGCAGGCAGGGCCCATGTTCGGCACGCTCGTGGTCGATAACCGCGGAGGCGCGGGCGGCGTCATTGGATCGGGGGAAGTCGCCCGGTCGCAGCCCGACGGCTACACGCTGCTCATTGGAAATACGAGCACGCAGATCATCAATCCGGCGGTGATGAGGCAGCCGCCCTACGACCCGGCCAAGGACTTCGTCACCGTCGATATCATCGCCATCTCGGTGACGTCGATCATGGTCCACCCGTCGCTGCCGGTGAAGAATCTGAAGGATCTCATCGCCTACGCCAAGGCGAATCCCGGCAAGCTCTCGTATGCCTCCGCCGGGGCCGGGACCCTGACCCATCTTGCCGGGGAGATGTTCAAGCAGCGCGCCGGCGGTCTCGACATCGTGCACGTGCCGTACCGGGGCGTGGGACTCGCTGTCTCGGATTTCGTGAGCGGCTACGTGCCGATGATGACGCCCAACGTGACCGGGCAGCTGCTCGCCCTCTACAGGGACGGAAAGATCCGGATCCTGTCGGTGAACGGGCCCACGCGCCTCAAGGCCGCGCCCGAGATCCCGACCACGATCGAATTCCTGCCGAACATGATTGCCCAGCTCTTCACCGGCATATTCGCGCCGGCCGGCACGCCCGGTGCTGTGGTCGATCGCGTGTCACAGGTCACGCGCAAGGCGCTTTCCGACAAGGGCTTTCAGCAGAAGCTTATCCGCTCCGGGTTCGAGCCGGTGCTTGATTCCAGCCCCGCAAAAGCCCAGGGCTTCGTCGATCAGGAGCGCGCCGAGCTCATGCCGCTCATCAAGGCGACCGGCTTCAAGAAGTAACCCGTCTGCTCAAAGGCGCCGCTCCAGCGGCGCGTCCGGTTCCAGCGGCACGCTGGTGGAATCGAGCAGCTCCTGGGTGACCAGAATCGGCGCCTTGAAGTGGATCGCGAGCGCGATTGCGTCGGAGGACCGGCTGTCGAAGATCTTTTCGCGCTCACCCATGCGCACGGAAAGCGCGCCGTAGTAGATGCGGCCCTTGAAGGTGATGACGACCTTCGTCACCTCGCCCTCGAAGCCTTTCAACACGTCGTGCATCAGGTCGTGGGTCAGGGGGCGCACCGGGCGGCGTCCGTCGAGGACGCTCCGGATCGATTCGGCGACGACGGCGTCGACGAACACCGGTATCGCCCGGCGCTGAGCCATCAGCAGCACGACAGGCCCGGCGGTCGTCAGACGGACATCCACCTGCTCGACCTTGATCTGGCCGGCCGGCAAGGTGGCGTCGGCTGCCTGAACTGCCCCCGGCAGCGAGCCCGCCAGCACGGCTGCCGCGCACACTGCGAGAAATGTTACGGGCACGCCCATTGATCCTCCTGTCGTGAAAAGGAACGCAGCCCCTATTGTGCGCCAGGCGGGCTTTCCCGATCCGCCATTCCCTTTTCCCGCAAGGCCGGGGTAGGCTTGCGATCGCTCGCCACGCTCCCATCGAGAACGGAAGGAGTCTCAATGCCGCGCATCAAGCCCATCACCTCGAAGACCGACCTGCCGCCGGAACAGCACGCACTGGCCGACGCGGTGGTGCAGACATTCGGCCACATCCGCGGGCCGTTCAGCGTGCTGCTCCACAGCCCGAAGCTCGCCGAGCGGCTTCTGCCGCTCGTCAGGTTCTTTCGCGACGACAGCATTGTCGAGCCGGGGCTCCGCTCGCTCGCAATCCTGACATCAGCGCGCGAGCAGGGGGCTGCTTATGTCTGGGCAGCCCAGGTCGCAGCGGCCCGCCGCAATGGCGTGCGCGAAGAGCTGATTGACCTCATTCGTGCGAAAGGCGATCCGGGCAAGCTCCCGGCAGACGAGCGGGATGTCATCAACTTCGCGCGCCAGCTCATGCGCACGAACCGTGTCGATCCGTCGACCTTTGACGCGCTCAAAAGCCGGCACAACGCGCAGTGGCTCGTCGAGCTCACCGCGGCGGCAACCTATTTCGCTTTCGTGGCGGGGTTCGCCAACGCGCTCGAAGTCCCGGCGCCGCCCGACGGCGACAAGCTGCCCTAGCTTTCGCCTTGGGGCTTGCCCCTCGTCCTTCATTCCTGCGCTAGTGGACGATGTATCCTCCGTCCATGACCAGCGCGTGGCCGGCAACGTAGGCGGAGTCCTTGGAACACAAAAAGGCGACGACACCAGCCACCTCTTCCACCGTGCCGAAGCGGCCGATCGGAACGTCGCGCGCGCGCTGCTCGAGCTCGCCCGGGTTGCGGCCCGCGAGGAAGCCTTCGGTCGAGATGGGGCCGGGGCACACGGCATTGACGTGGATGTTCCGGGCGGAGAGCTCGAGCGCCATTGAGCGCGCGAGCTGGATCAACCCCGCCTTGGTGAGGTTGTAGACCGCGCCGTAGCGCGAGGCGACGATGCCGAGCTGGCTCGCCATGTGGATCACGTGGCCTCCGCCCTGCGCCAGCATGATCGGCACCACGGCCTGGCTCGCGAAGAACGGCGCGCGCAGGTTCACGCTGACGAGCCGGTCGAACTCCTCGTGCGAGAACTCTCCGAAGGCCTTGCGCATGCGCAGGCCTGCGTTGTTCACAAGGATGTCGATGCGCTTCATCCGCTCGTGGCACGCGGCGATCATCTTCCCGGGTTCGTCGAGGCGCGCGAGATCGTGAAGACCCCACTCGGCCTCCGGCGCGCCGGCCTTGCGGCAGGCGGCGGCGGTTTCCTCGAGCTCGGCCTCCGTGCCGTCGGCGGCGAGGTAGATCGCGGCGCCTTCGGCGGCAAGGCGCAGCGCGACCGCGCGCCCGATGCCGCGCGACGCGCCCGTGATGAGCGCGACCTTGCCGGTGTGCTCGGCCTTCAATGAAGCGCGGCTTAGTTCACCGTCAAGCCGGAGTCGCGGATGACCTTGGCCCAGGCCTGCACTTCATCCAGCACGTGCTGCTTGAACTGGGACTGTGTGTAGGTGGATGACTCTGCCGCGTTCTGCGCGAGCACGGCCTTGAAACGCGGGTGCTGTGTCACCTTCATGACCTCGTTGTGCAGCTGCGCCGTGATCGGCCCGGGCACACCCGCCGGCGAGAAGAACCCGGTGTTGCAGCCCATCACGAATCCGGGGAGGACTTCCGTGACCGCGGGGACATCGGGCCACAGCGGCGACCGCTTGGGCAGCGTGATGCCGAGGAGCTTCAGCCGCTTGGCACTGATGTGGGGAATGGCGGCGGAAATGCACGCGAAGTACGCCTGCGCCTCGCCCGAGACCATCGCCGCGGTGGCCGGGCCGCCGCCCTTGTAGGGCACGAGCAGGGCCTGGATGCCGGTCTCGCGCTTGAAGCGCTCGTAGGTGAGGTGCGTGATCGAGCCCGGGCCCGAGGACGCGAACGGCAGCTTCCCGGGGTTCGCCTTGGCGTACTTGATGAGATCCTGGATCGAGTTGACAGGGAGCTTGGGATAGACCACGAGCACGGTCGGCGAGCGCGACGGCAACGCGATCGGCTCGATGTCGTTCACCGGGTTGTAGTTCAGCGTCTTCTTGTGCAGCGTCGCGCTGATTGCCATGCTCGGCACGTCGGTCATGAGGAGTGTATAGCCGTCCCGGTTCGCATGCGCGGCGATTCCGACGCCGATCGTGCCGGCTGCGCCGGGACGGTTATCGGCGATGACCTGCTGGCCGAGCGATTCGGTGAGGATCTGACTGAGCGTGCGCGAAATGACGTCGGTGATGCCGCCCGGCGGCCACGGCACGATGAGACGGATGGGCTTGTTGGGATACGGCTGCGCGGCCTGCGCGGCGATGGGAAGGCACAGCAGGGCAAGCAGAAGGCTTGCGGCTTTGACGGCTTTCATGGTGATACCTCCTGATTCTTGCGGAAGCTGCACGTGTTCGGCGTGAGAAGGCGGAAGCGATGTTAGAACTCTGACGGATTGCATGTCAACCCGAGCAGCGCCGTTGCGGATGTCCGTGATCCCGCCATCGGACATGCCCCGCGCTATACTGACTGCACCTTACGAAATTTTCTGAGAAGAGGCGCCGGAAATGAAACTGCTCGAAGGAAAAACCATCGCCATCACCGGCGGAGGAGGAGGATTGAGCCGCTGCTACGCACTCGCCATGACGCGAGCCGGCGCGGCGGTGGCTGTCTCCGATGTCGATCAGAAGGCGGCACAGGCCACGACCGATGCCATCGTGAAGGACGGCGGGCGCGCCATCACCGTGCAGGCGGATGTCACGAAGGCGGCCGACGTCGAGCGCCTGCTCGATCGAACGGAGTCGGAGCTCGGCCCGCTCGACGTCATGTTGAGCGTTGCCGGCATCTTTCCGCGCGTGGCGCTGGTCGACATGACCGAAGAGGTGTGGGACCGGGTGATCGCGATCAACCTCCGGAGCGTGTACCTCTGCGCCCGCGCGGCGATCCGGCGCATGCTTCCGCGCAAGCGCGGCATCGTGCTCAGCACCGCCTCGGGAACGGGGATCCGCGGCCAGCCGAAAGGGTCGGCGTACTCGGCCTCCAAGGCGGCCATCATAGGATTCACGCGGGCGGTCTCGCTCGAGCTCAAGGATACGGGCGTGCGAATCAACTGCTTCGGGCCGGGTGCGACCGACACGCCGCTCTGGCGGGTCGGCAAGAGCGAGGAGGACATCAAGCGCCTGCTCGCCGCCGGCTACGTCTATCAGCCCGACGAGTTCTCGAACGTCGTCGTCTTTCTCGCGAGCGATCTCTCGGCGCCGCTCAACGGCGAGTTCATCAGCCGCGACCTTCACCGCTAGAGGGCTTGCACCGCCCATCACGCATCACGGCGTACGAGAGCGACAGTTGAACGGAAGGTAGGCGACGGGGACGTTGGTCCGGTTCTCGCCCTTGATGGTCATCTTGTCGGGCCCCAGGGCATTTCCGCACACCCAGGCGATCGGGACGACGGGCGCGTCCGCGACGATCGCGGGGCGCAGGCTCAGGATCTTGCCCGCGATCTGCGCGTTGGCGCTGTTGCCGAAGGTGACGTGAATCGCGCCGTCGTGGACGGCCGTCTCCTTGATGTAGTTGCTCACGATCTTGTCCGCGGGCGGAAGGCCGGCCGACTTGTTGTCACGCGGAAACGCCTGCGTGCTCGACCAGGCGGCCTCGACCCGTTTCTTCGCGAGGTTGGCAAGCGGGAGCGCCTCGACGATCTGATCGCGGATCAGCTTGTCCTGGTAGGTGGGGACCAGCATCAGCGCCAGAATCGCGATGATCGCCATCACGACGATCATCTCGATCAGCGTGAATCCGTCGCGGCGCTTGATCATTCAGTTGAAGAGATAGCCGCCGTTGACGTGCACGGTCTGCCCGGTCATGTAGGGATTGCTCGCCACCATCACGACCGCTGCCGCGATCTCTTCGGCGGTGCCGAGGCGCCCGAGCGGCACCCTGGCCGCGATCTCGTCGCGCTGCGCTGCGATCATTTCGGTGTCGATGAGGGACGGTGCCACGGCGTTGACGGTGACACCGTGCTTGACGAGGCGCGCCGCGTAGCCGCGCGTGAGACCCTCGAGGCCGGCCTTGGATGCGTTGTAGTGCACACCGAACACGCCCGCGCCGCGCGCGGCGCCGGACGAAATATTCACGATGCGCCCCCAGTTGCGGTCACGCATGCCTTTGCAGACTGCTTGCGTGCACAGAAAAGCGGACTTGAGATTGGTCGTGATCGTGTGATCAAAATCGGCCTCGGTAATCTCATCGATCGAGAGACGTATCGCCACCCCTGCATTATTGACGAGCATATCGATCGGCCCGAGCGTCTTCTCCACGCCCGCAATCATGGCCGCGACGGCCTTTGCATCCGAGACGTCCGCGCCGAAGGCCCCGGACTTGCGTCCGAGCGCCCTGACCGCGGCGGCGGTTGCTTCCGCTTCTGCCTTGCGCTCGCGGTAGTTGACCGCGATATCAGCGCCCGCATCGGCGAGCGCAAGCGCGATCGCGCGCCCGATGCCGCGCGATGCGCCGGTCACGAGCGCGATGCGGGAAGCGAACTGGGGCATGGCCGATTCTAGCACCCGGAAATCGGGGGCCGCGACGCGCTATTGACACCGCTTTCGAGAATCGCGAATATCCCCTGGCAACAAGAAGAAATCCCGTCCGCACTTTTCTGGAGGAGACGTATGAAACATATCATGTCAGTGATGGGCGCATGCGCGCTCGCCGTGGCGTTCGGAGCCGCGACGCCGCTCGCCGCCGAGACCATCAAGCTGCGAATCGCCACCGGCCATCCGCCGGGCGTCGTCTACGCGGGCCTGATGAAGGACTTCTTCCAGCCTGAGTTCAAGAAGGCGGTCGAGTCGAGGACGAAGCACAAGATCGAGTGGGTCGAGGGCTACAGCGGCTCCATCGTAAAGGTGACCGAGACGTTTGAAGGCGTGCAGAACGGCGTCGTGGACATCGGCGGTTTCTGCTTCTGCTTCGAGGCGTCGAAGCTGCCGCTGCACGCTTTCCAGGTGATGCTGCCCTTCGGCACCATGGACCCGACGGTGAGCCTCAAGGTCGCGCAGGACGTCTACAAGGCCGTCCCCTTCCTCACCGAGGTATTCGACAAGAAGTACAACCAGATCCTGCTCGCGCGCATCGCCGACGGCGGCTACAACCTCGGCACGTCGTTCGACTGGAACAAGATCTCCGATCTCAAGGGAGTCAAGATCGCGGGCGCAGGCCTCAACTTGAACTGGCTCAGGTATGCAGGCGTCACCCCGGTGCAGGGCTCGCTGCCGGAGGCGTATACGGGAATGAAGACGCACGTCTACGAAGGCTGGATCATGTTCCCGAGCGCATGGGTCAATCTGAAGCTCTATGAGCCGGGGCCGTTCTACACCCTGATCGGGTTCGGCTCGATCACCTGGCACGGGCTCACGATCAACAAGAACACCTGGAGCCGCCTGCCCAAGGATGTGAGGCCGATCCTGCAGGAAGTCGCGCGCGCCTACGAGGAGAAGACCGGCACCAACAACAAGGAGCGCTACGCGAAGGACATCGAGAAGCTCAAGGGCGGCCTGGCCAAGGTGAAGGAGCTCGATCCCAGCGTGCGCAAGGAATGGGCCGAGTCGCTCAAGGGCTGGCCGCAAGCACACGCCGATACGCTGAAGAAGCAGGGGCTGCCCGTGGTGAAGACGCTCAACACGGTCCTCGATTCGGCCGAGAAGCACGGCTACCAGTGGCCGGTGCGCTACTCGGTCAAGTAGAGGGCCTCGGCACCACGTCAATCCTGTCCGCCGGCGGGGCTCCTGCAGGGTCCCGCCGGCGAACCTCCCTGATTCCGGGGTCACGCCGCCCGGGATCCACGCCTCCAATAACGGGGATCCATGTTCATCCGCGCAATCAGTGATCAGGTCGCCAAGTTCATGATGGTGATGGCGGCGACCTGGGCCTTCATCCTGACCTTCGTCATCATGGCCGATATCATCGGGCGGGGGGTCTTCAACGACCCGGTGCAGGGTGTGCGCGAGATCGTCGCCAACTCGATCGTGATCATCGTGTTTCTGCAGGCGGGCTACGCGATCCGCAGCCGCTCGATGCTTTCGGCGGATTTCCTGATCAATCGTTTCCCGCCGTGGGTCCGGCGCACCGCGCTGGCGTTCGGATACCTCCTCGGCGTTGTGTTCTTCGTCCTGATCATCTGGGGCGGATGGCAGCTCGCCATCGATTCCTGGGTCGGCGGCGAATTCGAGGGGGAGGGCGCGCTGCGCGTTCCCGCGTGGCCCACCCGCTTCATCATTCTCGTCGGCAGTGCGCTTGCCATCGTCAACTATCTCGTCATGGCGTATCTCGATGTCGTTCACCCGGGCGATGCAGACGGCGGCGTGGACGAACGCGACGCGGCGTTCCGGCCCGTGCCAAGGCGCTGACGCCGGACGCCCTCGGCCCGCAGCGAGAATGCCGGGTACAGGCAGGACATAGCAGCCGTGTTCGACATTACCACCGCCACCATCCTGATCGTCAGCCTGCTCGTCCTGGTCTCGCTCGGCGTGCACATCGCGATCGCGCTCGGCATGACGAGCGCTCTCGGCATCTACTTCGTGACAGGCGACGTGCGCGTCGTCGCGACGATGCTCGGCAGCACGGCCTATGAGGCGCTGCGCGACTACGTGTTCGCGGTCATCCCGCTTTTCATGCTGATGGGAGAGTTCATCGGGAAGTCTGGCGCCGTGACCGATGTCTACCGCGGCATCAACCGCGGATTGAGGCGCCTGCCGGGGCGGCTTGCCATTGCGACCGTTCTCGGCAACGCGCTCTTTTCCTTCGTCACCGGCGTGTCGATCGCTTCTGCCGCGGCGTTCTCACGCATAGCCTATCCCGAGATGAGCCGCCACGGCTACCACAAGGGTTTCGCGCTTGGTTCGGTGGCGGGCTCGAGCTGCCTCGGCATGCTGATCCCGCCGAGCGTGCTGATGATCGTGTGGGGCATCCTCACGGAGAAATCGATCGGCCAGATCTTTCTCGCCGGCGTGCTGCCGGGCCTGATGCTCACGGCGATGTTCGTGGTCTATATCTTGGTGATGGCGCTGCTGCGCCCGGCTCTCGTCGGGGGCGGCGCCGACCGCCAGGAAGACGATCGAGCGGGTGAAAGCGTTCCGCTCCGCGCCTTCCTCACCAGCCTGACCGGAATTCTTGCCGTCATCATCGCGGTCCTCGGCGGGATCTGGTTCGGCGTATTCACACCGACCGAGGGCGCAGGCGCCGGCGCCTTCATCGGCCTCGTGCTCGGCCTCGTGAAGGGCATGCGCTATCGCGACATCATCGACTCGATCCTGTCGGTCGGGCGGACGTCGGCGCCGATTCTGCTGCTGCTGGTGGCAGCCTCGCTCTACTCGCGCGCCCTCGCCATGACCGGGCTTGCAAACGCCATACAGGATGTCTTCCTCGGCACGGGGTTGACGCCCTTTCTCATCATCGCCGTGATGGTGGTGATCTGGTTCCTGCTGGGAATGGTGATCGACTCCATCTCGATCATGCTGCTGACGGTGCCGATCTTCGCGCCGATCGCCGAGCAGCTGGGATACGACCCGATCGCGTTCTCGATCGTGGGCATCCTCGCGATCGAGGCGGGCCTCCTCACCCCGCCATTCGGGCTGCTCGTCTACACGGTCAAGTCGGCGGTCCAGGACGATGATCCGAGCATCACGATCGTGCAGATCTTCAAGAGCTCGATGCCCTACTGGTGCATCATCCTGCTCGCCGCGACCCTGGTCATCAACTTCCCGCAGATCGCGCTGTGGCTTCCCAGCCTGCTTTTCTAGACAGGGGTCATTGCTTGGGAATTCCGATTTCGCGGATGAGCTTGGCGTACTTCGGCACTTCGCTCTTGACGAGGGCGCCAAGCTCCTCGGGCGTGCTGGTTGCGGCATCGACGCCCAAGGC
>DASPGR010000151.1:0-4925 GCA_035620515.1 Burkholderiales bacterium | reverse complement strand
CGAGGGCGGCCTCGCGCGCGGCGAGGAAATAGCGTTCGATCGCCAGCGGAACGAAATCGAGGCCGTGCTGGCGCGCCGCGGCCTCGATACCGAATCCTGCGTCAGCCATGCCGCTTGCGACGGTCGCAGCCACTGCGGCATGCGTGAATTCCTCGGTGCCGTAGCCATTGATGCGCGCGGGCTCGATGCGTGCTGCAACGAGCAGCCGGTCGAAGCACAGGCGGGTGCCGGAACCCGTCTGGCGATTGACGAAGTGAATGCCGCCGCGGACGAGATCACCGAGCGAACGAATACCCTTCGGGTTGCCGTGCGCGATCATGAGGCCCTGGCGCCGCGACGCAAACCGCACCAGGATGAGGCCACGCAGCCTCAGCCAGGGGCGGTATGGATCGAGCGCAGCGGGGCCATCGGCCGCGAGCGGCGCATGAAAGCCGGCAATGTCGCATTCCCTTCGGGCGAGGTCCGCCATACACTCGAGACTGCCGCGGAAACGCAGCTCGAGCGCCACTGCGCCCGAGGCGGCCAGCTCATCGCGCAGCTCGACGAGGCCATAGTCGTGGCTCGCGTGAACGATCAGGCGGTCACGGGCTGCGCGCGGGCGGGCGCCGCTGAGGACGCTGTTCAAGGATTCGATGGTTGGCGCGAACTCCCGGTTGAGGCTTGCGCTCGCCGCGTCATCCGCCGCGAGTAATTTCTCCGCGAGCGGGGCGAGGCGCGCTCCGCGTCCACGCTCCAGCACGACCAGCGGTTGCCCCGCGGCGCGCCCGGTTTTCCCCAACAGACCCCACGCGTGTCGATATGAGACGTGCAGCTCGGCAACTGCGCGATAAAGCGAGCCTTCTCGCGCGACGGCGCGAAGCAGCGGTATGACGCGCTCATCGAGCGCTTCACCGCCAATCATCCATCGGGGGGCGAGGCCTAGCTGCATTTATGTAAAAAATAACATATTTATTGCCGAGATCGTCAGCCCCATAATCAGGGCCCGTTTCGGGCTAATTATGAAATAACTTGCATAAATAAGCCATGAACGAAATTTTAGTAGCTGCGGGTGAAGCGGGCCGGATGATCACGGAGCTCGACGCCACCCTCGTCGAGATCGTCGTCCTCAGCCTGCAAGTGAGCCTTACCGCGGTGTTGATCGCGAGCGTGCTGGGGCTGCCCTTGGGGGCGGCCATCGCGGTGGGCCGCTTTCCGGGACGCAAGACGCTCATCGTGGTTTTGAATGCCCTGATGGGCCTGCCGCCGGTCGTAGTGGGACTGGTGGTCTATCTGCTCCTGTCCCGCGCCGGTCCGCTCGGTGAGCTGGGAATCCTGTTTACCCCAACAGCGATGGTGATTGCCCAAACAATACTCATTGCGCCGATCGTGGCGGCCTTGTCACGCCAGGTGATCGAGGACGCGTGGCTCGATTTGCAGGAGCAACTGCGTTCACTCGGCGCGGGACTGCTCAGGTCCTCGCTCACGCTCCTGTGGGATACGCGCTTTTCGCTGGTGACCATCGTGCTGGCGGGCTTCGGCCGCGCCGCGGCCGAGGTGGGCGCTGTCATGATCGTGGGCGGCAATATCGACGGGGTCACGCGCGTGATGACGACAGCCATCGCGCTGGAGACGAGCAAGGGCGATCTTCCGCTCGCACTGGGGCTGGGGATCATCCTCATCACGCTGGTGCTGGTGCTCAACGCCGGCGCCTACATCGTCAAGGACGCCGCGCAGCGGCGCTACGGGTAGGCCCGTCATGCTGCCTCTGGTGCTGCAAAACGTCTCCTTCGCGGCCGATGGAAAGGTGATTCTCGATTCGATCTCGGGCGAGTTCGGAGCGGGGCCACGCACGGTCATCCTCGGTCCGAATGGAGCGGGCAAGAGCATTCTCATGCGGATCTGCCACGGCCTGCTTCAGCCGACCAGCGGCAGCGTCACCTGGAAAGGCCCGGTCAACGGAAGGAGGGGCCAGGCGATGGTTTTCCAGCGCCCCGTCATGCTGCGCCGATCTGCCTTCGCAAATGTCATCTACGGGCTGAAGCTCGCGGGGATCACAGCTCACCTGCGCGAGCAGAGAGCCTGCGACGTGCTCGAGGCGGTGGGGCTCACGTCGGTTTCGAGCCGCCCGGCACGCGTGCTCTCCGGCGGCGAGCAACAACGCCTCGCGCTCGCGCGCGCGTGGTCGCTCAATCCCGAGATCCTGTTCCTCGACGAGCCGACCGCGAATCTCGACCCCGGCGCGACACGCGACGTCGAGAACATCATCAATCAGATCCACGCGTGCGGCACCAAAATCGTCATGACGACGCACAACCTCGGGCAGGCGAAGCGCCTGGGCGACGAAATCCTGTTCTTGAACCACGGGCGCCTGGTCGAGCGCTCACCGGGCGAGAGATTCTTTCAACAACCGGCGACGGCAGAAGCTGCCGCCTTCATAAGAGGAGAACTGCCATGGAATTAAACCGGAGGAGATCCATCGGAGTCGTACTGCTGTCCGCGCTGCTTTCCGCGCCCACCGTGGCGCTGGCGCAGAAATACATTACCGTGTCGTCGACCACCTCGACGGAGAACTCGGGCCTTTTCAAACAAATCCTGCCGATGTTCGAGAAGAAGACGGGGATCGAGGTGCGGGTCGTCGCGCGCGGCACGGGCCAGGCGCTCGATATGGCGCGCCGCGGAGACGCCGACGTGGTGTTCGTGCATGCCAAGGCTGCGGAAGAGAAGTTCATTGCCCAGGGCTACGGCGTCAAGCGCTACCCGGTGATGTACAACGACTTCGTGCTGGTCGGGCCGAAGTCCGATCCGGCGAAGGTTGCCGGCGGCAAGGACATTACTGCCGCGCTCAAGAAGATCAAGGCAGCAGGTGCGCCGTTCGTCTCGCGCGGTGACAAGAGCGGCACGCACATGGCGGAAGTGAGGTTGTGGAAGGCATCGGGGATCGACGTCGCAAAACAGAAAGGTCCCTGGTACCGCGAGCTCGGGCAGGGCATGGGCGCGTCGCTCAACACCGCCTCGTCCATGAACGGCTACATCCTGACCGACCGCGGCACCTGGATCTCATTCAAGAACCGGGGCGACCTCGCCATTCTGGTGGAGGGTGACAAGCGCCTGTTCAACCAGTACGGCGTCATCCTGGTGAACCCCGAAAAGCACAAGAGTGTGAAGAAGGACATGGGGCAGGCCTTCATCGACTGGGTCGTCTCACCTGAGGGACAGAAGGCCATCGCGGACTACAAGATCGGCGGCGAGCAGCTCTTCTTCCCGAACGCCGACCAGGAAGGCGCGTGATGGTTGCGCGGGACTGAGTGCAGGAATAGGCTAATGCGGCATGGATCCCCCAGCCACGTCGAGCGCTCCGCAAGGAGCCGCACCCGCTGCGGAGCACCGAGGGCTGCGATTCGACCGACGTGAGTGGGCGGGTGCGTTCGGCGATCTGGGCACGCTCGTCCCGTTCCTGCTCGCGTACATCACTGTCGTCGGCATCGACCCCGCTGGCATGCTGCTGGCCTTTGGCATTGCCTTCGTCGTAGCCGGGCTGGTGTTCCGCACGCCGTTCCCGGTGCAACCGATGAAGGCCATTGGCGCTGTCGCCATCACCGGCGCTGCGCAGACCGCGACGGTGACCCCGGAGGCGGTCGCCGTCGCGGCGCTCGCGAGCGGTGTCATCTGGCTCGCGGTGGCGCTCAGCGGAGCCGCGGAACGGGTGATCAGGTGGGTCGGGCGTCCCGTAGTCCTCGGAATCACGCTGGGCCTCGGATTCGCCTTCATGCTCGATGGCACGCGGATGATGGCAACGGGGATATGGCTGGCGGCGCCACTGCTCATCGTCACCGTACTTCTGCTCTCCAATCGTGCGTTGCTCGCTATGGTTCTTATTCTGGCCGCAGGCGGAGCTTGGGCGATTCTGGGGGACCCGGCAGTGAGCGCCGCACTGGCGGGGGTGGAACCCGGGTTCAGGCTTCCGGCGTGGCCGTTTCACGAAATCAGCCTGGAGGCTCTCTTCGTGGGGGTCGTGCTGCTGGCGCTGCCACAGGTCCCGCTCACGCTCGGCAATGCGGTGATCGCCCCGGCCGAATTCAGCAACCGGAACTTTCCCGACCGACCCGTCAACGAGCGAAAGATCGCCTTTTCTACCGGCGTCATGAACACGCTCGGGAGCCTCATGGGGGGCGTCCCGATGTGCCATGGCGCAGGCGGAATGGCGGCCCAGGTGAGCTTCGGCGCACGCAGCGGCGGCGCGCCGATCATCATCGGCGCGGTGCTTGCCGTCATGGCGCTGTTCTTCAGCGAATCAGTCAGCACGTTCCTGCGACTCTTCCCGTACGCGGCGCTGGGCGTGATGCTGTTTCTTGCGGGCCTGCAGCTCGCACTGGGCTCATGCGATTTCTCCCGCGACAAGGGCGAGCGTTTCGTGACGCTGGGCACGGCCGCCTTGTGCATATGGAACGTGGGCGTGGCGTTCGTGTTCGGCATCGCCGTGCTGGCAATCGTGCGACGCGGCTGGCTGCGGCTGTAAGCTCATAAGCCCAAACAGCCGTTGATCACGCGATGAAACGCCGGACGTTCCTCGCCGCGGCCGCCACGTGCCTGCCTTCGCTGGGGCGCTCGCAGACGCGGCGCGTTGTGATGGATGCAGCAGGCCGCCGCGTCGAGCTGCCTGAGCGCGTCGAGCGCATCTACGCCGCCGGACCGCCTGCGAGCATACTTGTTTTCGCCGTCGCCCCCGACAAACTCATCGGCTGGACCTCCGCGTGGCGCGACGCGGAGCGTCCATTCATCGCAAAGAAATACGCAGATCTGCCGGAGCTGGGCCGGCTTACGGGACGCGGCAACACGGCGAACGTCGAGATCGTGCTGCGCGCGAAGCCCGATGCGATCATCGACTATGGGACCGTCAACCCGACCTTCGCGTCGCTTGCCGAGCGCGTGCAGCAGCAGACCGGAAT
>DASPGR010000150.1:0-13741 GCA_035620515.1 Burkholderiales bacterium | reverse complement strand
GAGAGCGGCGTGTAGCCATCGCGCGCCGCCTCCAGGCTCGCGCCCGCCGCCACCAGCATCTGCGCCGCTTTCTCGTGCTCCTCGTATGACGCGCCGCGCCCTTCGCTGTCGCTCATGAAAAAGGACGCCAGCATCAGCGCGGTCTCGTTGTAGGACGTGCGCGCATTCACGTCGGCGCCCGCCTGGATCAGGTACTGCAGCACATCGAGGGAGCCGGACCGCGCCGCGAGCGCGATCAACGGCGCGCCCCGGCTGTAGCCGGGAGCAACAACATACTGGTTGGGGTTGATGGCGCCCGATTTGACCGCGGCGCGGACGTAATGTACGTCGTCCGTGCTGATTGCGCTGTAGAGGCTGTCGCCGTCGACCGAACGCGGATCGACGGTTGTCGCGCAACCGGCAACGAGCGCGGCGGCGGCAAACCAGCCGCAAAGCATCGCGCGCGCTGCCGAGTTGTGTCTCATTCTCCGGGCCGCTTCCGTTCTCCCGCCTTGCTCCCCTGCTTCCCCGCCTCGTCGTGAAGCAATCGGCTCCACTGGCGCGGTAAGTATAGCGAAGGAAATCGCGCTGCGCACCAGTGTCCGCCGCCCCAGCCGCGGACGATGCCATGAGTAACGCTATCCCGTTGCGAAAAGCATGACACCGGGCGCGGTAGCGTCCATGGGCCGTCAAACATTGAAGCGGAAGTAGATGACGTCCCCGTCCCTCACCACGTAATCCCTGCCCTCGACCCGCATCCTGCCCGCTTCCTTCGCCCCCTGCTCGCCGCCGCAGGCAACGAAGTCCTCGCACGCGATGACCTCGGCACGTATGAACCCGCGCTCGAAGTCGGTGTGGATGGCCCCGGCCGCGGCCGGCGCGGTATCGCCCCGGTGTATGGTCCAGGCCCGCACCTCCTTCGGGCCCGCGGTGAAGAAGGTCTGCAGGCCGAGCAGCTCGTACGCGGCGCGCACCAGGCGGTTCAACCCCGGCTCCTCGAGCCCCAGGTCCGCCAGGAACGCCGCGCGATCTTCCTCGCTCATGTCGGCGATCTCGGCCTCGAGCTTGGCGCAGATCCCCACCACCGGCGCGCCCTCGGCCTCCCCGCGGGCCTTGACGCGATCGAGAAGCGGATTGTCCGCGAAGCCGTGCTCGTCCACGTTCGCGACGTAGATCGCCGGCTTGTCGGTCAGGAGGCACAGCGGCTTCAGGAGCGCGCGCTCCTCGCTCTCGAGGGCAAGGGATCGCACCGGTTTACCCTGGTCGAGCTGCGCGCGCGCTCGATCGAGCAAGACCTCGTGCTTCGCCGCATCCTTGTCGCCGGAGCGCGTCCGGGGCTGCACGCGCGCCAGCGCACGCTCCACGGTCGCGAGATCCGCCAGCGCAAGCTCGACCTGGATCGTCTCGATGTCCGCGACCGGGTCCACAGCGCCCGTCACGTGCACGACGTCGTCGCCGGCGAAACAGCGCACCATGTTGATGATGCCGTCGGTCTCCCGGATGTGCGCAAGGAACTGGTTGCCCAGGCCCTCGCCGCGCGACGCGCCGGCGACGAGCCCGGCGATGTCGACGAACTCAACCACGGCCGGCGTCACTTTCTCGGGACGGGCAACGGCGGCGATCCGGGCAAGCCGTGGATCGGGGACCGGCACCACGCCGACGTTCGGCTCGATGGTGCAGAACGGATAATTCTCGGCCGGAATGGCCGACTTCGTGAGGGCGTTGAACAACGTGGACTTGCCGACGTTGGGCAGGCCCACGATGCCGCATTTCAGGCTCATTTCTTCGGCTTGGAGACTGAATCCGGCAGGAGTTTCTTGAGGAACGAGCCGAGCGTCGACTTCTTCTCGGCGGGCGCAGGCTCCTTCTTTGGCGGGCTCCCCTGCTTCGTGCTGGCGGCGGCCGGCGCGCTCTTGGCCCGCGCTGCAGCTTTCTCCTGCTCCCGCCGCTCCTTCCGGTCGCGCTTCGGTGGCCGGGCCGGTGCGTCGGCCGCAGGCTTCGGCGGCGGCGCCGGTTTGGCGGCCTCCGGCGGCGGGGCAGCGGGCGCCTTTTCATCCGAATGCAGCTTCAGCATCGCGCCCTGCAGATCGCCGCCGAGCACCATCGGGAGCACCTCGATCGCGCGGTCGATCGCGGCGTCGATTGCGGCGCGCTCCTCCTGCACCGGCTTGCGCAGCACGTAATCGGTGACGGCGTCCCGCTCTCCGGGGTGCCCGATGCCGATGCGCAGGCGCCAGTAGTCGTGCGAGGCGAGGCGGCCCGATACGTCCTTGAGGCCGTTGTGCCCGGCGATACCGCCCCCCTGCTTGATCCGGACGACCCCCGGCGGGAAGTCGAGCTCATCGTGCACCACGAGGATCTCGGCCGGGGCGATCTTGAAGAAGCTCGCCATCATCTGCACCGGCCGGCCGCTCGAGTTCATGAAGCTCTGGGGCAGAACCAGCCACACGCCGCTTGCGCCGTGCCGGCCGACGAGGGCCTGGAACTTGCCATCCTTGCGCAGCACCGTGCCGGACTGCGCCGCAAAGCGCTCGACCAGCCAGAACCCGGCGTTGTGCCGCGAGGCTTCGTACTTCTGCCCCGGATTGCCGAGACCGACGATCAGCTTCATTGGGAGCGCCGACTAGAGCGCTATTCCTTGCCCTTCCTGGCGGGCTCCTTCTTCTCCGCGGCAGGCTCCTTCTTCTCGCCAGCCGGCCTCTTCTCTCCGGCCGGCTCCTTCTCGCCTTCGGCCGCGGCAGCCTCGGCTTCCTCGCCCTCGGCAGGCACCGCGGTGATGATCTCCGTGACCGGCGCGGCGACTTCCTCCTCGATGACGATTTCCTTCGGCACCTGGACGGAGACGACCGCGGGATTGTCCTGCGTCAACTTGGTCACCGGCTCGACGCCCTTCGGCATCGCGAGATCATTGACATGCAGGAGCTCGTTCAGCTGGAGATTTATGAGATCCACCTCGATGTACTCGGGCAGATCGTCCGGCAGGCATTGAATATCGATGTCGTTCATCGCATGCTGGACAACGCCGCCGCCGGTTTTCACCCCGACGCAGGTGTCGGCATTGGTGAAGTGCAGCGGCACGCGCATGTGGATCTTGCGGTTCTTGTCCACGCGCTGGAAGTCGACGTGCAGCACCTGGGGACGCCACGGATGCATCTGGTAATCGCGCAACAGCACCTGCGTCTTCTGGCCGTCGAGCGTGAGATCCAGAATGGAGGCGTGAAAAGCCTCGCGCTTGAGGTGAAGCAGCAGATCATGCTGGTCGAACTCGACGCTTTCCGCCGGCTTCCCGGCGCCATAAAGGATGCCCGGCACCCGCCCCGTCACGCGCAGTCGGCGGCTCGCACCCGATCCCTGCTGCGCGCGCGGGTAGGCAGTGACTTCTATCTTCATTGCACTCTCCCGAAAAACGGGGCGTCCGCGACCAGATCGCCCCGGGTTGAAATAAACTCGTCACCCGGCCCGCTATTCAACGAACAGCGAGCTGACCGAGTCCTCGTTGCTGATTCTCCTCACCGTCTCCGCCAGCAGGCCTGCCACGGTGAGCACCCTGATCTTGCTGCATTTCTTAGCGTCATCGCTCAGCGGGATGGTGTCCGTCACCACGATCTCGTCCAGGACCGACTCGGTGATGCGCTCGACCGCCTTGCCTGACAAGACCGGGTGCGTGCAGTAGGCGAGAACCTTCTCGGCGCCGTTTTTCTTGAGCGCGCTCGCCGCTTCGCACAACGTGTTCGCCGTGTCCACCAGGTCGTCCACGATGACGCACGTCCGCCCTTCCACCTCGCCGATGATGTGCATGACGGTGGCGACATTGGGCCGCGGGCGCCGCTTGTCGATGATGGCGAGCTCGGACTCCAGCCGCTTGGCCAGGCCCCGCGCGCGCATCACGCCGCCGACATCCGGCGAGACCACGACGAGGTTGCCGAAGTCGTGCTTCCACACGTCGCCCAGCAGGATCGGGCCCGCGTAGATGTTGTCCACCGGGATATCGAAAAACCCCTGGATCTGCTCCGAGTGGAGATCCATCGTGAGCACCCGGTCGACGCCAACGCTCGCCATCATGTTGGCGACGAGCTTGGAGCTGATCGGCACGCGCGCCGAGCTCGGGCGCCGGTCCTGGCGCGTGTAGCCCATGTAGGGAATGGCCGCGGTCACGCGCCCTGCAGAAGCACGCTTCAGCGCGTCGACCATCACCAAGAGCTCCATCAGGTTGTCATTGGGGGGCGAGCAGATCGACTGCAGCACGAAGACATCGCGCCCGCGGACGTTTTCCATGATCTCGACCATCACCTCGCCGTCGCTGAAGCGGCCGACCCGCGCGCGCCCGAGCGGAATGTGAAGATGCCCGACGACATCCTCGGCAAGCCGCGAATTGGCGTTGCCGGTAAATACCATCAAGCGATCCAGGCTCACGCTCTCACCTCTGCGCGCCAGCAATGTCCCGGTCCGGTCGGGACCCCGTGCGGGCGGTGCTGCGCGCCGCCACGCTCAACAGTTGGGCTGGGGAGGTAGGATTCGAACCCACGCATGCCGGAATCAAAATCCGGTGCCTTAACCAGCTTGGCGACTCCCCAACAGCGCTCTATCAGCGCAGACGTTCCGGCTGGGCATCGCCCGTCCGGCTCCCGGGTCCGCCTCAGTGCGCCAGGTCCTGCAGCGGGTGTCGCGCCAGGCCCCGCGCAATGAATCCCCGCATGCCCTTCGGCGCGCTGGCCCACAGCTCGCGCGCCGCGCGTTCCGTGTCGAACGCGGCAAAGACGCATGCGCCGCTGCCCGTCAACCACGCCGGTGCGGCCCGTCGCAACCAGTCCAGATGCTGTGCCACTTCAGGATACTCGCGGCACACGACCGGCTCCAGGTCGTTGCCCGCCTGCTCGGCTGAAAAGCGTTGCATTTTAATAGGTTTTGAATCGCGTTTCAATTCAGGATGGGCGAAGATCCGGGCCGTCGGAACGGCCACCGGCGGGGTCAGAACGAGGTACCACGCGGGCCGAAGTGAAAGCGGCCGGAGGCGCTCGCCGATGCCTTCGGCAAAGGCGTTTTCCCCCAGGACGAAGAATGGCACGTCGGCTCCGAGCTCGAGCCCGAGCTCGAGCAGGCGCGCGCGCGGCAGCCGCGTTCCCCACAGGTGGTTCAACGCCAGCAACGCCGTGGCCCCGTCCGAGCTGCCGCCGCCGAGCCCGCCGCCCAGCGGCAGGCGCTTCTCGACCGTGATGTCGGCCCCCAGCCGCGTCCCCGTCGCCCGCTGCAGCAATTGCGCCGCGCGCACCACGAGATCATCGGCGGCCGGGACGCCCTCGACTTCATTGACGCGGGCGATCACCGAGTCCTCGCGAACGCTGAAATGAAGCGTGTCGCCGTAATCGATCAAGCGCAGCACCGTCTGCAGCAGATGGTAGCCGTCGGCGCGCCGCCCAATGACGCGCAGCATGAGGTTGAGCTTGCCGGGTGCGGGAAAGCTCGTCGCGACTGGGCTCATGGCCCGCCCGCGGAGCGCCAGCGATCGATCACCAGGCGGATCACGTGTCCTTCGCCCGCAACGTCGACGCGCCGCGGAAGCGGGTTGCTCTCGATCAGCGCGTCATGCGTCAGGGTGACCCGCCAGCCGTCCTGGGTAAGCGCGACCAGGCGCGCGCGGCCGTCGCGCTCGACATCGAGCGCCGGCGTTCCCGGCACGGCCTCACCGCGCACCCACCATCCGAGGCGCGTCAGCGGCAATTCCCACCCCAGGCCCTGGCGCGTGAGGCTCTCGACGTCGGTGCCGCTGTACTCGCTGCGATCCGCGCCGGTCAAGGTCGCACCGTCTGCGTCGCTGACGATATGCGCCAGCGTCTGGCCAGCCGGTGTCAGGAGCCAGATCTCGTCACGCTGCGGGAGGTGTTGCCAGCGCACGTTCGAGAAGAAGCTGCGCGCGTCGTAGCTCACGGAAACGCGCCCGATGAGATCGAAAGGCACCGGCGTCACCGGCGCACGGGGGGGCGAGAGCGCCGCACAACCGGCAAGCAGCGTCGCCGCGGCCAGTGCGGCCCAAGACCTCGAGGAGTTGAAATTACCTAAACGAGATGACGGCCCCTGCTTTACTCCCCTCCTTTTCAAGGAGGGGTGGATGCGAAGCAGACGGGGTGGTTGCGTCGAGCATTTTCGCTCCCACCACCCCGCCCGCTGGCGCGGGCACCCCTCCTCGGGCAGGAGGGGATTCATTCTGTTAGGCATCTGTCGCGCAACGGCGCGAAGAATTACTAAGGCACGAAGCGCTTGACGGTTTTCTGCAGCGCCTCGTTGTCCGGGTGTTCCTTCATGGCCCCGTCCCAGACGCGGCGGGCTTCTTCGCGCCGGCCGAGCGTCCACAGCACTTCGCCGAGGTGCGCCGCGATCTCCGCGTCGGGACGCTGCTTGTACGCCTTCTGCAGGTAGTCGAGGCCCTCCTCGCTGCGGCCCATCCGGAAGAGCACCCAGCCCATGCTGTCGAGGATGAAAGGATCCTCGGGCGAAAGCTTGAGTGCGGTCTGGATGAGATCGTGCGCTTCCTCGATTCGCTGATTGCGGTCGGCGAAGGTATAGCCGAGCGCGTTGTAGGCATGCGCGTGATCGGGGCGGATCTTGATGAGCTTGCGCAGGTTGGCCTCCAGGATGTCGATGCGGTCAACCTTCTCGGCCGCCATCGCATGGTCATAGAGGAGATCCGGCGTATTGGGCATCTTCTCGAGCGCGTTACCGAGAACATCGAATGCTTCCTGGTAGGCGTTCGCCTCGCGCAGGAGCTGCGCTTCGGCCTGCGTCAACTGGACACGCTCCGCGTTGCTGTGCGCGCTCACCTGATGAAGGTGCTGGCGCGCCGCGGGCAGCTTGCCCTGCTTCGCCAGGACGCCGGCATAGCGGGCCTGGGCATTGATGTACTGCCCGCCGGGCTTGACGCTCGAATACCACTTCAACGCCTCGTCGAAGCGCTTGCGTTCCTCGTTCACCTGCCCGAGGTAGATCCGCGCGGCATCCGGATCCTTGTAATCGAGCTCGAGCACGCGCTTCAGCTGCACTTCGGCCGCGTCGTAGTCGTTCGCCTGCACCGCGAGCAGCGCGACCGCCATGCCGACCTCCGCGTTCTGGGGATACTCGCGCACGAGCGCCTCGAATTGCCGGCGCGCCTCGGGGTACTGCTTGGTATTGACCAGCAGGCGCGCATAGTTGAGACGCACGTCGCGCGCCTTGGGATGAGTCTCGAGATACTCGCCCAGATAGCGGATGGCCTCCTCGTCGGAGCGGCGCTGCAGCACCTGCGCGACGAACAGTGCGGCGATCTCCCAATCCGGCCTCAACGACAGCGCGGCGGTCGCTTCGTCCAGGGAGAGCTGCTCCTCCTTTGCGTGCCAGGCGGCCTGGGCCACGGCGAGGCGCGCCTCCGGCACGTCCTGGTACGGGGCCGCGAGGGCGCGCATCAGCTTCAGCACGGCCGGCTTGTCCTTGCGGCGCCCGAGCAGCGTGCTCAGCTGAAGGAAGCTCTCGCCGACCTGATCGCGATCGGCGGCGAGCCACTTTTCGAGGTGCGGCTGCGCGTCGGCGAGCGGCTCCTGCCGCGAGAGCAACGCCGCGACCACCTGGCGCGCCTGGGGCGATTTGGGGTCGACCTGAAGCCAGAGCGTGGCGGCCTCGAGCGCCGCCGACTGGAAACGGGCGTTCCAGGCCACCTCGGTCGCGCGCTGCGCGATTCTCGGGTCGCGCGTCTCGCGCGCGAGTTCAAGATACGCCGGGACCGCCACGTCCGGCTGGCCGCGTTGCAGCGCGATCTCCGCGAGCATGAGCTTGTAGAGCAGCTCCTCGTCGAGCTCCATCTGCGGAAGCGGCGCCTTGTGCGGCTCCGGCTGCGCCGCGATCACGCGCGGCAGGGCCTGCGACTTCTTCGCCCCCTCGGCGTCCGGAGGCTCGCTCGCCGGCTGCTGCGCGCATGCGAACAGCGCGGCGCAGAGCGACAGGGAGAAAATGCGGTAAAGGGTCATGAGGCAGGGCGGCCCCGCGACGGGGCGGTCAGTGGTGAAACGGCGGGACCCGTTGCTTAAAGTGGGTGACATATTAGGTATATTTCGCCCCCGCCACAAGAGACGCTCGCGCCGTGTATCATTGGGCGCCAGAATGCCGGAACCGGATTCCGCACTGACCATTTCCGCGCGCGGATTGACCCGCAACTTTGGCAGCCACGTGGCCGTGAACAACGTCACGCTGGAGCTGCGGCGCGGCGAGGTGCTTGGTCTTCTCGGCCCGAACGGCGCCGGCAAGACCACCACGATGCAGATGCTGACGGGAAACCTCGCGCCCACGGAGGGCACGGTCAGCGTCTGCGGCGTCGATCTGATGGAGCGGCCGATCGCCGCCAAGGCGCGAATCGGCTACCTGCCGGAAGTGCCGCCTCTCTACCGCGAGCTCACCGTCGACGAGTATCTGTCGCTTGCCGCCCGGCTTCGCCGCGTGCCGCGCGCCGGCGTGCGCGAAGCGATCGACCGCGCGCGCCAGCGCTGCGGGCTCTCCAACGTCGGTGCCAAGCTGATCGGCACGCTCTCCAAGGGCTACCAGCAGCGCGTCGGGATCGCCCAGGCGATCGTGCACGCCCCCGATGTCGTGATTCTCGACGAGCCCACCGTCGGGCTCGACCCCAACCAGAT
Source organism: Burkholderiales bacterium (assembly GCA_035620515.1). Classification (GTDB taxonomy): domain Bacteria; phylum Pseudomonadota; class Gammaproteobacteria; order Burkholderiales; family SG8-41; genus SG8-41. The sequence goes on along the minus strand of DASPGR010000150.1, from coordinate 5,111 downwards.
CCGCGAGATCCGGACGCTCATCCGCGAGCTGGGCGGCGCGCACAGCGTGATCCTGTCGAGTCACATCCTGCCCGAGGTGGAAATGATCTGCGACCGCGTGCAGATCATGCACCACGGCGAGCTCGTCTACGGAGACACGATCGCCGCCCTCAAGCAATTCGAGCGCGGCGCCACGATCGACCTCGGGCTGCGGCGCCCGCCCCCGCTCGAGACGCTTGCGGCAACGCCCGGTGTCGCCAGCGTGCAGCGCACGGAGGCGACGCTCTTCCGGGTACAGTTTGCTCCAGGCGATGATCCGACCGAGGCGCTGGTGCGCTGCGCCGCCGCGGGCGACTGGGGCCTCTACCGCATCGCGCCGGCGCAGAAGACCCTGGAGGACGTGTTCGTCCACCTCACCCGCCACGAGGAAGGCGGTTGACAGATGATCCTCACGATCGCCGGAAAGGAGCTGAAGTCGCTGTTCGCCTCGCCACTCGCATGGGTGGTGCTGACGGTCATGCAGCTCATCATGGGCTACGTCTTCCTGCGGCGCCTGGACGATTTTCTGCAGCTGCAGTCGCAGCTCTCCCGTCTCGCGAACCCGCCGGGGGCCACCGAGCTCGTGGCCGGACCGGTGTTCGGGACCGCGGCAGGCGTGCTGCTCTTCGCGGTGCCGCTGCTCGCCATGCGCCTCATCGCGGAGGAGCGCCGCAACCAGACGATGGTGCTGCTCCTGTCGGCGCCCGTGTCCATGACGCAGATCGTGATCGGCAAGTTTCTCGGCATATTCGCCTTCCTGCTGGCCGTCGTCGTGCTCACCGCGCTCATGCCGCTTTCACTCGTCGGAACAACGCACCTCGATTACGGCCTCCTCGCGGGCCTCTTCGCCGGGCTCGCAATGCTTGCGGCGAGCTTCGCCGCCGTCGGCCTCTTTGTCTCCTGCCTGACGGTCCACCCGGTCGCCGCGGCGGTCGGCTCCTTTGCCGCGCTCGTCCTGATGATGCTGGCCGGTGAGGCGGCGAACGAAGGCCTGCGCGCTCGGGGTTGGGGGCTCGCCGCCAGCCTTGCCCAGGTGCTCTCGCCCATCAAGAACTTCGAACCGTTTGCGAAGGGCGTGCTCGACACGTATGCGCTCGCGTGCTCGGCTTTGCTGGTCCTCTTCTTCCTGGCGCTCGCGGCGCGCCAGTTGGACGCCCAGCGCCTGCGGGGCTAAATGCGTTTCCCCATCCGGCGACGCATCCGGTTGTTCGTTCACCACGGCGTCTTCGTCGCGCTGCTGGCGGTTCTCGTCACCTTTCTCGCCTACCTCGCGCAAGAGCACCGCGTCGAGCGCGACCTCACCCAGACGAGCCGGAATACGCTCTCTGCGCCCACGCTCGACGTGCTGCGGCAGCTCGACGCCCCGGTGCGGATCACCGCGTACGCGATGGCCAAGGACGCGCGCGGCGACAGCGTGCACGCGCGGATCCAGAATTTCCTGCGCCCGTACCAGCGCGTCGTGCCGGACATGTCGCTCGCGATAGTCGATCCCCGGGAGCAGCCGCGGGCCGCGGCCGCGGCCGGCGTGCGCGTGCCGGTCGAGCTGGTCGTGGAATACAAGCAGCGCACCGAGCACCTTACCGAGTTCACCGAGCAGTCATTCGCCAATCTCCTGATGCGCCTCGTGCGCGGCGCCGAGCGCCTGGTGCTGTGGGTCGACGGTCACGGCGAGCGCAAGCTCGATGGCGGCGCGAACCATGATCTCGGGGACTTCGGGCGGCAGCTGCTGCGGAAGGGATTTCGCATCAACAGCGTCAATCTTGCCGTGGCACAGGAAGTGCCGGCCAATGCCGCGCTGCTCGTGATCGCGAGCCCGCAGGCCGATCTCACGGCGGCGGAGGTCCAGAAGATTCGCGCGCACCTCGTGCGGGGCGGCAATCTGCTGTGGTTGCTCGATCCCGAGCCGCTGCGCGGGCTGCAACCGCTGGCTGAGCAGCTCGGTCTGGTGCTGATGCCGGGCGTCGTGGTCGATCCGCGTGCCAACGAGTTCAGGGCTTCTCCGGCATTTGCGGTTGGAACGGCTGCCGGCTACAGCCCGCATGCCGCCACCTCCACGCTCCATCTCAACACGCTCTTTCCCTATTCCCGCCAGGTCGGCGTGATCGAGAGCGACGAATGGCGCGTCACGCCGCTCGTCGAGGTTGCCCCGCGCGGCTGGGTCGAGACCGCCAATCCCGACGCGTCGCCGGCGTTCGACGCGACACGCGATGTCCCGGGCCCCGTTACGATCGCGGTCGCGCTGGAGCGCACCTTCAACGACAAGCCGCAGCGCGTGGTGGCCTTCGGCAACGCAAGCTTCCTCTCCAACAGCTATCTGGGCAACGGGGGGAATCTCGATCTCGGCGTCAATCTCGTCAACTGGCTGGTCGGCGATGACAGTCTTATTACGATCCAGCCACGCCCGAGCCCCGACAGCCGCCTCGATATCGGCCCGATCGGGCTCTATCTCATCGCGGCCACGTTTCTCGCCATACTGCCCCTCGCCTTCATGATCGCGGGCGTGGTGATCTGGTGGCGCCGGCGAAAGACATGAAGCAGTCATTCTGGCTGAACATCATGCTTCTCCTTGGAGTCGCGCTGGCGGGAGCCTTTGTCTACCTCCGGCCGCCGGCCGACGGGCCCCTCGAGCATGCGGTGTCGGGGCTTGCGCCCGTGGCGGCCACGTCGGTGCGCATCGAGCGGCCCGGAACCGACGCGGTCATCCTCGAGAAGAAAGACGGCACATGGTTCCTCACGGCACCCTTCTCCGCCCGCGCCGATGATTTCATGGTGCAGCGCCTGCTCGCGATCCTTCAGGCGCGCACCGCCCACCGCTTTGCCGCGACCGACCTCGCACGCTTCGAACTCGAGAAGCCGCGCGCCCGTCTTATGATCGACGGCCAGAACTTCGATTTCGGGCTGGTGAACGAGCTCTCGCGCGAGCAGTATGTGCGCACCGGCGATGCGGTCTACGCCCTGTCGGCGCGCTACGCCCTCGCACTGCCCGTGCGTCCGGAGGCGCTGGCAAGCAGGCGTCTCCTCGCGCCAGGCGAGACGCCGGTTCGCATCTCGCCCCCGGGCTTCAGCGCGGCGCGATCGGGCGAGCGCTGGGTGCTCGAACCTCTCCCGCCCGACTGGAGCCAGGACGATGTCAACCGCTGGGTCGAGGAATGGCGGGCCGCCCGTGCGCTGCGCATCGAGCCGCACCGGCAGAGCGAGGCGAGCGAGTCGGTGCGGATCGAGCTCGCCAACGGAGGATCGCTTGCGCTTGGCATTCTTGGTCGAAAGCCCGAGGTTGTGTTGCTCCGCCCGGATGAGCAGCTTCAGTACCACTTCGCCGCGGAGGTCGGAGCGCGCCTCCTCTCGCCCCCGGGAGCCGAGCGTCAGCGCCCAGCTGACAAGAATTGAGATGCCTGAGCTTCCCGAAGTGGAGACGACCCGGCGCGGGCTCGAGCCGGTGCTGGTCGGACAGCGCATACGCACTGCGATCGTTCGCAACGGCAGATTGCGGCTGCGTGTACCGCCCCAGCTGCCCAGGCTCGTGGCCGGCGCCACCATCCGCTCGCTCGGGCGGCGCGGCAAATACCTGCTCGCCGATTGCGGCGCGGGCACGCTGATCGTGCACCTCGGCATGTCGGGAAGGCTGTGGGTCGCCGATGGCAGCACGCCGCTCACGACCCATGATCACTTCGATCTCGTGCTGGAGAACGGCACCGTGGTGCGGATGCGCGACCCGCGGCGTTTCGGCCTCGTGCTATGGAAAAAGGGCGACCCGCTCAAGCACGCGCTTCTGGCGCACATCGGGCCCGAGCCTCTGTCACCGGAGTTTGACGGTGCATGGCTTCATCGCATCACACGGAACCGCACGACCGCCATCAAGCATGTCCTTATGGACAGCCACGTCGTCGCCGGAGTCGGAAATATCTACGCAAACGAGGCGCTGTTCCGCGCCGGCATATCGCCGCGGACGGCGGCGCGGCGATTGAACCGCGAGCGCTGCGACACGCTCGCAGCGGAAATCCGGGCTACGCTCGAGCTTGCAATCGGCGCGGGCGGCAGCACCCTGCGTGACTACGTACGAAGCGACGGCCAGGCGGGCCTGTTTCAGAACCACTTCAGGGTCTACGACCGGGCCGGCGAACCGTGCTCGCGCTGCGGCACCCCGATCAGGGGCGTAAGACAGGGGCAGCGCTCCACCTTCTACTGCCCCCGTTGCCAGAAGGCATGATTGCACCGCGCGCTGCTCACGCTTTCTCGGTAGTCAGCCTGAGAAATTTTGCGTAAAGCTCTTCCTTCGTCTCGACGTGCTCGGGATCCAGCGGAATGCAATCGACCGGGCAGACCTTCTGGCATTGCGGCGCGTCGAAGTGGCCGACGCATTCGGTGCACTTGGCGGGCTCGATGACGTAGATCTCCTCGCCCTGCGAGATGGCGCCGTTCGGGCACTCGGGCTCGCACACATCGCAGTTGATACACTCGTCGGTGATCTTCAGCGCCACAAGCGGCGGTCCTCGCCGAAAGCCGTCTCAAACCCCGAATGAAACCGCAGATACACGCCGATAAACACAGATAGTTCGACTCTGGAACACGCGTCGGATGGGCTCGGCATCTGCGTTCATCGGCGTTTATCGGCGGTTAATAATCCGGTTCGTCCGGGCGCGATCACTTGCCGCCGAGCTGCTTGATCTTCGCCGCCAGCCGCTTGGCCACGAGCGGGGGCACGAACTTGCTCACGTCGCCGCCCAGGACGGAGATTTCCCTTACGATCGTCGCGGATATGAACATGTACCGCTCGCCGGGCGTCAGGAACAACGTTTCGACATCAGGATAGAGCCCGCGGTTCATTCCGGCGAGCTGGAACTCGTACTCGAAATCCGAAGCGGCGCGCAGCCCGCGGATCACGACGCGCGCCCGGTGATCCTGCACGAACCTCATCAGCAGGCCGGAAAAGCCCACCACCTCGACGTTGCCGGCGTCGCGCAGCACCTCGCTCGCCATCTCCACGCGCTCGTCGCGGCTGAAGAACGGCCGCTTCGAGGAGCTGTCGGCCACCGCCACGATGACGCGGTCGAAGAGCCGCGCTGCGCGCCGGATGAGATCGTCGTGCCCGAGCG
>DASPGR010000149.1:0-14117 GCA_035620515.1 Burkholderiales bacterium | reverse complement strand
CGGGACAGGACCTTCAGACAGCGCTCGCAAATCCCGCGCGATCGCCTGCGCGGAACATAGCTCAGATGCGGTAGAAGGACGCCGCGGTGTCGTGAAAGTACTTCCGCTGCTCGCTCTGAGGCCGGCGTTCCAGAATCTTCTTGCTGGTTGCGACGAGATCGTCGTAGCTCGCCCATAGCTTCTCCAGCGGGAAGTTGCTGCCGTAGAAGCAGCGCCCGGCGCCGAAGCGGTCGAGCAGATGATCGAGCGTGATGCGCATGTGGTTCTCGTCGCATTTTCCCGTGAAGAAGTTGAGCCCCGAGCACTTGATCCACAGGTTGGGCAGCGGGTGCAGGTGCTCGAGGCCCTCCTTCCAGGCGTCGACCGTCGCGTCGTCGTCCGCGGTCAGCATGCCCGCGTGGACCAGGCAGAAATTCGTCCGCGGGTGATTGCCGACGAGCTCGGCAAAGAAGCTGAACTGATGCGAGAACCCCTGCAGCTCGAAGCTAAGGTCGTACTTTCTGAGGAGCTCGATGCCGCGCTGGAACTCATCGGTGAGGCATAGATCTGGACGGTCGGTCCGGCAGCGCAGGGGATCACCCTCCCAGTAGTGCAGCTGGTGGCGCACACCGCGCGTGTTCAGGTACTGCCGGTGTCCCTCGAGAATTTTCTCGACGTCGGGGTCGTTCATCACCGCGTGCCCGATGATCGCGTGCGGGAAACCGTGCCGGTCCGCCTGCGCCTGCAGCCATTTTGTTTCCCCCACGGGATTCGAAGGATCGTAGTTGGCCTGAACGTGCACCGATTTGACGACATTGTTCGCGCCGAAATCCGCCAGCAGATCCTTCACCAGATAGTCCTGCCGCAGCAGCTGGTAGTTGCTGCCGTACATCTTCGGCGTGATGGGCGCGACGAGCCACGGGTAGTTCTTCCACTCCCAGAGGTGGTGGTGGCTGTCGATGACCGGACCGCTATACATATGGCGGATGGCGAAAGGGCTTGCTATCGCGTGGGGCGAATGCCGGCTTCCTTGATGACTTTGGTCCACCGCTCGCGCTCGGCCCGAAGGCGGGCTGCGAACTCGGCTGGCGTGCTGCCAACCGCCGACGACCCTTCTGCAACCAGGCGCTTCATGACGTCGGGCCGATGCATGACTTTCGCAGTCTCGCCGCTCACCCGGTCAAGAGCAGCTTTTCCCGTGCCGGCGGGAGCGATGAGCCCGTAAAAATTCACGACGGCGAGGTCGACGCCCGCTTCGCGCAGGGTGGGCGTCTCCGGCAACGCCGGGGCGCGCTTGTCCGGCGTCACTGCCAGCGCCCGCAGGCGCTTGTTCTTGACGTGCGGAAGCGACGAGATGATGGTTGCAAACGACATCTGAATGCGCCCGCCCACGAGATCCGGATAGGCCGCGCCCATTCCCTTGTAGGGAACGTGCGTCGCGCGCGTGCCGGTCGCGAGCTGGAAGAGCTCGGTCGTCATGTGGATCGGGCTGCCAATCCCTGACGAGCTGTAATTCACCTCGCCGGGATGCGCGCGAAGGTGCTTGACGAGCTCGGTCACGGATTTCGCCGGAATGCCCGGGTGCACGACCAGAGCGTAGCCCTGTTCCGTCACCTGCGAGACCGGCGTGAAATCACGGGTGACATCGAAGCGCGACTTGTAGAGAATCGGATGGATGATCGTCGTCGCGCTGATCATCATGAGCGTGTGGCCGTCCGGCGCCGCCCCCGACAGGATCTCGAGGCCGATCATGCTTCCGGCGCCGGGACGGTTGTCGACGACGACATTCTGCCTGAATATCTCCGTGAGGTTGCCCGCGAGGCTGCGCGTCACCGTGTCCATGCCGCCGCCGGCAGCGAGCGGCACGATCACCCGCAGGGGCCGCTGCGGGTAGTTCTGGGCCTGCACCGGCAAGAACGCGAACAGCGCGACAACCAATGCGAGCCCGATCCATCCGTTTACTGTTTTCATCGTCATTCCTCCCCTCTCTCAAGATCCGCCATTCGCCATCCGCCATTTATCGGGCGCGCCCGAAGTCGCTCTCGTATAGTGCATCCAGCTGCCTCAGCACGGCCGCCGGCAACGGCCCCATCTCCGCCGCCTGCAGCGCCTCGTCGATATGATGGAGCTCCGAGATGCCGATGATGGCGCAGGAGATGTCCGGGTTCGACAGCACGAACCGCAGCGCCACCTGGCCACGCGTCCCCTCCCCGCTTCCGATCGCCTCGAAGACAACCTTCGCCTTGCGTTCTTCCTCGGCGAGGCTGGTGTCCGCCGTGAGTATGCTCTCGCGCCCGGTGCGCTCGTCCGTGGCGATGACTCCCGCGGCAAAGATCCGGATCGCCATCACCGCGACATGATGCTCGCGGCAGGCATCGATGATGCCCGTCAGCCTGTGCCCGGTCCACGCCTGCGGCATGGCGCGCGCCGCGCTCGGATTCAGCAGGTTGTAGTAGACCTGCGCCGAATCGAACCGCCCGCTGCGGATGACTTCGCAGACCGACGGCGCCTCGCCTAACGCGGTGATGCCCATGTGGCGGATGAGCCCCCTCTCGCGCAGGCGCTCGAGGCCGTCGGCCACGCCGTCCTTCCCGAGGATACGCTCGACCGTCATCACCCTCCCGCCGGGCTTCGAACCGATCCGGTTGTGGAGCTGCAAGAGGTCGACCGATTTTCGCCTGAGACGCGCGAGGCTCGCCATCAGGCGCTCCTCGATCTGGCCCGGGATATCGGTGAGATTCTCGACATCGAGATTGAACTTGGTCGAGACATAGGGGTTCGCACCGGATTCGGGCAGCAGCCAGCCGAGCGCCTCCTCCGATTTCCCGTTGCCGTACTGCTGGGCCGTATCGACCCAGTTGATGCCCCCGGCCATCGCCCGGCGGATCGCTTCCCGCTTCGTCGCATCGTCCTTCTGGATCACGATCCCGCCGACGCTTCCGCCGCCGAATATGACTTCGGAAACCTGGAGCCCTGTTCGCCCGAACGCCCGCTTCTTCATCGGTGACCACTCTACCACCGGGTGAGAATCGGGCGGACGCCAGCGCGCATTTGCCCTCCACGTTGACAATGAAAGTTCCGCGCACTCATACTGCCTTGCCCTGAAAATACGGGTGGCGTTACCAGACTAGGGGAGATCTTATGCGTCGCTTGCTGCCGGCAGGTTTCGTGCTTTTATTGCCGCTCGTCGCGGGTGCGGTGTTCGCGCAGGAGTCCTTTCCCACCCGCCCCGTCACGCTCGTCTCGCCGTATCCGCCGGGCGGGGCGGCGGACCTTACCGCACGGCCGCTCGCCCCGGCCCTGGAAAAGGTCCTGAAGCAACCCGTGATCGTGGTCAACCGCACAGGCGCCGGCGGCGCGGTCGGCACGCAATTCGTGTCGCAGGCCCCGGCCGACGGCTACACGCTGGTGATCACCGTGTTCTCGATTTGCACCATTCCGGAAGCCGATCGCGTTGCGGGGCGCAAGCCGCGCTTCACCCGCGAGCAGTTCGTTCCGATCGGCCGGATCAACGCCGACCCGACGCTCGTGATCGTGCACCCGAGCACTCCGTGGAAGTCCGTGAAGGAGCTGGTCGCGGACGCAAAGAGGAAGCCAAACGAGGTTCTCTATGTCTCCGCCGGCCCCTACTCGGTGGCTCACATGTCGATGGAGATCTTCCAGCAGGTCACCGGGGTCAAGATGCGCCATCTGCCGACGACCGGAGGCGGCCCCGCGATGACCGCGATCGTGGGCGGGCATGCATTCGTATCGGCGCTGTCGACCGGAGCGGTCACCCCGCAGGCGAGAGCGGGGAAGTTGCGCGTGATCGCCAATACCGGCGCGAGCCGGCACGCCGCGTATCCCGACACTCCCACGATGAAGGAGCTCGGCTACGACATGGAGGTCTACCTCTGGGTGGGCATGTTCGCGCGCAAGGACGTGCCGGGCCACGCGCTCGACGTCATCCGCAAGGCGGTCAAGCAGGCGGTGACGGATCAACAGTTCACCGACGCATCGATGAAAATGCAGATGCCGCCCGCGTACCTGGATGCGCCCGAGTTCCAGAAATGGTGGGATAACGACTGCGAAAGGCTCGCCGCCGCGATCCGCCGCATTCCGGTGCCTGGAAAATAGCGCGGTTACCCGGCGCGGGATCCTGAGGCCAGGGCGTGCGGTCGCTTACGATCGACCACGTGGCGGGGTTGTTCTTCACGGCGTTCTCGCTCTTCGTTCTCTGGGAATCCCGCAAGATCCCGTTCGGCTTTCTCGCCGAGCCCGGGCCGGGCGTGATGCCGACGCTGCTTGCATCCACGCTGCTCGTGTGCAGCATCGCGCTGATTCTCGGGGGCCGCTCCGGCAAGCGGGCGGCCGCGGTCCAGTGGACGGAATGGTGGCACGCGCTCGTCATCCTCGGAACCTGCGCGTTCATGGCGCTTGCGCTCGAGCGCCTCGGATACCGCCTCACGATCTTCATCGCTCTGCTCACGCTCGTAAGCGTCCTCGAAAGAAAGGGATGGATCGCGGGCCTTCTCTTCGCCGGGTGCTTCTCCGCCGGCACCTATTTCCTGTTCAACGCGCTGCTCAACGTGCCCCTGCCGCTGGGCCCGCTCGGGCTGTAGCGCGACAGCGGACCGGATTGGGGGGGCGGACCTGATGGGCGACGTACTGCAAAACCTCGCGATCGGCTTTTCCACGGCGCTCTCGCCCGACGTGCTCGTCTACGCGTTTGCGGGGTGCATTGTGGGAACGCTCGTGGGCGTCCTTCCCGGCGTGGGGCCGCTCGCGGGGATCAGTCTCCTCCTGCCCGTCACCTTCGGGTTGAACCCGACGAGCGCCATCGTGCTGCTCGCCGGCATCTACTACGGGGCGATGTACGGCGGTTCCACGACCTCCATTCTCATGCGCATTCCCGGCGAGGCGGCATCGGTGATGACGTGCATCGACGGCTATGCCATGACGCAGAAGGGACGGTCGGGACCGGCGCTCGCCATCGCGGCGGTGGGCTCGTTCGTTGCGGGGACCTTGAGCATCGTCGCACTCATGCTGCTCGCGCCCCCGCTCGCCGAGTTCGCGCTGCGCTTTGGACCGCCCGAGCATTTCGCGATGCTGACGCTCGGCCTGCTGGTGCTCGCGTATATGAGCGGCGGACCCATCACCCGTTCCCTCACCATGGCTGCGTTCGGCCTGCTCCTGGGCATGGTCGGCATGGACACCATGACGGGGCTCTTCCGCTTCGAGTACGGGTTCTCCGAACTGGGCGACGGCATCGGCATCGTTCCGGTGGCGGTAGGCTTGTTCGGCATTTCGGAAATCCTGCTCTCCGCAGGGCGCGCCGCCAAGGTGGAAATCCGGGCGCCCCGCCTGCGGGAATTGCTGCCCAACCGCGAGGAATGGCGGAGGAGCGCGGCGCCCATCGGTCGCGGCACCGTGCTGGGATTTCTCATTGGAATCATTCCGGGGCCGGGCCACATCATTTCGTCGTTCGTGTCCTACTCGGTCGAGCGGCGCCTGGCCAAAAATCCGGAGCGCTTCGGCCAGGGTGCCATCGAGGGTGTCGCCGGCCCCGAATCGGCGAATAACTCGGCCACGTCCGGGGCGCTGGTGCCGATGCTCGCCCTGGGCCTGCCCTCTGGCGCTGTGCCGGCCATCATGCTGGCGGCGATGATGATCCATGGCATCGCCCCGGGGCCCTTGTTGATCCAGGACCAGCCCGCGCTCTTCTGGGGCGTCATCGCAAGCATGTACGTGGGCAATGCCGTGCTGCTCATCCTGAACCTGCCCATGGTCGGACTTTTCGTGAATGTTCTGCGGGTACCGTACTCCTATCTCTACCCGTCGCTGCTCGCCTTCGCGACGCTCGGCGTGTACGCCGTCAACAACAGCGTGGTGGACGTGTGGATCATGGCCGGCGCGGGCGTCGTGGGCTACCTCCTGCGCAAACTCGACTACGAGATCGCGCCGATCATCCTCGGCCTCGTCCTCGCACCCATGCTCGAGCTCAATTTCCGGCAGTCGCTTGCGATCTCGGCGGGCGACTACTCCATCTTCTTCACGCGCCCCATCGCAGCCGGGATGCTGCTGGTCGCGCTCGCGCTGCTGCTTCTCGGCGTGCGGTCGATCTTCACGCGGTCGGGCGATCCCCGGGGCTACATGGGCCTCGAGATCCCCGGCGGCCCCGAGAACCGGTGATGCGTTGTAGTATCCGCTATTTCTTCTTCCTCACCAGTCCGAGCGCCTGCACCACATCCTTCAGCCGCGCGCTCTCCTCCTCCATCCACTGGACAGTCTCGGCGGAGCCCTTGAAGGCGATCAACCACTGGTTCTTCTGGGCGTAGGCGGCGAGCTCCTCGCTCTGGGCCGTCGTGCGCATCACGCCTTCCCAGTACTCGACCTGCTCCGGCGTGAGCCCCGGCGGGCCCGCGATGCCTTTCCACGATCCCGAGCTCGGGTAGCCGAGCTCCTGCCAGGTCGGCATGTCTGCGACAGGTCCGCCGAGCCGCTTGGACGAGCTCACGGCAATGCCGCGGAGTTTACCGGCCGTCGCGTGCGGGATAAGGCTCGAGACCGACGTGATGACCACGTCCGCATGGCCGCCCATCAGTGCCGTCGTCGTCTCACCGCCGCTCTTGAATGCCACGATCCGGATCCCCTTGATGCTGATCCCGGCTTTCTGCAGCGGCAGGCCGATCGAGACGCGATGGCCGTCGCTCGTCAGGGCGATGCTGAGAGAACCGGGATCTTTCTTGAGCGCATCCAGCAAGTCCTGACCGGTCTTCAAGGGCGAATCGACGCGCACCACCACGACCATCGGCTCGTCGGTCAGCATCGCGATCGGCGTCACGTCCTTGTAGCTCAACTTCGAGCGGCCGGTCGCGTAGTTCATCAAAAGCGGCGTCGACACTAGACTCAATGAATACGGATCGCCGGCGCGCCCCCGCAGGTAGGTATACGCAACCACGTGCCCGCCGCCACCACGGTTCATCACCGAGCTCGGTACCGGCAGCAAATTGAGGTTGCTCCAGATCTTCTGGACGATACGCGCCGTGATGTCGTTTGATCCCCCGGGACCCGCTGGTATCGTCAACTCGATCGGCCGCTCCGGCTTCCAGTCCTGCGCCGGGGCTGTTCCCGCCAGCACCAGGGCTCCGCCGGCCAGCAACGCCAGCGACGCCCACCCGCTCAACGTGGTTTTCATGTTTTCCCCTCCCTGTGACCGCGAGATCCCGTGGCCGTCGCGGGCCGCCTTGCACCACCTCGTCCGCGCAGAGCGGACGTGCGATGCGCGGCTAGCATGTGCCGCGCCTCCACAGGTGTCAATCAGCCTTGGCGAAGGGCGCTAGGCTTTGAGCAGCGGCCGGAGGTCGCGCATGCTGCCGAGCGTCTCCAGCTTGTCGATGACCTCGATCAACTGCCGCGTGCGTGACGTGCCCAGGACGGGCTCGAGCAGCTCCCCGGCTTTCTCGTGCACTTCCTCCGTAGTAAGCGGGTTTTCCGAGCGGCCCTTGAAGGTCGTCGCGTGCTTTTTCAGCTTGCGCCCGTCGCGCGTCGTCACTTCGACGATCGACTGGCCTTCCGGCCGCGCCTGCGTGAGCTCCGGATCGCCGATGAGCGTCACGCGCTTCTTCAGCGCCACGACCGCGGGATCCGTCATGCGCTCGAACGAATGCGCTGCCTCGAAGGTGCACTTGCCGTCGAGGAGCGTCACCGCGAAGATGTACTGCAGGTTGATGTCGGGCATCTCGCGGTCGTTTACCGTGCGCGCGCCGCTCTCAGGAATGCGCGCGGTGATGCCCCCGATGTCGCCCGCCTTGAGCTTGTGCTCCGCCATCAGGATGGTGAGCGCCTCCAGCGCCGACTGAATCGGGAAGCCGACGCAATACTTCTTGATATTGGTGAGCATCACCTCGTAGCGGCTGCCGAGCTCCGCCGTCAGCTCCTGCGGGCTGGGCGACTCGGCATAGGCAATGAGAAAATTACCCGGGCCGTCGAATACGTCGAGAACACCGGTGTATCCGCTTTGGACGAGCGTTGCGGCCGTAACGCCATTGCGCGCGGTCATCCCGCCGAATATGAAGGCCTTCTCGATGTGCTCGGTGTCGCGCGCGTAGGTCATGACGCCCGAAGCCTGCTGCGCGCCGCAGGAGAGGAGATGCCGGAGCTGCTCTTCATCGAGGCGCGCGATGCACCCGGCCGCCGCCGTCGCACCGAGCGTGCCGCCGATGCTGAAAGGCAGATGGTTTCTCTCGCGCATCGCCTCGCGCCCGAGCGCCTTGGTGGTGCGCGAGCCGATGTCGTAGCCCAGGATCATCGCGCGGAGAAACGCCTCGCCGCCCGCGTTCTCGCGCTCGGCCATGGCGAGCGCCGCGGGAATCACGGCGCAGCCCGGGTGAATCCCCGCGGAGCCGTTGGAATCGTCGGTCTCATCGGCGTGGGCGAGCATGCCGTTGGCGAGCGCCGCGTTGATCCCCGAGGTCAGAACGCCGCTGCCAACGACCTGCGCTTCCGGCTTTCCGCCCAGCTCTCCGACGTAGCGCAGCGCGAATTCGCCGGGCTTGATCGTGGTGCCGGAGACCATGGCGGCGATGGTGTCGAGCACGTGGTGTTTGGCTTTCGTGAGAACCTGCGGCGGCACGGGCGAGTGAGCGGCCTTCGCCATGTAGCGGATGAGGTCGGGGGTGACGCTGGCGGTGTGGCTTGTCATTATTCTTTGCTCCTCTCGCTTTTCGCTCCCACCACCCCGCCCGCTTTCGCGGGCACCCCGCCCGTCCCGCCGCGCTGCATCGCGGCGGTCGTTCGCCGGCTCGGAGACATGCTCCTCGAATTCCCGGCTCACCCTCAGGCAGGAGGGGATTCGATTTTCGAACGCTCTAGGTTTTGGCCGACTGAATTGCGGTGACCTGGCGGTCCTGCGCCACGCGTGCGACGACCCCGACGTTGCGAAAACGGCAGTTGTGAAAGATGCAGTCTTCCACCAGGAGGATGCCCGCAATCGTGCGCCCCGGCTCCACGAACACCGTTGCGTCGCCGTTCTCCGGCACGAAAAAGACGCACCGGTCGTCCAGATGCGTGCGATGAAGATCGATGACCGCCGGACCACTGATGAGACAGCCGTCGAAGGTCCGCCCGGAGATGCGAAATCCGCGCCGGACGAAGTCGAGCAGGCGCACTTCCACGTTGTTGAAATAGCTCTCCCGCACGTCGCTTGCCAGCGGCAACACCTCGACGGGGCGTTCCTTGACCGCTCCTACTCTGGATTCCCCTTTCAATTCCACGATTCCTGATCCCGTGATGGCATATACCCAGGAATCCATCGAGCGGCCGCTCGAAAGGAGCCGGAGCTGCTGCCTCTCGCGGACAAGGCCGGTGCCAACCAGCTGCTCGAGGGCAACGGCGATATCCTCCTTCGAGGCTCCCGTGCGCTTGCCGATGTGCACGGCGATCCCGCCCCCGATGGTCTCGTGGCGGTGCGTGCCGCGCTGCGTGCGGGTCAGCTCGTAGAGGTATTCCAGGATCGCGCGGCTGAGCGGATCGTTCAGGGTGTCAGTCATCGCTTGACACGTTTCGAATCAAAACCCACGAGAGACTATTTATCTCGCCATCCCGGCCGAAGTCCGGGTTTTGACAATATTACTGTACTACAACCGACGCCTGCCTTATGCCCGCGGAATGCGCGCCCGGCACCGCCTGGAGGCTTGTGACGCGCATCACGCTTTGTCCGCCACCCGCCACGGGTTCCGGAGTTCAGGTCCTGACGCGGTACTGCCTCCACACGATGGCCGTTGCCCAGACGAACGATGCGATCAGCATCACCACGCCGAAACCGTGCGTGAGTCGGCCCACCGCCTGGGCGCGGCCGAGCAGCCCGAGGTCACCGAGGACGTCGATGAAATCGTGCGCCCCGGTATCGCCGGTGCGGCCTGTAAGCAGGATGTGCTGGGGCACCTGCGCGTCGTAGACGTAGGGCGCCGTGTCCATCACCGCGGCGGCGGACCACCACAGCATGACCGCCGCGGCGAACGGGTCGCGGTTCTTCACGAGGAAGATGCCGCCGAGGACGAGGGGAAGCCCCGCCTGGAAGAGCGCGCCCCCAAGGTGGGTCATGAACTCCCCGAAGGGGCGAAAGAAAATGTGCCCGAACTCGTGAAACGGCACCATCGGCGCGTGTATCAGGGACCCGGCCATTTCCCATGACGGCACGTCCATGGCGGCGAGCCTGATGCCGTAGACGATCAGCGCGGCGAGGAGCGCCGCCCGCGCGTACACGTAGAGCGCGTCCACCTCGTCCGGCACGTAAAGGGCGGCTTCTTTCAGGCGCGCCAACCACCCCTCCCCGGCGTCATCGTCCGCAGGAGTCGCCGCCAATGGGGCAGCCGGCGCAAGGCGCGATTTCAAGTACTTGGAGAAGATCAGCCCGCAGGCTGCGCAGATGTCCTCCGGCCCGGTCTCGCCGGGCGCGCGCTCATGTGCGCACTTGGGGCACTTCTTGTACATTCGATGCCTTAGTTTCCACTTTTCAGTCTCAAGGTACAAGATCCAAGGCACAAAAGGATCCCGTGATGCCGATTGTGCGTGTTTTCGTCGCTCTGCACTCGTCCTGTCGGGGGGCACGACGTCCGACGACGGCAAGGAGTTCGTCGGCAGCCTGATGATCGTCAACGTCGAGTCGCGCGCGGAAGCCCAGGCGTTCGTGGATGGCGATCCATTCACCAAGGCAGGCATGTTCCGCGACGTCAGGATCACGCGGATGCGGAAAGGACAGTGGAATCCGGAGGCGGCCGAGGGCGTGTGATCGTTCGGCGGGCATCGGTGGCCAAATTGGTTTTAGGGTTACCATCTGCCGATGCGCAGCATCGCAAGAGAGGATCTCGCAAACCTGCCCATTCGGCGCTACGAGGGTGAGGTATCCCTCGTCGAGACGCTGGAGGATTTGAAAAAGGCGCGCGCGGATTTCCGCGAGGAACGCGTCGTCGGCCTCGATACGGAGACGCGGCCCTCGTTCAGGAAGGGCGAGAGCCATCTGCCCTGTCTCGTGCAGGCGGCGACGGCCCGGGCCGTCTACCTCTTCCAGTTGAGGCGCCTGGACGTTTTCCCTGCGCTTGTCGAGCTGCTGGCAAGCCCCGCGACGGTCAAGGCCGGGGTCGGGCTCGCGCACGACTTGCGTCAGCTGAAGCTTGTGTTTCCGTTCACGGTGGAGAATGCGCTCGACCTGGGCGTCGTCGCGCGCCGCCGCAGCATCGGCCAGACCGGCGTGCGAAACCTCGCCGGAATGTTCCTCGGGTTTCGGATTCCCAAGGGCAACCGCACTTCCAACTGGGCGCGGGCTGACCTCTCCCCCGCGCAGATCACGTATGCGGCGACCGATGCCTGGGCCTGCCGCGAGCTTTACCTGCGGTTCGAGAGTCTCGGAATGCTGGGCCAGGGATGAAGGATCATTGCGGCTAAAAAGCTGTTGAAGAGGTGAACCAATGCCGACGAACTCCGAGTTCGATTTCATCATCGTGGGTGGCGGCGCCGCGGGCTGCGTGCTTGCCAACCGCCTCACCGCCTCCGGCCGCCACACCGTGCTTCTCCTCGAAGCGGGCGGCGAGGACAGCAGCCCGTGGATCCACATCCCTCTCGGATACGGAAAGCACTTCTCGAACCCGAAGGTGAACTGGCTCTACTACAGCGAGGCCGACGAGAAAACGGCGAGCCGGCGCATCCTGCAGCCGCGCGGCAAGGTGCTCGGGGGCTCGAGCTCGATCAACGGGCTCCTCTACATACGCGGACAGCGCGAGGACTACGACCGCTGGCGCGACCTCGGCAACGCAGGCTGGGGCTACGCCGATGTCCTGCCCTATTTCCGCCAGGCCGAGGACCAGGGCCGCGGGGCCGACGAGTATCACGGCACGGGCGGCCCGCTTTCCGTGTCGGACCCTTCAGAACCGCACCCGCTCGCCGACGCCTTCCTTGCGGCGGCGGACGAATGCGGCTATCCGCGCAACCGGGACTTCAACGGCGCAACCCAGGAAGGCTTCGGCTACAACCAGTGGACGCTGCGCAAGGGGCTCCGCAGCAGCGCGGCGACGGCCTACCTGCGCCCGGTCCGGCGGCGCCGCAACCTCACGGTCGTCACGCGCGCGCACGCGACACGCATTTTGTTCTCCGGCAGGCGCGCAACCGGCGTGGAATATCTGCGCCACGGCAACCTGGAATCCGCGCGCGCACAAAAGCAGGTGATCGCTGCCGGCGGCTCGTTCAACTCACCGCAGCTGCTCCAGCTCTCCGGCGTCGGCCCGGCTCCCCTGCTCAAGAGCTTTGGCATTCCGATCGTGGCCGATCTCCCTGGCGTCGGAATGAACCTCCAGGACCACTACACCAGCAGGGTGAACTATGAGTGCACCGAGCCCATCACGTTGAACGACGTCGTGCACCATTTCGGCAGGGGCCTTGCCGCCGTGTTGCGCTACGCCTTCCTGCGCAAGGGTCCGCTCGCGATGGGTTCATCCTATGCGACGGGTTTCATCCGCGCTCACCCGGCGTCCGCGACGCCGGATATACAGACCAGCATTTCGCTTTTCAGCATGGACAAGGCGGGGGACAGGCTTCATTCCTTCCCGGGTTTCTTCCTCTCGGCAAGGCTTCTGCGCCCCGAGAGCCGGGGCAGCGTCCTGATCCAGAGCAAGGACGCATTGCAGCCGCCTGCGATCCGGCCGAACTACCTCTCGAGCGAGAAGGATTGCGCCGTCCTGCTGGCTGGGGTGAAGGCTCTGCGGCGCCTGGCAGCGAGCCCGGCGCTCTCCCGTTACGTCGTGCGCGAGCACGATCCCGGGCCCTCGTGCGCGAGCGATGCCGACCTTCTCGAGTTTCTGCGCCAACGCGGCGGAATCGCCTACCACCCCGTCAGCACCTGCAAGATGGGAAATGACGCGGCCGCCGTGGTCGATGATCGCCTGCGCGTCCGCGGCCTCCAGGGCCTGCGCGTCGTCGACGCCTCCATCATGCCGACGCTCGTCTCGGGCAACACCTTTGCGCCAACCCTAATGATCGCCGAGAAAGGCGCCGACATGATCCTCCAGGATACAGACGCGTGATCAGTTGCTGCCGACGAAGGGCGGCACTTTCCGCTTGTAGCCCGCGAGCGCCTCGGCGATCTTGAAGCGCGAGGGGAAGGGAAACGAGATGTGCTTCTGGATGAGGGCGTCGCGCACGTACTTCTCGATCGGCATGCCCGAAATTACGCCCATGCCGCCGAAGAGCTCCATGCCCTGTTCGGTCAGCCGCTGCACGGCCGTGCCGGTGAAGGCCAGCGCCATCAGCTCGTAGGGCTGCCACTCCGCGCTGCCATCGGCGAACGCTTCGGGGTGGTCCTTCGCCCACGCCGCGGTCCAGATGAGCCGGCGCGCGGCTTCGAGGTTCATCGCCATGTCGGCGAGAAAGAGCCCAACGGCCTGGTGGCGGATAATGGGCTTGCCGCCGGCGACGCGCTCCTGCGTGTACTTGAGCGTTTCTTCCAGCGCCGCGCGTCCGACGCCGAGCGTAAGCGACGCGATCACGACGTGGGTCCCCATGTCGGTGCGGCCCTTCGGCGGCGGCGGGAGGATGCGCCCCTTCGGCACCCGCACGTTGTCGTAGAAGATCTCCGCGTTGTCGCCGACGCGCCGGCCGATCTTCGTCATCGGGTGGCGCACGAGACCGGGCGAGTCGCCCTCGACAAGAAACGCCTGCGGGCCCTTGTCTGTCTGCGCGATCGTGACGATGAGCTTCGCAAGGTAGCCCACGGTCTGGAAATTCTTCGCGCCGTTGATCAACCAGGAGCCGTCGGGCTGCTCGACCGCGCGCGTCTTCAGGCGCACGCCCTCGGGCGTCTCGGTGAAGTAGTCGAAGCCAAGATCGGTGTCGGGCTCGTGGATGGCGACCGTCGTGAAATAGAGATCGTCGTTGACGAACCTCGGCAGGAAATAGTCGCGCTGCTCCTTCGTCATCCGGAACTCGAACCAGTCGCGCGCGCGCCGCGCGGTCAGCATGAAGTAATACGCCGTGCCGATGTCGGCTGCCGCAAGCTCTTCCGCGATGAGGGACTGGGTGAGTTGATCGGACGCCCCCGCGCCGCCGTTCTCTTCCGACAGCGCGAAGGTGCGTAAACCGAGCTGGGAGCCCTTTTTCAGGGTTTCCCA
>DASPGR010000148.1:0-5881 GCA_035620515.1 Burkholderiales bacterium | reverse complement strand
GGACGAGGGACAGAGTTCTCGGCGCCGGCGTTGCCGGACCGGCCACGCGCCGCCGCCGCGCTGCTTGAAGCCGAGATCGCAAAGCATCCCGGGGCGAGCCTCGTTGGGAGCTCGCTCGGGGGCTTCTACGCCACCTGGCTTGCGGAAAGGCACGGGCTCAGGGCGGTCCTCGTCAATCCCGCCGTGCGGCCTTACGACGGGCTCCGTCAGTTCCTCGGTGCGCAGCAAAACCTTTATACCGGCGGGCGCTATGAGCTCACCCAGGCGCACCTGGACGAGCTGGCGGCCCTGGAGTTGCCCGCCATCACGCGCCCCGAGCGCTATCTGCTGATGGTCGAGACGGGTGACGAGGTGCTCGACTACCGGGAAGCGGTGGATCGTTATCGCGGCTGCAGGCAGATGGTGATCGAGGGCGGCGATCACGCGTTCAAGGACTTCGGCGAATACCTGGACACGGTCCTCGAGTTTTGTGCGGTGCCAGCGTTGGATCACCCGGCCGGATGAGTATCGCGAGAGGCGTTACCAAGTGAGCAGGAACGTCTTCTACGAGGAGGAAGGCGACTTCAAAGTCGGCGCCGTGCTTGCCGACAACGACACTTCGCTGCAGGTGGAAGCGCCGCACGGAAAGCGCTCCAAGATAAAGGCGTCCCACGTGCTGCTGCGCTTCGAGGATTCCCGGCTCGGGGAGTTCATGGACGCGGCCCGTCAACTCGCGCAGGACCTCGATGTCGATTTCCTTTGGGAGTGCTGTGGCGGCGCGGAATTCTCGTTCGAGTCGCTGGCACGGGAGTACTTCGGGCGCGCCCCGAAGGCGGAGGAGACCGCGGCGCTGCTCATCCGCCTGCAGGGAGCGCCCATGTACTTCTACAAGAAGGGCCGGGGCCGCTATCGCGCGGCGCCCCCCGAGGCCCTGAAGGCCGCTCTCGCATCCGTCGAACGCAAGCGCCTGGAGGCGGAGAAGCGAGCCGAGTATGTCGCGCAGCTCAAGAGCGGAAAGCTGCCCCCCGAATTCGGGTCTCGCCTCCCGAGCCTGCTCTACAGGCCCGAGAAGGCAAGCACCGAGTGGAAGGCGCTCGAAGAGGCGTGCGACGCGCTGAAGCTGACGCCTGCCCGCCTGATCGACCGTTGTGGCGGCATTCCATCAACGCACGGCTACCATCTCGGCCGTTTTCTTTTCGAGTACTTTCCGAAGGGGACCGCGCTTCCGGAGCTTCCCCCGTTGCCGGCGCCGGCGGAACTGCCGGCCGCCGACGTGGAAGCATTCAGCATCGACGATGTCACCACGACGGAGATCGACGATGCGTTCTCGGTGCAGGCCCTTCCTGGCGGAAACGTCACGATCGGAATTCACATCGCGGCGCCTGCGATCGGCATTGCCCCAGGCTCGCCGGTCGACGTGGTCGCGCGCGAACGCCTCTCCACGGTCTATTTTCCTGGAAGCAAGATCACGATGCTGCCGGACGCCGCCGTCGAACGCTACTCGCTCCGCGCGGGCGGCGAGCGCCCGGCGCTCTCGCTCTACCTCGAAGCCGGCGCCGACGGCGCCGTACTCTCAACGGCGACGCGAATCGCGAGGATTTCGGTTGCAGCCAATCTCCGGCACGCCGAGCTGGAAGACACGCTCGACGCAGACGCCTTTGCAGCCGGCCGGGTTGACCACCGCTATGGCGCGCAGCTGCTCACGCTCTGGAAGTTTGCGAGCGCGCTCGAGCGCGCCCGCCGCAAGGATGAGCCCGCCGTCGAAATGCGTCCCGAGTACAGCTTCTACGTCGACAATGACCGCGTGCGGATCGTGCGCCGGCGGCGGGGCTCGCCGCTCGATCGCATCGTCTCGGAGCTCATGATCCTGGTCAACAACGCCTGGGGCCGGCAGCTCGCCGAGGCCAACGCCGCCGCAATCTACCGCGTGCGGGAAACGGGCAAGGTGCGCCTGAGCACGGTTCCCGCGGGGCACGAGGGTCTGGGCGTGCAGAGCTATGCCTGGGCGAGCTCTCCATTGCGGCGCTATGTTGATCTCGTGAACCAGCGCCAGCTTCTCTCGCTCGCCCGGGGCGAGGAGCTCCCGTATCGCGCGAACGATGAGCGCCTGCTGGCGGCCATGCGTGATTTCGAGGTGGCCTACGAAGCGTACGGCGAGTTCCAGCGCGATATGGAGCGCTATTGGTCCTTGCGCTGGCTCGAGCAGGAAGGCGTGGACACCGCGTGCGCGACCGTGCTGCGCGAAGGCCTGGCGCGCTTCGACGAGCTTCCCCTCGTGGTGCGCGTGCCCTCGCTACCCGTGCTCGCTCCCGGTACGCGCGTCGAGCTTGCGGTATCCGACCTCGACCTTCTGGAGCTGAGTTT
This sequence comes from Burkholderiales bacterium, assembly GCA_035620515.1. Classification (GTDB taxonomy): domain Bacteria; phylum Pseudomonadota; class Gammaproteobacteria; order Burkholderiales; family SG8-41; genus SG8-41. Next base: position 3,538 of record DASPGR010000148.1, on the reverse strand, counting down.
GCGCTGCGAATACCGCCGCGCCGTGCCCGGGGGTTAGCGCCCGCTCACCGTTGCAAATCGCACGAGATTTCACTTTAATTTATTGCTACAAGGCACGGTCAATAATAGACTTTCTGGTAAATTCGAAACACGTTCTGTAGAATGCGTTCCATGAGTCTGCGTCCGGAGAAAAAGATCATCACGCTGCGTCGCCGCGCGCGGCACGCGCGGCACTCGCCGTGGAGCGGCGCCGTCGCGCAGCTCGACCAGAGGGTGGCCGAGCTCGAGCGGCGGATGACGGCGTTCGATCAACGCATCGCGGTGCTCGGACGGCACGCGCGCATGCAGGTGTCTTTCGTGGTTTCCGTGCTCGTCCATCTGGTCATCATCTTCGGGGTCGGCTTTACCATGCCGGAGCTCTCGCGGCTGAACCGGTTCGATGAGCCCCTCGAGGTCACTCTCGTCAACACCAAGAGCCCGAAGGCGCCGGAGAAGGCCGATGCCCTGGCGCAGGCGAACCTCGATGGCGGCGGAGATTCCAGCGAGAAGGTTCGTGCGGAAAGCCCGCTGCCGGTACCCCCCGAGCATAAGCCGGCTCCGGACCTCACCATGGCTCAGAAACGGGTCGAAGCGCTGGAGCGCGAGGCCGGACGGCTCATGACGCAGGCGAAGAAGACCCCCGCACCCGTGCCGGCGCCGCAGCCGAAGCCGCAACCCGAAGCGGTCAAGCCGGAGGTGACGCCGAATGCCGCCGATATCATGGCGCGCAGCCTCGAGATCGCACGTCTCGAGGCGCGAATTTCGCAGCGCTGGAATGCCTATCAGGAGCGCCCGCGCCGGCGTTTCGTGGGCGCGCGCACGCAGGAGTTCAGGTTCGCCCGCTATATCGAGGACTGGCGGCTGAAGATCGAGCGTATCGGCGAGGTCAACTATCCCCAGGCGGCACGCGACCGCAAGCTCTACGGCAGCCTGGTGGTCACGGTATCGATCCGGGCCGACGGCTCGCTGGAAAGCGTCGATATCAACCGCTCGTCCGGCGAGCGAGTCCTCGACCGGGCTGCGGTTCGAATCGTTCACCTTGCGGCCCCTTATGCTCCCTTTCCTCCCGATATCGCCGAGGACACCGATATCCTGAGCATCACGCGCACCTGGCAATTCACGCGGGAAGATCAGTTCCTGTCGCAGTGACGGGGACTCCGCCTTCGCCTTCGGTCGTCCGGGCATGGCAGACCGCTACGCCGTCATAGGCAACCCCGTCGAGCACAGCCTCTCGCCGGCGATCCACGCCGAGTTCGCGCGGACAACGGGACAGGACATTGTCTACGGGAGGATTTTCGCTCCGCTCGACGGCTTTGGCGCGGCGGCTCTCAAGTTCCGGGACGAGGGCGGCAAGGGGCTCAATGTGACGCTCCCGTTCAAGCACGAGGCCTGGCGGCTCGCGGGACTGCGCAGCGGCTTTGCCCTGGCCGCCGGCGCCGTCAATACGCTGACCTTCCGTGGCAGTGAGATCGTGGGCGACAACACGGATGGCATCGGTCTCGTGCGCGATCTCCTGCGCAACCAGGGGGCCGTTTTGCGCGGCAAGCGCCTGCTGCTCATGGGGGCGGGCGGGGCGAGCTACGGAGTCGTCGAGCCGCTTCTGCGCGAAGGGCCGGAACGCCTCGTGGTCGCGAACCGCACGGTAGAAAAGGCGGTCGCGCTGGTCGGGCACTTCGAGAAGTTCCGGCACTACGCTTTACAGGGCCTCGCCGCGAGTTCCTACGGCGATCTCCAGGGCATGCAGTTCGACGTCGTGATCAATGCCACTTCGGCGGGGCTCGCGGACACGATGCCCCCGCTTCCGGACGGGGCCTTCGCTCCCGGCGCGCTCGCCTACGACATGGTGTATGCAAAGCGCACGCCGTTCATGGTCTTCGCGCAAGAGCGGGGGGCGCGTGTCTCCGACGGCCTCGGCATGCTGGTCGAGCAGGCCGCGGAATCGTTTTTCATTTGGCGCGGAGTGTATCCTGAAACGCGGGCGGCGATGGCGATGCTGAGGCGCCGGATGCCAAAGTAGTAGGGCGGAATTTGAATGAGCAGGCGACGGCGGCGTCTCATCCGCGGAATCGGCTATGGCGTGCTCCTCGCCGCCGCCGCGTTCGTGCTGGTGCAGCTCTGGTTCCTGGGCCACGTTTGGTACTGGGTCGACCACAACCCGCAGAGCACGGCATTCATGCAGGCCCGGCTGGAGGTGATGCGCCAGGATGACCCCAGAGCGAGGCTCACGCACCGGTGGGTTTCGTATCGCAGAATCTCGCCGCACCTCAAGCGCGCAGTTGTGGCGGCCGAGGATGCCAGGTTCATGAGCCATGGCGGGTTCGACTGGGAGGAGATCCGGAACGCTTTCGAGCGCAATGTCCGCGAGGGGGAGATCGTGCGGGGCGGCTCGACCATCACGCAGCAACTCGCGAAGAACCTCTTTCTCTCGGGAGAGCGTGCCTGGTGGCGCAAGGCGCAGGAAGCGCTGATCACTCTGATGCTCGAGTCTTTGATGACCAAGCGCCGTATCCTCGAGATTTACCTCAACGTGATTGAATGGGGCGACGGCATCTTCGGCGCCGAGGCCGCAGCGCGCCAGCATTTCGGGGAGTCGGCCGCGAGCCTCGACCCGGAGCAGGCGGCAAGGCTTGCGGCGATGGTGCCGAGCCCCCGTCTTTACCTCCCGGGCAGCTATACCCCCTATATCTCCCAGCGCACGGCCACCATCCTCGCGCGCATGAACGGCGTGCGGATCCCGTGAGCACCCGGCGGGGACGGTGTCAGGTCCGTGACAGCTATGGGCGGTAACCTTCCTACCTTTCGATTTCGTCCCCACGGAGTAATGTTATGAAAAGAAGGCGGTTTCTCGCCGGTCTCGGTGCGCTTGGGGTCGTCCCGGCGATTTCATCGGCCCAAACGCGGCTTCCTCTCCTCGCCCAGGGCGCGGCGGCGACGCGCGAGCCGGACGTCATCTTTGTTCCGACCCCGAACGACGTGGTGGCGAAGATGCTCGAAATGGCGCAGGTCACGGCAAGCGACACGGTGTACGACCTTGGATGCGGCGATGGGCGGATCGTCATCTCGGCCGCCCGGAAGTACGGCGCGCGAGGCGTCGGTGTCGATATCGATCCGCACCGCATCGCCGAGGCACGTGAAAGCGCACAGAAGGCCGGTGTCGCTGAGCGGGTCCGCTTCGTGCTCGGCGACCTCTTCGAGACCGACATCAGCTCCGCCACTGTCGTCACGCTTTATCTTCTGACCGAGCTCAACATCAAGCTGAAACCGAAGCTGCTCGCGGAGTTGAAGCCCGGTACGCGCGTTGTTTCCCACGCCTTTGCGATGGGCGAATGGAAACCGGAGCGCACGGCCGAAGTTTCCGGCAACCGGGTGTATCTGTGGCGCGTCCCGCCGCGCGCGGGCTAACAGCCGTCCTAGTGGGCCCCTGGCCCGGCCAGCGAGACGGCGCCGCGGTCGGCCCTTGACCCCGTGGCGGCGGGGGAATAATCTCCGTTGCCTCAGCTTCCGCCGATACCGCGACGCC
>DASPGR010000147.1:0-8825 GCA_035620515.1 Burkholderiales bacterium | reverse complement strand
ATCGAGCTCGGAATAAAAGCCATTTGGATTCAGGAGGGTATCGTCAACGAGCCGGCTGCGCGCCGCGCCAAGGAGGCCGGTATGATGGTCATCATGGATCGCTGTATCTGGCGGGATCTTCTGCAATATTGCAGCTAAATGCGTCTAAAATTCACTAAAATGCAGGGATTGGGCAATGACTTCGTGGTACTCGACGCCACGAGCAGACCGCTCAAACTGGCCCCCGGGCAGCTGAGGCGGCTCGCCGACCGGCATTTCGGCATAGGGTGTGACCAGATCCTGCAGATCGAGCCCCCGCGGCAGGCCGACACGGATTTCTATTACCGGATCTTCAACGCCGACGGGGCCGAGGTCGAGCAATGCGGAAACGGTGCACGCTGCTTCGTGCGCTACGTGCACGAGCATGGGCTGACCGGCAAGCGGGAGATTCGAGTCGGCACCTTGGGCGGGCTGATCGTGCCGCGCCTGGAAGGCGACGGGCAGGTGACGGTCAACATGGGGGTGCCGGAATTCGACCCCTCCCGGATTCCGTTCCAGGCGCCGGCGCGGGCGCTCACGTATGAGCTATCACTCGACGGCAGGCAGGTCACGATCAGCGCGCTCGCGGTGGGCAACCCGCACGCGGTCCAGATCGTGCCCGATGTCGACCGCGCTCCGGTCGCCCGCGACGGCCCGCTCATCGAACGCCACTCCCGGTTTCCAAACGGGGTCAATGCCGGTTTCGCGCAGATCGTGGACCGCCGGCACATTCGGCTGCGCGTCCACGAGCGCGGCGTGGGTGAGACCCTCGCGTGCGGCACGGGCGCATGCGCAGCGGTCGTTGCGGCGCGCGCCCGGGACCTGACGGACGAGCGCGTGACCGTGAGCACGCGCGGCGGGGACCTCGGTATATCATGGGCGGGGAACGGAAGCCCCGTCATGATGACGGGACCGGCGACGACGGTATTTGAAGGGGAGATCGAACTTTGAGCCAGGACGCATGATGAAGCCAGATGAGGTCGCAGCTTTTCTGAAGGGCAACCCGGAATTCTTCGAGCGTTATGCCGACCTGCTCGCGGAGATCTACATCCCGCACCCGCACGGCGGGCGGGCGGTGTCCATCAGCGAGCGCCAGATCCTCACCCTGCGCGACAAGAACAAGCAACTGGAGAACAAGTTGCACGACGTCATCCAGTATGGCGAGGAAAACGACGCCATCAGCGAGAAGGTGCACCGCATCTCGATCGCGCTGCTCGGCACGAGCGACATCCGCGGGGTCCTGAATGCCGTCTACCTGAGCCTGCGCGAGGACTTCGCCGTCCCGCACGTGGCCCTGCGCGCGTGGTGCGCAAACGGCGAACCCGACCTCGGGGAGTTCGCGCCGGTCAGCGAGGCCTCGCGCGAGTTCACCGTCAGCCTCACGCATCCCTATTGCAGCAGCCGTCCCATGGTGGATACCGCAAGCCTCTTCGGGGAGGCCGGCGTGCACCTGCGCTCGTTCTCGTATGTGCCGCTCCGTAACGGCGAAACCTTCGGGCTCCTGGCGCTGGCAAGCGAGGATCCGCAGCGCTTCTATCCGGAAATGGGGACCCTGTACCTGAAGCGGCTGGGCGAGCTGATCGGCGCAGCCATCGTTCGGACCCTGCCTTCCGGGTGAGGATCCAGGACGGTGGCTTTCGGGAGCAGTACTGGTTTTATAACAGTCCGTTACGTGTGTTAAGTGGGCGCTAACTCCAGTTCGGGAAGGAGCGCTCCCGCGACGCCACCTGCCCTGTTAAGGGGCTATCTCGAGCATCTTGCCCACGAACGCCGGCTGAGCGCCCACACGGTCCGCGGATACGGGCGCGACGTCCACGCGCTCCTCGAGCAAACGGTGGGGCTCACGCTGCGGGAGCTGCAGCCCGCGCACATTCGCCGCTTCATCTCGCGGCTCCACGCACGGGGTCTCGACGGAAAATCGCTCGCGCGGGTGCTCTCGGCCTGGCGCGGCTTCTTCACGTATCTCGCCCGCGACCATGGCCATGAGCACAATCCCTGCCTGGGCATCCGGCCGCCCAAGGCTGCGAAGCGCCTGCCCCATGCCATGTCCCCGGACGAAGCCGGCCGGCTGATGCAGCTCGACGAGGACGGTGCGCTCGCGGTGCGCGACCGCGCCATCCTCGAGCTCCTGTATTCCTCGGGGTTGCGCCTGTCCGAGTTGACGGGACTCGCGCTCGAGGATGTCAGTTTCCCCGATGCCACGATCCGCGTGACGGGAAAGGGCGGCAAGACGCGGGTGGTGCCCGTCGGGAGCTACGCCCTCGCGGCGCTCAGGGACTGGCTCGCTGCGCGCGCGCCGCTCGCGCCTCCGGGCGAGCAGGCGATGTTCGTTGCGCGTGGGGGCGCGCGCCTTTCAGCGCGCTCGGTGCAGGCACGGTTGAAGCGCTGGGGGCTCAAGCTCGGCCTGGCGGCAAACGTGCATCCGCACGCGCTGCGCCATTCCTTCGCGTCGCACCTGCTGCAATCGAGCGGCGACCTGCGTGCGGTGCAGGATATGCTCGGGCACGCGAGCATCTCGACGACGCAGGTCTACACGCACCTCGACTTTCAGCACCTGGCGAAGGTCTACGACGCTGCCCATCCACGGGCGCGGAAAAGAAACTGAACAGACTGACTCTCAAGCCCGGGCGCGAGAAATCGCTCAAGCGGCGCCATCCGTGGGTATTCTCCGGGGCCGTGGCGCGCGTGCAGGGCACGCCCGCGCCCGGGGAGACGGTCGAAGTCCGCGCAGCGAGCGGTGAACTGCTCGCAGTGGCGGCGTACAGTCCGCGCTCCCAGATCGTCGCGCGCGTCTGGGACTGGAAAGAGCAGGCAATAGACCGCGCGTTCTTCATGAGCCGCATTCAGCAGGCGGTCGATCAACGCCGGGGGCTCGCGGACACTGGCCGGACCGATGCTCTGCGGCTCGTCAACGGCGAGTCGGATGGCCTGCCGGGCGTGGTGGCCGACCGCTACCGCGACACGGTCGTCATGCAGTTGAACAGCGCAGGGGCCGACCGCTGGCGGGACGCGATCGCCGAGGCGCTGCTTGCAGCGAGCGGTGCCGCGCGGCTATGGGAGCGCTCCGACGCCGAGGTGCGCCAGCTGGAGGGCCTTCAGCCTGTGCTGGGGGTCGTGCGCGGCTCGGAGAAGCCCGGCGAGGTCGTGATCTCCGAGAACGGCCTGCGGTTCGAGGTCGATTTCGCGCGCGGGCACAAAACGGGCTTCTACATTGATCAGCGCGATAACCGCCGGCTCGTCCGCGAGCTCGCCGCCGGGCGCGAAGTGCTGGATGGGTTCTGCTACACCGGCGCTTTTGCGCTGAACGCCGCTGCCGGGGCGGCGCGCTCCGTTACTGCGGTCGATAGCTCGGCCGAGGCCATCGAGATTGCGCGGCGCAACGCGGGTCTCAATTCGCAGCCCGCTGTAAGCTGGCTCGAAGGCGATGTCTTTCAGCTCCTGAGAAAGTTTCGAGATGAAGGCCGCGCCTTCGACCTCATCGTGCTCGATCCCCCGAAGTTTGCGCCGACGGCCGCGCACGTCACGAAGGCCGCGCGGGCCTACAAGGACATCAATCTCCTAGCCTTCAAGCTGCTCCGTCCCGGCGGCCTTCTCGTGACCTTCTCCTGCTCGGGGGGCGTGTCGGCCGAGCTCTTCCAGAAGATTGTCGCGGGCGCGGCCCTCGACGCCGGCGTCGATGCGCGGATCATCCGGCGCCTCGGCGCGAGCGCCGATCACCCGGTCGCGCTCAATTTTCCGGAGGGCGAGTACCTCAAAGGCCTTCTCTGTCGTCTGGCCGGCTAGGCGACGATTCCCGCCTTCATCCTTTCGGAGGCACCGGGTCCGTGCCGCCCGGGTGCCAGGGTCCGCAGCGCACGATGCGCTTCACGGCAAGCCACGAGCCTTTGATCGACCCATGCAACTCGATCGCCTCGCGGGCGTACGCGGAGCAGGTGGGATAGAAGCGGCACTGGCCGCCGAAGAAAGGCGAGAGCAGCACCCGGTAGGCGTCGATGAGGGCGAGCAGCAGCGTCTTCATCGCGCCGGCAGTATAGCACCGCTAAATGCAACTGGGTTGCATCCTCCCGCAGCCCGTGTTTCAATGGCGCCTCCCGAATTCCTGCACCCGCCATGACATCCCAGGATCTCGCCGAAGAGCTCGTGCGAAACACCGGCGCGCGGGTGACCCGCCCGCGCATCCAGGTCCTCTCCACGCTGCTGCAGGCGCAGCGGGCGCTCACCCACCACGAGATCGAGCGCCGGCTGCGGCGCACGCGCGGCATCGACCGGGTGACGATCTACCGCGTGCTGGAGTGGCTCACGCGCAAGGGTCTCGCGCATCGCGTGGTGCTGGGCGAGCGCTCCTGGCGCTTCGACGCGGTCATCCCGCAGCGCGCCCACCGGCACGCGCACTTCCACTGCGACCATTGCGGGACGGTCGAGTGCCTGGAAGGAGTCAAGGAGCCGCCGAAGGTGAGGCTGCCGCAGGGGTACCGCGGGGACGACATCGAGCTGACGGTCAAGGGCGCGTGCGCGCGCTGCGCGCCGCAGCGCGCGAGGTAGGATTTTTCTGGAGGCTAACGCAACGCGTTTGCGTTAAGTGAAGCCATCGATACGACACTCATCTGGATCATTGGCGCCGGACTTCTTGGCGGAATCGTAAGCATCTCCTGCGCGGCAGCGATTTCGATGGCCGCGCTGGCGGCGTGGGTGCCGCGCATGGTGAGCTATGCAGTCGGGGTCATGCTTGCGACGGCGTTTTTGCAGCTGCTCCCGGAGGCGTTCAGGCAGGCCGAAAGTATCGAAGCGCTTTTCGCGCTGACGCTCGCCGGCGTGCTCGGATTTTTCCTTCTGGAAAAGGTGGCGATCTGGCGCCACAGGCACGATCACGGGCACGGATCCGGATCACACACGCATGGCGTGGGCAGCGGCGCCCGGGGCACGGGCACGATGATCATCGTGGGCGACGGATTTCACAACTTCGTCGATGGTGTCCTCATCGCGGCGGCGTTTCTGACGGACGTCAAGCTCGGAATTGCCACGACGCTGGCGATCATCGCTCACGAGATTCCGCAGGAGATCGGCGACTTCATGGTGTTGCTGCATGCGGGCTACGCCCGGCGCACCGCGCTTCTTCTCAACCTCGCCTCGGGCCTCGCCTGCGTCGCGGGAGGCATCGCAGGCTACTACGCGCTCACTGAGATGCAGCAGGTGATCCAGTACGTGCTGGTCCTGGCCGCGGCGAGCTTCATCTACATTTCCGTGGCCGATTTGATCCCCGATCTGCATCGGGTTAGCGATACCCGTGGCACGCTCTGGCAGATCGCCCTGATTGCGGCCGGAATGGCGACGATCATGGCACCGCACTGGCTCTTTCAAGCGCATTGACGAGCGCAGCGAGCGCTACAGCCCGTTCCTACTTGTATCGAGTGACTGGTGCTTGACATGAACCTGGAGTATCGGTGAGATGGCAGACGGCAAGGGCCGACCGGGCATGAATGACGGAACTACAGCGTTCGAAAACCGGCCGCGGAGCAGGAGCGCCAGGCGCGCTCTGCTGACGTTCCTCTTCGCCAGCGCGGCGCTGCACGCGGCGGTAATCATCGGCGTGCAGGGCCCGTTTACGCGGCCCGACGCGCCCGCGCTCACGGTGCTCGAAGTGGTGCTCGTGCAGACTGAAGCGGCGCGCCCGGCGCGGGTGGAGCCGGTCCGTCCCGAAGCCGCTCCATCGCCCCAGGCGAGGACAGGTGCTCGAGTGCCAGGCGCAGAGCCCGCCGTGAGGCCGCGGCCGAAGGCCGGTCCCCGCCGGATCGAGTCGCCGGTGCTGAGCCTGCCGGATCCTCCCGCTGCCGAGGAGGTGGCGGCGGCTGAGGAGAAACCGGCAGCGGCTCCGCCCGCTCCCGCCAAAACCCCTGAGCACGTTGCCAGCATCGCGCCGCCCACGCCGCCGTCATTCAGCGCGGCGTATCTGCGCAACCCGGCTCCCCGCTACCCGGTTGCGGCACGGCGAGCCGGCGAGCAGGGGACGGTGACGCTCAAGGTACTGGTGGGAATGGACGGGCTGCCGCAGCGCGTCGAGGTGGAAAAGACAAGCGGCTCATCCCGCCTCGATTCGGCCGCGCTGGACGCCGTACGGCGCTGGCGCTTCGTGCCCGCGCGTCGTGGCTCGAGTGCGATCGAGTCCTGGGTGCTGGTGCCGGTCGTCTTCCGGCTCGAGAGTCCGTCCTGAACGGCGTGGGCCGTGACGCCGCTTACCGGGTCAGCACGAAGGGTTTGAGTCCCAGCGACTGATCGACGCGGTCGGCGACCGAGCGCGCCTCGCTGCGGCTCGCATACGGCCCCGCGTGCACGCGATAGAGCCCGTCGCGCGGGTAGATGTGCATCGAGTCTGCGAGCCAGCCGACCTGCCCCTGAAGCCGCGCGAGGAAGCTCTCAGCATTCTTCCGCGAGCCGAAAGCACCCAACTGGACGTAGAGCCCGGAGCCGGTGCGGATAGCCGCCGCTGCGGCCGGGGCGGGCGATACGGCCGCCGTGCGGACAGGCGGCGGAGGGGGCGCTGCGCGAACGGGCGGTGCGGGCGGCGCCGCGCGAACCGGGGGAGGCACTGTCGCCACGGCAGGTGCTGGTGCGGGGCGCGCTTGGGGCGCGCTGTCCGGGACCGGCCGGGGTGCCGGTGCCGCAACGGGCAGTGTCATTTCGCTCGGCACCGGGACAGGCTGTGATCCGTCGGCACTGGCGGCGCCGTCGACATCAGTCGCTGCTGCCGGCGCACTGGCTGTCATCGTCGGCGCATCGGCGCCCGGAATGATGCTCTCGACGTCGACCATGCCGCTTCCGTACACGATGATCCCGAGCTTGTAGGCGGCGGTATAGGAGAGATCGATCTCGCGGTTGTCGAGGAACGGGCCGCGGTCGTTGATCCGCACCACCACGGTGCGGCCATTCAGCACGTTGGTGACGCGCGCATAGCTCGGAATGGGAAGAGTGGGATGCGCTGCGGTCATGGCATACATGTCGTAGGGTTCCCCGGATGACGTGGGCTTGCCGTGATAGCGCCGCCCGTACCAGCTCGCAACTCCGCGCGCGCGGTAGGGTTGCAGCGAGGTCATCGGCGTGTACTCCTTGCCATTGACCACATAAGGACGCATCGAGGCGACCCTCAGGGGCTCGGCCCTGGGAGTCGCATCCGGAATGCGGTCGATATCGGGCGGCGGGTTGCTCCCCGGCCCGTCATCCAGGTAGTAGCCGCCGCCACGGGGCGCCTGCGTTGTCGGGCCGGGTTTGGGCGTGGTGCCGCAACCGCCCAGCGCCATCATCAGGAGACCAAGGATTGCCAGCCAAAAGGCGATCAACGGCGGCCGGTGCACGCCGTTCCAGCACTGCAAAGTGGCAGGGAGATTCATTGCGTCATCCCTCACAGGTCACGTTTGAATGAGTCGCTTGTGCGTGGCTATGCTCATCAGTATGCCGAAGCCGAGGCAAATCGACACGAGCGCAGTGCCGCCGTAGCTGATGAGCGGAAGCGGAAGTCCCACCACGGGAAGGACCCCGCTCACCATGCCCATGTTGACCACCGCGTAGGTGAAGAACGTGAGCGTGATCGCCCCGGCAAGCAGCCGGCCGAAGAGCGTCGGAGCATTGGCGGAAATGTACAGCCCCCGCGCAATGACGAGAAGGAGCAAGGCCAGCAGCACGAGGTTCCCGGCGAATCCGAATTCCTCGGCGTACACCGCAAAGATGAAATCCGTGGTGCGCTCGGGTATGAAGTCGAGATGGGTCTGCGTGCCGGTCAGCCAGCCCTTTCCGGTCCAGCCGCCGGAGCCCAGCGCGATCGTCGACTGTATCGTGTGATAGCCGGCGCCCAGCGGGTCCTGGGCGGGGTCGAGCAGCGTCAACACGCGCTGGCGCTGGTAGTCGTGGAGCAGCGACCAGACGAAGGGCGCGACAGCGGCGCCGGCTAACAGCGCGCCTGCCATGACCTTCCAGGAGAGCCCGGCCAGAAACAGCACGAAGAAGCCCGAAGCGGCAATGAGCAGTGACGTTCCCAGATCCGGCTGGCGCACGATCAGCGCGACCGGCACGATCAGCATGACCGTGGCGACCGCGAAGTTGGTGAGCCTGAGCGTTGCCTCGTGGCGATGCAGATACCACGCGAGCGCCAGGGGTACCGCGATCTTCATCAGCTCGGAAGGCTGTATGCGGGTGATTCCGAGATCGAGCCAGCGCCGGGCCCCGTGCGAGACCTCGCCGAAAAGCGCCACGCCGAGGAGCATCAGGATGCCGGCCACGTAGAGCGGCGCTGCGAGGCGCAGCAGGTAATGCGGCGGTATGTTGGCAAAAACCCACAACACGGCGAGCGCGATCATCATATTGACCAGCTGGGCCGTCACCCGCGCGCTACTCGCATTGGAGGCGCTGTAGAGGACAAAGAGGCCAACTGCCATGAGCACCAGGATGAGTCCCAGCAGGAGGCCATCCACGTGGCGCGTGATGAGGCGCGGAATGCGCCTAACGGCGGGATGCATTCGATCTCACATTGCCGGGCTTTGGAGGCGCTGGCAGCTTTCCGAGCAGGTAGTAGTCGAGCACGATGCGCGCGATCGGCGCCGCAGCCATTGACCCGAAGCCCGAATTCTCCGCGATGACTGCAAGGGCGATCGTCGGCCGGTCGGCCGGTGCGTAGGCGATGTAGAGCGAGTGGTCGCGGAAACGCTCCTCGACCTTGCTCTCGACGTACTTTTCACCCTGCTTGATGCCGATCACCTGCGCGGTGCCCGTCTTGCCTGCGCTGGTGTACTGAGCCCCTTCGAACGCGGTGCGGCTGGTGC
>DASPGR010000146.1:0-2642 GCA_035620515.1 Burkholderiales bacterium | reverse complement strand
GCTCCTCGTGCGCGGCCAGCGGCACGCCCAGCGCCGCGGCTACCCGCTCGCCGAACTCGCGGCTGGCGTTCAACGCAAAGAGACTCAGCTCACTCACGCCCGCGCCACGAAGCGCTCATCGTTTGCGAATCAGAAGGACGGGCACCTCGGCGCGCCTCGCCACGCCTTCGGCAACGCTGCCCAGGACGAGGTGCTCGAGGCCGCGGCGGCCATGCGTGCCAACGACGATGAGATCGATCCCGGCTGCGTTCGCCTCCTCGACGATCGCGCTTGCGATCCGCCGGCCCTCCGCATTGACTACCCTGCTTTGCGCTTCGACCCCGGCCTTGCGCGCCTCTTCCAGCGCCGCGCCGACGATCTGTTCGCCTTCGGCGCGCATCGCCTGCGTGAGATCGACACGGCCCTGCGACGACGAGCCGACGATCGGCTCGTAGACATGCAGCAACACGACCTTCGCCCCCTGCTCCCCGGCGAGTTTCAGCCCGTCGTTCAGTGCCGAACGCGACGTCTCGCTTCCATCCACCGCGATAAGGATGTGCTTGTACATTTCAGGAGGAAATCATCTCGCCCTTGCGCACCCAGACGCCGCGCTCCTCGCAGTGGAGGAGCTCGCTTCCACTGCGTAGGTACTGGCCGCGTGGATACGCGACATCGTTGAAATAGCAGACCCCGGTCTCCACTTCGCTGTCGAGAGACAATTCCTCATCCTCTTCAAGAATGGGCGAAGTTCTGCGCTCCGGGTCAGGAGCGCCGACCTGAGGCACGCTTTCCTTCATGACAGTCACGCAATCTCCCCGTTTAGGCAATTGGCTCGATGCACTTCAGTCAGCCTACGGCCCGGGGCGCTCCGCCACTTTGATGCAGATCAAACGCGATCCTGCGTTTCAGGTCCCTTGACGGCCGGATAGCGCGGAGGTCGCGTTCCATGAGTCGGCCAGCGCCTCGCGCACGGCGTCGTCGGAGAGCTGGGGAAATTCAATGTACCACTGGCCGATGGCCCAGAACTGCTCGGGAGTCGCGAGGCAGACCACCTCGTCGGCCACACTGCGCAGCCGGGCGACGGTATCCGGCGGCGCGACCGGGACCGCCACCACGAGCTTCCCCGGTTTCTGGCGCCGCAGCGCCTCGATGCCGGCCCGTATCGTCGCCCCGGTGGCAACGCCATCGTCCACCAGGATCACGCAACGCGCCTCGATCGTCGGCCGCGGACGCGAGCCGCGATAGACCTGCTCCCTCCGCTCGAGCTCCTGCTGTTCGCGCCTCGCCACCTCTTCGATCGCGTGGTCGCTGATTCCGAGCGAGGCGATGACGTCGCGGTTGAGCACCCTCACCCCGCCGCTCGCGATAGCGCCCATGGCGAGCTCGGGCTGCCCTGGTGCGCCCAGCTTGCGCACGATCATGAGGTCGAGCTCCGCGCCGAGCGCAGCGGCGATCTCCGCTGCGACCGGAACGCCCCCGCGCGGCAATGCCAGCACCAGCACGTCATCCCGCTCGCGGTAGGCCTCGAGGGCTTTCGCGAGTGCACGCCCCGCTGCATCCCGATCGGGGAACGGAAGCAAGTTCCTCTTCATCATGGCGTGATCCCGGCTGTCAGGCTCTCCTCGCTTCGAAGAACATTAGCCCAGCGCAGGCAACCGATTGTTGACCTGCGTCAATCACCGCGCCGGGCCACCGCCGTCACGCAAGACTTGACGTGGATCAACTCCCCCGGGTGGGTTCTGGCGGAAAGTACTGGACGTCAGGAGCCGGCATGCAACTTCCCCTGCAAATCACTTTTCGCAATCTGGATCGCTCCGAAGCGATCGCAGCCAAAGTCGAGGAACGCGCTTCGAAGCTCGAGCAATACTACGACGGCATCATCGGCTGCCGGGTCGTGGTCGAGGCCGCGCACAAGCACCACCGCCGCGGCAATCATTACAATGTCCGGGTCGACGTGACGGTGCCCGACGGCGAGCTGGTCGCGAACCGCGAGCCCGACGAGCATCATCGCTACACCGACGTCTACGTCGCGATCCGCGACGCCTTCGACTCGATGCGCCGTCAGCTCGAGGATTACGCGCGGCGGCGCCGGGGCAAGGTCAAGGCCCATGAGACGCCGGGGCACGGCAGGATCGTGGAGCTCTATCCCGGCGACGGCTACGGCAGGATCGAGTCGCCCGACGGACGGCTCATCTACTTCCACCGCAACAGCATCCTCGACGCGGATTTCGACAAGCTCGAGCTCGGCACCGAGGTGCGCTTCGACGAAGAGCCGGGCGAGCGCGGGCCGCAGGCGAGCACGGTGCACGTGGTGGGCAAGCACCACATCGTCGGCTAGGACGTTGTTGGCGCTGCTACCGGCTCCCACCACCCCCGCCGCTTCGCGGCGACCCCTCCTCGGGCAGGAGGGGACTCATTTTACGGATCAGCGCATAGCGGCGCTGATCGGCGGTTGAGGCGAAGCTGACGGCGCGGTAGCGAGCTCGCGGCGATACGGCTCCAGCTCCTCCTCGACCAGCGTTTCCTTCTGCAGGAGCAGTTGCGCGCCGCGATCGAGCAGCGCGCGCTGCTGCTTAAGGATCGCCACCGCCCGGTCGAACGCGCCCTTCACGAGTTCTCGCACCGCGTTGTCGATCTCGCGCGCCGTTTCCTCGCTGAATTCG
>DASPGR010000145.1:0-2500 GCA_035620515.1 Burkholderiales bacterium | reverse complement strand
TCCATCGTGCGGTTCCAGGCGAGCTTGGCCGCTTCCGGGTCGTACTTGAGGATCGGCAGGTTCTTCGAGTCCGCGGTCTCGTTCGCAAAGGCGTGCTTTGCGTTGTAGCGGTGGAACTCGAATTTCACCTTCGCCTCGCGCAGCTTCTTCTCCAGCTCGTCGACCTTGGCGATCGGGAACGGCACATCCTCGGTGGCCCAGTGGCCCATCAGCGGCGCCTTGATCTTTGACGCATCGACGAACTCGAGCGGCGGATAGCCGTACCAGATCACGGCAGCGTTCGCTTCAGGAACGTTTACGGCAGAGAGCACCGTGAGCGCCCCGCCCATGCAGAAGCCGGTCACCCCGGCCTTGGCGCTGCCCGAGGCCTTTAGATGCTGGACGGCGCCGCGCACGTCCTGGCCGGCGGCGTCGCCAAAGTTGAGATCCTTCATGAGATGCTCGGCCTCGTTGGCGGCCAGCGCCACCTTGCCGCGGTAGAGGTCCGGCACCAGCGCCCGGTAGCCGCTCGCCGCCAGCTTGTCCGCGACGCCCTTGATCTGGTCGTTGAGGCCCCACCACTCCTGGATCACCACGATGCCCGGTGCGGCGCCGCTTTTCGCTGGCTCGGCGAGATAACCGTTCACGGACTGCCCGTCGGGCCGCTTGTAGCTGATCATCTTTCCCATCGTTTCTCCTCCAATAGCTGGTTACTCTCCAGGCCGCCCCAAGAAAAGATTGTCCTTAAGCGGCCTATCCTTTCATTTCTCATCCCTCGCCTTGAGAAGCCCGAGCTCCTCAAGGATCGCGCGCATTTCGGCGCGCTCGCGCTCGAGGTGATCCCAGAGCGCTCCTCCGAAAAGGGGCATCGGGGTCCAGTAGTAATGCGCCAGCTCGTGCTTCCACTCCTTCGTGGCGATCGCCGCCTCGAGAAGCTTGGTCCAGAACGCGATCTGATCGGCGGTGATCCCGCGGGCGCCGGTGATGCCGCGCCACGAGCCGATCATGCAGTCGACCGATTGTTCGCGCCAAGTCGGAGCATTCGCGAAGATGCGCTCGAGGCGCTCCGGCGCCGAGACGGCCAGCGCACGCATGTTTTTTCCTTCAAGCTCTTTCACCGCGCTCGCCGCAGTGACGGCTGCCACGTCAGCGTTGCCGGCCATGGCGTCGGCAACGGCATCCAGCGCCGAGTCGAACACCCGAAGCTTCGGCGCCCGCGCATCACCGCCTGCATGGCGGACGACTTCTGCGAGCGCGATGTGATTGGGATTGCCGAGCGAGGTCGAGAGCGCGACGGTAACGGACGCCGCATCCCTGGCGAATCGCGCGAGGAGGTCCTTGCCTTGCTTGAGGGGCGAGTCGGAGCGCACGACGAATGCGATGTACTCCGTATAGAGTATGGCGAGCGGCGTGAAGGCGCGCTCGTGGTAGAACGGCGCCGCGCCGAGCAGGTGATCGGTCGTGAGGTTGACCGAGCTCACCGACACCACATGCGGGTCGCTGGCGCGTCCATCCAGGTATGTCCAGCATTTCCTGGCGCCATCGCCCGGCACGTTGTTGACCCGGACCGGTCGATCCGACAGGCGGTTTGCCTCGATG
This sequence comes from Burkholderiales bacterium, assembly GCA_035620515.1. Classification (GTDB taxonomy): domain Bacteria; phylum Pseudomonadota; class Gammaproteobacteria; order Burkholderiales; family SG8-41; genus SG8-41. The sequence goes on along the minus strand of DASPGR010000145.1, from coordinate 922 downwards.
GCCTTTGCGAGAGCACGCGCGGCACGGTCGAGTCCGCCCCCGGGCGGCGTGCCCGCGACGATCTCAAGCTCGCCTGCGGGAATCCAAGTGGTTGAAGTCATGCAAGAGTTTGAACAGCAACCGCCGGTGAACGCGGATTACCCGCGAGTATATTAAGTTGTACGGGTTCCTGTCCGCGTTTATCGCGCTTTTCTACGGTTTCGAGGTGTTGCGGATTCTGGAAATGCGTTACGGCATTTTTGCAAGGCTTGCGCTGGCTGCGGCAGCCGTGGCGCTGATTGGGGGCTGCGCCGGGCTGTTCGACGACGTTCCGGGCCGATACGAAAAGTGGGCGGGCCTGATCGACGAGATGCGCGCGTACGAGCGCCGGATCGGTTTCAGCGAGACGCCCAATTTCCTCCAGATCGCCGAGGACCAGGAGTCGTTCACGTACTGCGGCCGGGTACCGCGCCTTCAACTGCCGTACTCGTACGAGGACCCGGCGATCCGGTGGACGCACGGCATCAGCAGGGAAGAGTGCCTCGCGCTCGGGCGCGGCGAAGACGTCTACTTCGACGAAGCGGAGGCGCTGGGCGAGATCGGCACGCCCCTCACACGCTCGATGCTGGACGCTCCGCTCGAGCGCTTCCTCTACCTGGTCTTCCACGAGGACTGTCACGATCAGTTCCATTTTTCGGCCGGCATCGAGGAGGCACTTTGCAACGTCATTGCGTACCAGGCCATGGTCGCTTTCACGAAGGAGAGGTTCGGACAGGCGAGCGCAGAGCAACGACTGGTGACGGGCTATGTCGAGATGCAGTCAGAGCGCTCGCTCCTGACGAGGGCCTATTACCGGCGGCTCGCGGTTCTCTACGCGCGCTACGGGCGGAAGGAGCTGACGTCGGGCGCGCTGCTGCGCGAACGTGACGAAGTCTTGAGGCTC
>DASPGR010000144.1:0-2927 GCA_035620515.1 Burkholderiales bacterium | reverse complement strand
GGCATGCGAGTGAGCGGCGTAATGTCGGTGAAGCGCCATTCCTCGTCGCGCGTGGTCGGGACCGTCAGGGCGTTGGCGCGCTCGAGCGCAGCCGCGCGCCGCTCGGCGAGCCACGCGAGCTTCTCGCGCGCGGGCTCGCAGCCTGCGAGGAGCGCTGCGATGTAGGGGTGCGGCGTGCCTACAACCGCGTTCATGCCGCCACTTCCCCCTTGATCCAGTCGTAGCCCCGCGCTTCGAGCTCGACGGCCAGTTCCTTGCCGCCGGTCTTGATGATGCGGCCGCCCTCCATCACGTGCACGTAATCCGGGATGATGTAGTTGAGCATGCGCTGGTAGTGCGTCACGAGCACCACCGCGTTCTCCGGCGTGATGAGGCGGTTCACACCAGCGGCGACGACGCGCAGCGCATCGATGTCGAGCCCCGAGTCGGTTTCGTCCAGGATCGCGAGCCGCGGCTCGAGCAGCGCCATCTGGAGGATCTCGTTTCTCTTCTTCTCGCCGCCTGAGAAGCCGTCGTTGACGCTCCTCTCGAGAAAACCCGCGTCCATGTCGAGGAGCTTCATCTTCTCGCGCACGTAATCGTCGAACTCAAGGGGATCGAGCTCGTCCTTTCCACGGGCGCCCTGGACCGTGTTGTAGGCGAGGCGCAGGAACGCGGCATTCGCGAGCCCGGGAATCTCGACCGGGTACTGGAAGCCGAGGAAAAGGCCCGCCCGGGCACGATCCTCGGGCGCCATCTCGAACACGTTCCGCCCGCTGAAGGCAGCGGTGCCGGACGTGATCTCGTAGGCCGGATGCCCGGCGAGCGCCTTGGCGAGCGTGCTCTTGCCCGAGCCATTGGGCCCCATGATCGCGTGCACTTCGCCCGCCCGCACGGTGAGATCGATGCCCTTCAGGATCTCCACCCCGGCGACCTTCGTGCGCAGCCCACGCACCTCGAGCAGAATGGGTGAGTTCGGCCGGATCATCCGACACTCCCTTCGAGCTTCAAGCCCAGGAGCTTGGTGGCCTCGACCGCGAACTCCATCGGCAGCTGCTGGAAGACGTCGCGGCAGAATCCGTTAATGATCATGGACACCGCCTCTTCCGCGCCGATGCCGCGGCTCGCGAGGTAGAAGAGCTGGTCCTCGCCGATCTTGGACGTGGTCGCCTCGTGCTCGACCTTGGCGCTCTGGTTGTTCACCTGGATATAGGGAAACGTGTTGGCGCCGCATTTCGCGCCGATCAGCATCGAGTCGCACTGCGAGTAGTTGCGCGCGCCCTCGGCGCGAGCCCCGACCTTGACCAGGCCCCGGTAGCTGTTGTTCGACTGCCCCGCGGAGATGCCCTTGCTGATGATGCGGCTCCTCGTGTTCCTGCCGATGTGGACCATCTTCGTGCCGGTGTCGGCCTGCTGGTGGTGGTTCGTGAGCGCAACCGAGTAGAACTCGCCGATCGAGTTGTCGCCCAGCAGCACGCAGGAGGGGTACTTCCAGGTGATCGCGGAGCCGGTCTCAACCTGGGTCCAGGAGATCTTGGAATTGACCCCTTTGCATAGGCCGCGTTTCGTCACGAAGTTGTAGATCCCGCCGACACCCTTCTCGTCCCCGGCATACCAGTTCTGGACGGTGGAGTACTTGATCTCGGCGTTGTCGAGCGCGACGAGTTCAACGACGGCCGCATGCAGCTGATTGCTGTCGAATTTCGGCGCGGTGCAGCCCTCGAGATAGGACACGTAGGCCCCCTCCTCGGCGACGATGAGCGTGCGCTCGAACTGGCCCGATTCCTGGGTATTGATCCGGAAGTAGGTGGAGAGCTCCATCGGGCATTTCACGCCCTTGGGGATGTAGCAGAAGGAGCCGTCGGTGAAGACGGCCGAGTTGAGCGCGGCGTAGAAGTTGTCGCCCGGCGGCACCACGGTGCCGAGGTGCTTGCGCACGAGATCGGGATGCTCGCGCACGGCTTCCGAGATCGAGCAGAAGATGATGCCGACCTCGGCGAGCTTCTGCTTGTAGGTCGTGGCAACCGAAACGGAGTCAAAGATCACGTCGACGGCGACCCCCGCGAGCGCCGCGCGCTCGTTCATCGGGACGCCCAGCTTCTCGAACGTGCGCAGAAGCTCCGGATCGACCTCGTCCATGCTCGCGAGCTTCTTCGGCTTGGGCGCCGAGTAATAGATGATGTCCTGGAAGTTGATCTTCGGATACTTGACGTTCGGCCACTTGGGCTCGGCCATCGTGAGCCAATGGCGGTACGCCTTCAACCGGAACTCGAGCATCCATTCCGGCTCCTGCTTCTTGGCCGAGATGAACCGGATAATGTCCTCGTTCAGGCCACGCGGCGCCGTATCGGATTCGATCTCCGTGACGAAGCCGTGCTGATAGGGCCGATTGACGAGTTGTTCCAGTACGCTGCTCATCGCTTTCCCTCAGGTTTCACTCTTCACTGTTCCCTGATCATCGGTCTTGAAGCTGAAGGACTCGCCGCAGCCGCAGGTCGCATCGACGTTCGGATTCTCGAGCTTGAAAACCTGCTTGAACCCCTCTTTCACGAAATCGAGCGTCGAGCCATCCAGGAATTTGAGGCTTTCGGCGTCGACGATGATGCGCGCGTCATGCGCCTCGAAGAGCTCGTCGCCCGGGCGAACCTCGTCGGCATAGTCGTAGGTGTAGGCGTAGCCCGAACATCCCACGGTCTTGACGCCCACTCGCAGGCCCAGGCCGCGCCCGCGCTTCACGAGCTGCGCCTTGATCTGTGTTGCCGCGTTTTCAGTCAGTCCGATTGCCATCTCGATTCACCCTTCACGATTCACCAATCACCAACATCAGACGGCCATGGCGGCAAGGCCGTGCAACCGCGACAGCACCTGCCCCAGCGTCCCCAGGAATTCGTCCACCTGCTCCTGCGTATTGCCAACGCCAAGCGAGAACCGGACCGCACCCTTGGCCA
>DASPGR010000143.1:0-6853 GCA_035620515.1 Burkholderiales bacterium | reverse complement strand
GCGCCCGAACTGTGCGGGGATACGATCACGTTGGGAAGCTCCCACAGCGGCGAATCCGGGGCAAGCGGCTCGTGCTCGAATACATCTAGGTATGCGCCCGCGAGATGCCTGCTTCCCAGCGCCTCGATGAGAGCGCCTTCGTGAACGATCTCCCCGCGCGCAATGTTGATGAGGTGCGCGCCCTTGGGCAGCCGCGCGATCATCTGTGCGTCCACCAGCCCGCGCGTTTCCGGCGTGAGGGGACAGGCGATGATAAGCCAGTCGCAGCGCGGCAGCAGCGTTGCCAGCGCTTCCGGCGGATGAAGCTCGTCGACCGGCTCGCCGCCTGCGGCGCGCGCGCGCCTTACGCCGATCACGCGCAGCCCCAGCGCGCGGGCGAGACGAGCGATCTCTGCGCCGATCTTGCCGAGCCCCAGGATGAGCGCGGTCTGGCCGCAAAGGTCGCGCGGCAGCTCGCTGTAGCCCAAAGGCTTCCATGCGCGCTCTCGCTGCGCCTCGAGATAATGCGGAAATCGGCGCGCGAGCATGAGCAGCGCCATGACCACGGTCTGCGCGATCGGCTCGGAGATCGCGCCGGAAGACGTGGTGAGCCGCACGCCGCGTGCGAGGATCTCGGAATAGATCGGGTGATCGACACCGGCGTTGAAGACGTGCAGCCACTTCAGCTTCGGCGCCTTGCGCACGGCGGAGAAGAACTGCCGCGAGTGGCCGGGAAAGACATCCTCGGAGAAGTACGCGACCTCAGCCCGTGCGCATTCGGGCTCGGGCAGCCGCTTGCCGGGATCGGGAGGCAGGGCGAGAAGCTCCGCGGCATAGCGGCTCTCGGCGGCGGCGCGCGTGAGGCGCGCGCCGTGCGCGGTGCTGAAGAGATGCGAAACGAGGAGGGTGGTCACGTGCGTCGAAAAGCGCGGCGCGGGCGCACCGGAAGCTCGCGTGTTCTCCGCGCATTCTACCCGCTCTGCTAAGATTCGACTCGCCGCGAGGATCGCCCGCCGCTCGCCGGTCAGGCATTCCATGGAAATCGATAACGAGACTCTCGAGCTGGCCCGCCAGCTGATCGCCTGCCGCTCGGTCACGCCCGAGGACGCCGGTTGCCTCGACATCCTCGAGAAAAGGCTCGCGCCGCTCGGCTTCCGGTGCGAGCGCATGGCCTCCAACGGCGTCGACAACCTGTGGGCGCGCCGTGGCACGGCTTCGCCCGTGCTGGTCCTCGCCGGCCACACGGATGTCGTGCCCACCGGGCCGCTCGAGCACTGGCAGAGCGATCCCTTCACGCCCACCATCCGCGACGGCATTCTCTATGGCCGGGGCGCATCCGACATGAAGACCTCGCTGGCTGCGTTTACCACGGCGATCGAGCGCTTCGTCGCGGCACACCCCGGGCACGCCGGGTCGATCGCGGTGCTCTTCACCTCGGACGAGGAGGGGCCCGCCACCGACGGCACCGTGCGCGTGGTCGAAGCGCTCAGGGAGCGCGGGGAGAAGCTCGACTATTGCGTCGTGGGTGAGCCGACGTCGGTTGCCAAAACCGGGGACATGATCAAGAACGGGCGGCGTGGCTCACTCTCGGGGCACCTGCTCGTCAAGGGCGTGCAAGGCCATGTTGCCTATCCGCACCTTGCGAAAAACCCGGTGCACGAGGTCGCGGCGGCGCTCGCCGAACTCGCCGGCACCGAGTGGGACCGCGGCAACGAGTATTTCCCGCCCACGACGTGGCAGGTTTCCAACTTCACGGCCGGCACGGGCGCAAACAACGTGATCCCGGGCGAGGCGAAGGTCCAGTTCAATTTCCGTTTCTCGACGGCGAGCACGCTCGAGTCGCTCCAGACCCGCGTGCACGGCATCCTCGACCGGCACGGCCTCAATTACGACCTCGACTGGCGCTACGACGGCCGGCCCTATATCACCCGGCGCGGCGATCTCGTCGACGCGGTCGGCCGCGCCATCGAGAGCGTGGCAGGTTTCGAGACCAAGCTGTCCACGACCGGCGGCACGTCCGACGGGCGCTTCATCGCCGACATCTGCCAGCAGGTCGTGGAGGTCGGGCCGACCAACGCCACGATCCACAAGGTCAATGAATGCATCCGCCTCGAGGAGCTCGCAATGCTCCCGAAGATCTACGAGCAGATACTGGTGAATCTCCTCGTGAGGTGAGCGTCACGACGCCGGCTTCTGCTCCGGCTAGCCATTCGATTTCTCCCCGGTTGTACTGGTAAGCATGTCTACAGCGTATGTCATATAACATATTGACTTAACTAATGAACTAATGTTGTCTGTTGACTGAAGTCTATATATGGACTAGAATACGTTCCGCTCCAATACAGGACAGATGGTCGTGGAAAGCAAGATCGATCGGGCGAAGCAGGAATTCAATCCGAGAAAAGTATCAGCCCCTGCGCTGCGCACCTTTTTTCGCATAGCGAATGCGTGGAAGCTGGACAACAAGGAGCAAATGGCGCTCCTCGGCGACCCGCCGAGGTCGACCTTTTTCCGCTGGAGGCAGGCGAAGGGGATCGCGCTGCCGAAGGACACGCTCGAGCGGCTCTCGTATATCTTCGGGATCTACGCGGCGCTGCAGGTCCTGCTGCCCAGGCCGGAAGCGGCGGACGCCTGGATCAAGAAGCCGAATGCGGCGCCCCTCTTCGGCGGAGGCAGCGCGCTCGACCGGATGCTCTCGGGGCAGGTCGGCGACCTCTACCTCGTGCGGCAGTACCTCGACGCGCAGCGCGGCTAGAGATGTTGCCTCGAGTGACGCGGGTTGAATGGACCCCGTCCTATCGCATTGTCCCCAGCCGGTTTCCGCCCGTTGGCCTGTACGACCGTGTCGCCGATCCGCAGGATCTCGACGCGGTCTTCGCAGTCGAAAATCTCACCAATCCCCGTTTGCGGCAGGAGGCAGGCGAGATCTCGCTCGTCCCGCCGGAGGACAGGGTGTCGGGACCGGGGACGACGCCGATCATGGCCGCATTCACGCATCTCAATGCCGAGGGCGCCCGATTCGGCGACGGCACGTATGGCGCGTACTACGCGGGCCGCTCCCTCAGCACCGCGGTGGCTGAGTCGCGCTACCACCGCGAGCGGTTTCTCGCGAGGACGAAGGAAGAGCCCGTTGAGCTCGACATGCGGACCTATCTCTCGGACCTCCGCGGCGAGCTGCACGACATTCGAGGCCGAAAGGATCTTGGGGCGGTCTATGATCCGGAGGACTATTCGGCGGGCCAGGCGCTCGGGCGGGAACTCAAGGCCGCCGGATCCAACGGCATCGTTTACGACAGTGTCCGCGATCGCAGCGGGGAATGCGCCGCGGTGCTCCGTCCCCGCGTCCTGTCGCCTTGCGTCCAGGGGACGCACTTCGGTTACATTTGGGACGGATCGAGAATCACGACCGTCTACGAAAAGACGCTGTACAGAACGTACTAGCCTCTCATCCCCGGGAAATGCCGCGACAGGACAATCTCTACGAGCTTCCGAAAAACCTGCCCGTGCCGCAGGACGACGGCGCTTGCGCGCATCTCGCCGGGAGCAAGCTGCCAGCCGTTACGCTGCGCTCAACCGGCGGGGCGAGCGTCGATCTCTCGCGCCTTGCGGGACGCACGGTCGTCTACTGCTATCCGCGCACCGGCAGGCCGGACCAGGAAATGCCCGAGGGTTGGAATGCGATTCCGGGCGCACGCGGGTGCACGCCGCAGTCTTGTGCGTTTCGCGATCACTATCAGGAGCTGAAGTGCGCAGGCGCGGCACAGGTCTATGGTCTGAGCGCGCAGGACACGGCCTACCAGCGCGAGGCAGCCGCGCGCCTGCACCTGCCGTTCGAGCTCCTTTCCGATGAGAAGCTCGCGCTCGCGCGCGCCCTGCGCCTGCCGACCTTCGAAGTGGCCGGCGTAACGCTCATCAAGCGCCTGACGCTCGTCATCGACGATGGCGTGGTGACGAAGGTGTTCTACCCGGTCTTCCCGCCCGACGCCAACGCGGAGGAGGTGGAGCGCTGGCTCCTCGCGGATTCAAAGAGGTGATTCATCTCCCGCCGCGGGGCTTTACAGCCATCGTGCTTTCCTGAAGCGATAGAACAGATAGGCATCGATGACGAACATCGCTCCCAGCGCGAGCGGGTAGCCGAACGCCCAATCCAGCTCCGGCATGTGCCGGAAGTTCATGCCGTAGATCCCGGCGATCATGGTGGGCACTGCAACCAGGGCGGCGTAGGCGGCGAGCCGCTTGGTGACCTCGTTTTCCTGGAGCGTGATCATGGAGAGGTTCACGGATATCGCGGTAATCACCTGGTCGCGGATGGCGTCGGCGGTCTGATTGAGCCGTACCAGGTGGTCATAGACGTCCCGGAAGTAATCGCCGAGCCCCGCGCACAACTGCGGAACGCGGCCGCCATGAAGCCTGCTGCTCGCCTCGAGGAGCGGGCCGACGGCATGCTTCATGATGGTGAGCTTCTGCTTCAGCCCGTAGAGCGCCTCGATGTTCGCGCGCGGCGACTTGTTGGCGAATATCTGCTCCTCGATCGCCTCGAGCTCGGTCTCCAGCGCATCGAGCAAAGGGAAGTAGCGGTCCACCGCGGCATCCATGAGCGCGTAGAACACGTAGGCCGGCCCGTGGCGCAGGAGCTCCGGCTCGCGCTCGGTGCGCTGGCGCACCTCGACAAACCCCCTCTCGGAGTGGCTGCGCACCGAGAGCACGTAGCCGGGGCCCACGAAGATGCACAACTCGCCTACGTTCAATTCACCGGTGATGGGTTCCACCGTGCGCAGCACGGCGAAGAGCGAGTCGCCGTACTCGTCGATCTTGGGCCGCTGTTCGCCGTGTTGGGCGTCCTCCACTGCCAGCGGATGTAGATCGAACTCGCGCTGCGCGACGGCGAGCTCCTCCTGAGTCGGATCGCGCAGCGCCATCCACACGAAGCAGCCCGGCTGCTTCATGTACGCGCTCACCTCCTCAACCCGGATGTCCTGGAGCTTCCTGCCGCCCGCGTAGGCGGCGCAGTTGACGAGCATGGGGATCTGCGCTCAGTCGAACTTCAGTCCCGCGCCTTTGGCCACGCCTTGCCACTTGGCGAGCCCCTCGCGGATCATCGCCTGAAATTCCGCCGGCGAGCTCGATCCCGGCTCGGTCCCGAGCGCGCGGAGTTTTTCCACCACGGCGGGCCGCGCCATCACCTTGACCATGACGGCATTGAGCTTGTTGATCGTGGCTTTTGGTGTGCCAGCGGGTGCCAGCACGCCGATGAAGGTCGAGGCCTCGACGCCCGGAACGCCCGATTCGTCGAGCGTCGGCACATCGGGCAGCGCGGGGGAGCGTTTTGCGCTCGCGACCGCCAGGATTCTGACGCGCCCGTCGCGGATGTAGCCGATCGAGGAGGTCAACTGGTCCACCATCGTCTGCACCTGGTTGCCAAGCAACTCGGCCAGCGCCGGACCGCTTCCCTTGTAGGGCACGTGCAGGAACCTGACGTTCGCCTTTGCCGCGATCAGCTCGAGGCCGAAGTGATTGGTAGTGCCAACGCCGGCGGAAGCCATCGTGACCGTGCCCGGGCTGGCCCGCGCCTTGTCGAGCAGCGTCTTCACGGATTCGATGCCGGATTTGTTGGCCGCGAGCAACACGAGCGGGACGACGTGCACGCTCGAGACCGGCGCGAAATCCTTGACCGAGTCGTAGGGCATTCTCTTCCCGTACACGATCGGATTGATGGCGAGCGGTCCGCTCGATCCCATGAGCAGGGTATAGCCGTCGGGTGTCGCTTTTGCCACCAGCGCCGCGCCGAGATTCCCCCCCACGCCGGAACGGTTGTCGACCACGATGGTTTGCTCCAGCAGCTCGCTCATCCCGGGGCTGATGATGCGCGCGGTGATGTCCACGTTCCCGCCCGGCGGATAGGGCACGACCAGCCGGATCGGCCGGGTCGGATAGTTCTGTGCCGCCGCGGCGGCCGCAACGAAAAGCGCTGCGCACAGGGGCGCCCACTGGATAACGCGATTCTTCATCATGCCTCCCCGTTCTCTACGTCCCAGCGGTGACAGTAATCGGCGAAGGGTATCCCCCTTACTCATCACCCATCACCCATCACCCATCACCCATCACTCATCACGACCTTGCCTTTGAGGGGCTCGCGCGCCGCCTGCTCGAACTCAACGTTGGGCAGGCGCTCGATGCGCCAGAGATCTTCGAGCAGCGCGCGCGCGGGCGCATCGCCCAGCACCGGCACCGCCAGCTCCAGAAACTTGTCGTTGAGCTCCGCGTCGGAGAGCGGGAGCTCCGGGTCGCCTTTTCGCGTCGGTTGAAAGTGCGAGAGCTTTCGGCCGTCCGTGGTCTCGATCTCGACACGCGCGGCGCGTTGGTTGGGATAACCCTTCGAGAGCTCGGGATCGGCAACACACTCGACCCGCTGCATGAGCGATTTCACCTCGGAATCGCCCAGCCGGTCGGGCAGGAATGCATTGAGGCGCACGCTGCCGTGCACGACCGCATGCGCGACCGTGTACTGCAGGCTGAACTTGGCCTGGTATGGGCCTTCCGGCTTCGCGTTGTCGACGATGTCGAGGCCCGCCTTGTAGGTCCCGATCCGGATCTTCCTGATGTCCCTGGGAGTGAGGCCGTGCTCGCGCACGAGGTGGAGCACGCCGTCGAGGGGCGCAAAGGTATGGCCGCAGCAGCCGTGATTCTTGAAGGTGACGTGAACGATGTGATAGTCGGTGCCGAGGCCGCGGGCCGCCTTGCTCCAGTCCGGATCGACGCTCATCGCCGCGCCGAAGCCGACCTCTCCTTCGAGGATGTCGTGGACCCCGGTCACGCCTTTGGCTGCCGCCATCGCGGCCAGGGCACCGGCTTCCGCGGCGTGCGCGGGATGGAG
>DASPGR010000142.1:0-2099 GCA_035620515.1 Burkholderiales bacterium | reverse complement strand
GGATTCGCTCCGCATGTCGGTCTACAACCCGACCGACGCCCTGCCCGACGGCCTGCCCATCGTGCAGATCACGGACGCGGACTGGGACATCGGGAAGAACTATCCCGTCGAGATCGCGTTGAGGGCCAATGTGCGTGAAACACTCGCGGCGTTGGTACCAAGCCTTCGTGCGCTCGGCGCGAGCGAGCGCGATGCGGCCGGGCGCAGGCTTGAAGAGATGGAAAAGCACAACTGGTCCGCGCGGCGAACGAAACTGGCCGCTGAATACGGGAGGCTCGCCCAGGAGCGGCCGATCGATCCCCGGTATCTGATGCATCGGGTGGTCGAGGCGCTGCCGGTCAATGCGGTGGTCGTGGAGGAAGCGCTGACCGCCGCGAGCGCGCTTTTCGAGCTGCTGCCCTACCGCGACCCGCACGGGCTTGTCGGTCTCGCAAGCGGAGGAATCGGTTTCGCGTTGCCGGGGGCAGTTGGCGCCAGCCTCGCGCTGCCCGGCCGGCCTGTTGTCGCCGTCGTGGGAGATGGCAGCGCGATGTACTCGATCCAGGCGCTGTGGACCGCCGCGCACCTCAAGCTGCCGGTCACCTACATCATCCTGAACAACAGCAGCTACCGCATCCTCAAGGAGCGCATGGTGAGCTTCCGCGGCGCCCGCAGCTTCAAGGGAATGGAACTGCGCGATCCCGCAATCGACTTCAAGGCGCTGGCGGAAGCGATGGGCGTCAAGGCCTCGACCATCAGTGATCCGCGTGAAATCGACTCCGCGTTGCGTGAGGCCATCACGTCCGGGGCGCCGCGCCTGCTCGAGTTCATTGTCGACCGCGGCGTCGAGTGAAGCTAGGCGGGCTCCATCTTCGATTCGGTGACCTTTGCGGCGATGCCCACCATGTAATCGTGCGGATCGGTGCGCGTGACGTTGCCGCGGCATTTCCACATCATCTTGCCACCCGCCGTCTTGATCTCGACTGAAAAGCTGATCGGGTCGCCGACTGCATAGTCGCCGCTGGTCCAGAAATACGCGCCCGAGGCGCTCATGTCACGCGTGACGCCCCTCGCATTTTCGAGGTAAACCAGGAGCGGCGTATCGACCCGCTTGTCCTTTCTGTTATGGGGTTTCGTCATGTCCGGCCTTGAGGGATTTGGTTCGACCTACTATCCACAGAATCTTAGTCCTTGCGAATAGGACTGGCATCCCTTTTAAACCAGGATGATCGCCCTTTTCCGTGAACCTGTTCACGGCGTAATCGAAAATTCACGCTGTGAGGGGCCCTACGTCGGGTATGGGGCAGCGCACCGGGCCGGGACGCAGCCCTCGTGGTGCCGGAGCCGCCCCCGAGAAATCAGGCGCTTACAGGTTCCAGGCCGCTGTTTCTGATCGCGCTCGCTGATTCCGGCGAGGCAAGAAACGCTATCACCGAGCGCGCGAGCACCGGATCCGGCGCACGCGCCGCGACGCCCGCGGCAAATGAAGTGACCTTTTGCAGTTCTTGCGGCAGCGGCGTGATGTGATCGATGCCCGGCACGGGCAGGAGCTCGCTGATCTGCTGGAATCCGATCTCGACTTCGCCGCGGGCAATGACGGCACCGACCCGCTCGCCGCCTCCGACGAACCGGCTCTTGCCGAGCGCCTGCTCGGCGATTCCCAGGCGCTGATAGAGCTCCGTCGTGAGGTAGTGGCCGCTGACGCTCGCGGAGTATCCGATCGATTTCGCCCGCAGGAGCGTGCGCCTCAATGCATCGGCCGAGCTGATGTCCGGCTTCGACGCGCCCGCGCGCACCGCCATGCCAATGATCGAGCGGGCGACGGGCGCCCAGCCTTCGGGCAGAACCAGGCCCTCATCGATGAACTGCCGAAGCACGGCCTCCGACACGATGACGATGTCCACGACTTCGCCCCGCTTCAAGCGGTTCGGTATCGAATTCTCGCCGGTCCCGATGGAAGTCGAGGCCGTGACGACCTTTTCTTCGTCAGGCGCTCGAGCTGCGGGATCAGCTCGAGATGCGCCGCGGTGAAGGCGCCGGATGTCATGACCCTGAATTCTTCTGTCTTTGCCACCATGGCCATTGCGCTGCGTTGATAACGAGTCTGCGTCGTGCTTCCG
>DASPGR010000141.1:0-8751 GCA_035620515.1 Burkholderiales bacterium | reverse complement strand
ATCTTGCGGATCTTGTCCTCGGGCATCTCCATCTTCTCGGCAAGCGTTGCGGGCTCCGGCTCCTGCCCCGTTTCCTGCAGGATCTGGCGCGAGATGCGGTTCATCTTGTTGATGGTCTCGATCATGTGCACCGGGATGCGGATGGTGCGCGCCTGGTCCGCGATCGAGCGCGTGATCGCCTGGCGGATCCACCAGGTCGCGTAGGTCGAGAACTTGTAGCCGCGGCGGTACTCGAACTTGTCCACCGCCTTCATGAGGCCGATGTTGCCTTCCTGGATGAGATCGAGAAACTGCAGGCCGCGGTTCGTGTACTTCTTCGCGATCGAGATCACGAGCCGCAGGTTCGCTTCCGTCATCTCGCGCTTCGCCCGGCGCGCCTTGGCCTCGCCGGTGGACATCTGGCGGTTGATCTCCTTCAGGTCCTTGATCGGGATGCCGACCCGCGCCTGGAGATTGAGAAGCTTCTGCTGCTGCTCCACGATCGCGGGCTCGAAGCGCTCGAGCGTGTCGCTCCACGGGCGCCCTGCCTCGATCTCGCTCTTGATCCAGCGGAGATTCCCTTCCTTGCCGGGGAACTCCTTGATGAAGTGCGGGCGCGGCATCTTCGCGCGCTCGACGCAGATCTCCATGATGTGCCGCTCGTAGCTGCGCACCTCTTCCACGAGTCTCCGCACGGCGTCGCACAGCGACTCGATCTGCTTCGCCGAGAAGCGGATCGACATCAACTCGTTGGAAATGGCGTCGCGCGCCTGGATGTGGCCCCGGCTGCGGGGACCGTTCCTGGCCAGCGCGCGGATCATCTTGTTGTATAGCGCGCGGATGGTATTGAAGCGCCTCAACGCGTCCGCCTTGAGCTTCAACATGTCGGCGCTCTGCACGGTGCCGTCTTCGTCTTCCTCCTCCTCGGACGCTTCCAGCTCTTCCTCGATCTCCTCGTCGTCCTCGGACACCTCTTCGATCGGCTCGTCCTTCGCATCCGGGTCGATCAGTCCGTCGACGACCTCGTCCACCCGGATCTCGTCCCGCTCAATGCGCTCGGCAAGCGTGAGGATGTCGGCGATCGTGGTGGGACAGGCGGAAATCGCCTGGATCATGTGGCGCAGGCCATCTTCGATGCGCTTGGCGATCTCGATCTCGCCCTCGCGCGTCAAGAGCTCGACGGAACCCATTTCCCGCATGTACATGCGCACCGGGTCGGTGGTTCGCCCGAACTCGGAATCGACAGTGGAGAGCGCCGCCTCTGCTTCCTCGACCGCCTCCTCGTCGGCGACAGGCGTGGTCGTGTCCGACATGAGCAGCGTCTCGGCATCCGGGGCCTCGTCGTAGACCTGGATGCCCATGTCGTTGATCATGCCGATGATGTTCTCGATCTGCTCGGCGTCGAGCATGTCGTCGGGCAGGTGATCGTTGATCTCGGCATAGGTGAGGTAGCTCCTTTCCCTGCCGAGGATGACGAGATTCTTGAGACGCGTGCGCCGCGCTTCGGCGTCGGCCGGCGAGAGCTCGCGGCGCTCGAATTCCTTGACCAGCGCCTTTTCCTTTGCCGTCAGCCCGCGGGTCGAGCGCGGCTTGCCGCCCAGCTTCGCTTGCGCGCGCGCAATGCGTTCCTTGAGCAACGCTTTCCTCAGCGTTGCCTTGTCCATTTTCTGCGGGACTTTGACCGGTTTCGGCGCGATTTTCACGCCGCGCTTTGCCTTCGCGGCGAGTTTCTGTGCGGGGCGGGACTTCAGGCGGCTCTTGAGCGCGGCACGGGCCGGCACCCGCGCCTTGGCCTGCTTCGCCTTTGCGACCACGCGCTTGTGGGTGCGCTTCGCCTTTGCTGCCGCCTTCTTGCGAGCTGCCGATTTTGCCTTTGCTTTCCTGGGTCTTGCCATCTCGAGAGTCCCGTCCGATGAGCGCGCTATAAAAAGCCGCGGATTATACCTTGGTTCGACCCGCCTCAGACGCAAAAGTTACCGCGCCAACTTGCTGTCGCGTAAAGCAATTTTCGAGCCAGATTGATGAAGGCCGGAGTCTTGATTTGGGGGCGAGGACACGCAACTTCAACCGGCGAGCACCGTTCATGCCAAGGGAGGCACGGCCGTACCCGCCGCGCCCTTCAGCTCGGCCAGGCGGCGTGAAAGCTGCTGAAATCGGTCCCGCTCCGCGGGGCTACGGGCGCCCGCGGCGGTAAGCCGCTGATATTCGCCCTGCACCCGCACAAGCTCGAGCTGAGCGAAGGCCCCCCGCCACTCGGCCTGCACCGATTCCGGATCGTCCGCGCCGGCCATCGTCTCGCCTGCGACCTGTTGAAAAAGCGTCGTGTGCGCCGAATCCCGCGTCGCTTCGATGAGCATTGCCGGCGTGGAGATATCGCTCTGGCGCACGAGCTCGATCAGCTCGGCCACCGGCGCGAGCTCGGTGCCATCGAGCAGCTCCCGCTGCTCGGGGGTCAGTCCGCCCGCCAGCGTCGGGTTCGCGACGAGGATCCGCAGCAGCGTACGCGCGATCGGCGCGGGGGCAACCCGCGGATAGCGGGGCTCGGGTGCGCGCGAGGGGGCGCCCGTCGGGGCCAGTTCGAGGAGCCGCGCGACCTCCTCGGGGGAAAGCCGGCACTTCTCGCCCAGCTCGCGCAGAAGCTGGACGCGGAGGAGCGTGGCCTGCATCTGCCGGATGAGCGGCTTCGCCTCATGAAGGAGACCCGCCCGGCCTTCGGCCGCGCCGAGGTCCACGCGCCGCTCCAGGGTATCGAGAAGGAATTTCGAGAGGGGAGCGGCCCGCTCGAACAATGCCTCCATGCCGGCCATGCCATTTTTCCGGATGTAGGAATCCGGGTCTTCGCCTTCAGGCAGGAACAGGAACCTCACCTGCTTGCCATCCTGCAGCTGGGCGAGGCTTCCCTCGAGCGCGCGCCACGCGGCACGGCGGCCGGCCTCGTCTCCGTCGAAGCAGAAAACGATCTCGTCGCTCTGGCGCAGCAGCTTCTGCACGTGCAGGGACGTCGTCGCGGTCCCGAGCGTGGCCGCCGCGTACTCGATGCCGTGCTGGGCCAGGGCGACGACGTCCATGTAGCCCTCGACCACCACGACCCGACCCGCATCACGGATGGCGCGCCGTGCCTGGTAGAGCCCGTAGAGCTCGCGCCCTTTCTCGAACACGGGCGTCTCGGGGGAGTTGAGATACTTCGGCTCCCCGTCTCCCAGTACGCGCCCGCCGAACCCGATGACGTTTCCCCGGACATCAACGATCGGAAACATCACCCGGTCGCGAAAGACATCGTAGCGCCGCCCCTCCTCGTTGCTTTTTACAAGCCCTGCGGTGGCAAGAAGGGGTCCGCTGTAATCGGAAAATGCGGCAGCAAGGTTCTGCCATCCGTCCGGCGCGTAGCCGATTCCGAAACGCTTCGCGATCTCTCCGGAAAGTCCGCGCTGCTTGAGATAGCCGATCGCCCGAGGCGAATCCTTCAGGCGGCCGCGATAGTACTGCGCCGCCTGAAGCAGCGTGTCATAGAGGTCGCTATCAGGCTTTTGCCGGTCGGGCTCGCTGCGGCTCTCCGGAACCTGCATCCCGACGCTCTGGGCGAGCTCCTTCACGGCGTCGATAAACCCCATGGCACTGTATTCCATCAGGAATCCGACCGCCGTCCCATGCGCGCCGCAGCCGAAACAATGGTAGAACTGCTTGGTCGGGCTGACCGTGAAGGATGGCGTCTTCTCGGAGTGAAACGGGCAGCAGGCAACGTAGTTCGCGCCGGCGCGCTTCAGCTTCACGTGCCGGTCGATCAGGTCAACGATCTCGACCCGGCCGAGCAGCTCCTGGATGAAGGATTGCGGAATCACTTGCGGGAATGCGTGATCGGTGATGGGTGATGGGTGATGAGCAACCAACGTCCCCGCATGCGATCAGTATAGCCGCGCCCCGCACGAAGTAGAACTAAAACGCACTGGCGCCGCGAGCGCGGCGAGTCAGAAGCAACTAGCCTGCCAGCCTCGCCTTTACCAGGGCCGAGACTTTTCCCATGTCGGCACGACCGGCCAGCTTGGATTTGAGCGCTCCCATGACCTTGCCCATGTCGGAAGGGCCTTTCGCTCCGGCCGTTGCGATGGCCTCCGCGACAGCGGCCTCGATCTCGGACTCCGGGAGCATCTGCGGCATGTAGACCTCGAGCACGCCGATCTCGAAGCGTTCCTTCTCGACCAGGTCCTGGCGGGCGCCCTTCTCGAATTGCGCGATGGCCTCGCGCCGCTGCTTGATCATCTTGTCGATGATGGACACGACTTCCGCGTCGGAGAGTTCCTTTCGTCCATCCACCTCGCGCTGCTTGAGCGCCGCGAGCAGCAGGCGCATCGCGTCGCGGCGCCCTGTCTCGCCCCCTCGCATGGCGGCCTTGAGGTCATCGTTGATGCGCTCTTTCAGAGACACGTGATGGGTGATGAGTGATGGGTGTCGGGTGATGAGGAGCAGAAACAAAAAAGGCGAGAGGCTCTACCCTCTCACCCTTCGATTCTCACCCCTCACCGGGGTTTCAATACATCCGCGGCGGGAGCAGCTGCGCGCGCAGGCGCTTGTGGTGGCGCTTGATCGCCGCCGCGAGCTTGCGCTTGCGCTCGGTGGTCGGCTTCTCGTAGTACTCGCGCGCCCGGAGCTCGGTCAGGAGGCCGGTCTTTTCCACCGTGCGCTTGAAGCGGCGGAGCGCCGCTTCGAACGGCTCGTTTTCCTTCACACGTACAGTCGGCATAGGTCGGGTCGTCGCGAAAAAACGCGTATTATATCAATGTCAAAGCGGCATAGCCAGACTGAGAAAACCGTGTTGGTTCTAGGCATCGAGACCTCGTGCGACGAGACGGGAATCGCGCTCTACCACGGTGAGCGCGGTCTGCTGGGCCATATCCTCCACACCCAGGCCGCCCTGCACGGCCCCTATGGGGGCGTGGTCCCGGAGCTTGCCTCCCGCGACCATATCCGCAGGGTGCTGCCGCTCGCGCGCGAGTTGCTGGCCAAGTGCGACTGCTCGCTCGATGAACTGAGCGCGATCGCCTACACGCAGGGCCCCGGGCTCGCCGGCGCCCTGCTGGTCGGCGCGGCGATCGGCCATGGGCTCGCTTACGCGCTCGGCGTCCCCGCCCTGTCCGTGCACCATATGGAAGCGCATCTGCTCTCGCCGCTGCTCGCCTCGCCCGCACCGCGGTTTCCCTTTGTTGCGCTGCTCGTGTCGGGCGGCCACACCGAGCTCGTGCGTGTCGCGGGCGTGGGTCGCTACGAATTGCTCGGCGAGACGGTTGATGACGCAGCCGGCGAAGCCTTCGACAAGACCGCCAAGCTGCTCGGGCTCGGCTATCCGGGCGGGCCGGCGCTCTCAAAGCTCGCGAGCGAGGGGCGGCCGGGCCGGTTTCACCTGCCCCGGCCGATGCGCGGGAGCGGTGATCTTAACTTCAGTTTCAGCGGCTTGAAGACCGCGGTGCTCTCCGTCGTGCGCGAGCGCCCGCTCGGCCCCTCCGATTACCCGGATCTTGCTGCGGAAATAGAGGCCGCTATCGTCGACGTGCTGGCGCTAAAGGCCCTCGCCGCGCTGGATGAGACCGGGTTGAACGAGCTCGTCGTCGCCGGAGGTGTTGGCGCGAACCGGTCCTTGCGCGATCGCCTCACGGCAGACGCCCGTGCACGGGGGGCTACGGTGTTCTATCCCCCGCAGGATCTTTGCACCGACAACGGGGCAATGATTGCCTTTGCCGCCGCTCTTCGGATGAAGCACTCGTCGCCCATCACTCATCACTCATCACTGGTGTTCACGGTGCGGCCGCGCTGGGCCCTCGAGAACATCGCTTCGCAGCCCGCCTGAAACACATTCACGAGCGGCTGCCCAGGCGCGACTCCCTTCCGGACAGCAGGTTGCGGATGTTGGACCGGTGCCGGTAGATGATGAGGGGCGCGATGATGGCCACGGCAATGGTAAAGGGGTGGATGCCGTAGAGCATGAAACAGAACACCGGCGCGAACACGGCCGATATCAGCGACGCGAGCGAAGCGATGCGGAAGAAGAAAGCGATGATGAGCCAGGTGGCAAGCGCACCGCCCGCCAGGTAGAGGTTGAGCCCGGTGAAAACGCCGAGCACCGTGGCAACGCCCTTGCCGCCCTGAAAACGGTGAAACACGGGGTACATGTGGCCGAGCACAACGGCGACGGCGGCCGCCGATTCGGTGGCCTCGATCATGCCCGCGTCGGCAAAGCTGCCTGCAAGAAACACTGCAAGCCAGCCTTTCGCAACATCGCCGAGGAGAGTCAACGCAGCAGCCGTTTTCCGCCCGCTTCGCAGCACGTTCGTCGCGCCCGGATTGCCGGAACCGTAGCTGCGCGGATCGGGCAGCGAGAACACGCGGCTCACGATGACCGCGAAGGAGACCGACCCGATCAGGTAAGCCGCCAGTGTGAGCGTCAACAGTGTCATGGGAATTCACATACAATGACCGCCCATTCTATAGCGGAAAGGCGTGATGGGTGATGTCACTCATCACCGGCTCCGAATGGACATCATCTTCATCAGCGAGCTGCGCCTCGAGATCCTGATCGGCGTTTATGACTGGGAGCGGCGCGTGCCCCAGCCGGTGCAGTTTGACCTCGAGATCGGTATCCCTGCGCGTCGCGCGGCCGGCAGCGACCGGCTCACCGATACGATCGACTACGCGGCGGTTGCCGCCCGAATCGAGGCGAGCCTGCGGGAGAACCCGTTCGGGCTGATCGAGCGTGTCGCCGAGCACGTCGCCGAGCTGATCGAGCGTGAGTTCGCAGCCCCGTGGGTCAGGGTGAGTGTGACCAAGCTCGCGCCCTTGAGAAACGTCAAACGGCTCGGCGTCACCGTCGAACGGGGCTCGCGAGGGTAACCCTATCCTCGCGGATGGTGTTTGGCGTGCAGCTGCTTCAGCCGTTCGCGTGCAACGTGCGTATAGATCTGCGTGGTTGAAATGTCGGAATGACCGAGCAGCAACTGGACCACGCGGAGATCCGCCCCGTGATTGAGCAGGTGCGTTGCGAACGCGTGGCGCAGGGTGTGTGGGGAAATGGCCTTTCGCAGGCCGCCCTGCAGCGCGTAGCGGCGCAAGAGGTGCCAGAACATCTGCCGCGTCATGGCGGCACCGCGCGCGGTGACGAAGAGGTCATCGCTCGCGCGGCCGGCGAGGAGCTCCGGGCGCGCCTCCTTGAGGTAGCGCTGGATCCATCCGATCGATTCCTCGCCGAGCGGCACCAGCCGCTCCTTCGAGCCTTTGCCGACCACGCGCACCACGCCCATGTCCACGCTGACCTGGGGGAGCCTGAGCGTGACGAGCTCGGAGACGCGAAGCCCGCTTGCATAGAGCGTCTCGAGCATGGCCTTGTCACGCAGCCCGAGCGCGCGCTCGACCTGCGGTGCGGCAAGCAGCTGCTCGACGTCGTCCTCGGTCAGGCTCTTGGGAAGTGATCGCGGCAGCTTTGGCGCGTCGATTTTCAGTGTCGGATCACCCTTGATCCGCCCCTGGCGCAGGAGATAGCGGTAGAAGCGCTTCAGGACGGAAAGAAGGCGCGCGACGCTCGTTGCGCGCGCTTTCTTCCTGAACAGGTAGCCGAGGTACAGCTGAATGTCGGCCTGATCGGCGCCGGGCAGGGCCTTACCTTCGTGCTCTCGAAGCCAGCCCGCAAAGCCCGTGAGGTCGCGTCGGTAGCTCTCGAGGCTCGTCCGCGCAAGCCCGTCCTCGAGCCACAGCGCGTCGCAGAACTCGTCTACAAGCGGTGATGAGTGATGGGTGATGAGTGATGGGTGTGCGCTCCGGCGCCTTTTCGCATTACCCATTACGCATCACCCATTGCAGCTTTGGCGCCCTCGTGCCGCAGTAGCCAGCGCTTGACGTCCAGCGGCGGGCCGCGGCGCTGGTGCATGAAACCGCCGATGCCGTGGCTACCGATCACGCGATGGCACGGGATCACCAGCGGAATGCGGTTGGCGCCGCATGCGCCGCCAACCGGGCGCGGCGCCGAGTCGATCTCGCGTGCGATGTCGAGGTAGCTCCGCGTTCTGCCGCTCGGGATCCGGTAGACCGCGTGCCAGACGCGGCACTGGAACTCGGTGCCGCGGAATTCGAAAGGCAGGTCGAAGCGAAAAGCGGCATCGTCGAGGTAGCGCTCGATCTGGCGACAGGCCCGCTCTGCGAGGCGACTCATCGGCGCGAGCGTGGCCGCGCCCTTCGGCAGGTAGTCGATACCGGCCAGGCACTCGCCCGCCGTGCGGATTCCCAGCACCGCGAATGGCGCGGGAAGCTTCGCCTGATAGGTCTCGAGCATCCGTGTGGCGACGCCTTTGAGTACGGTGGTATTTTACGGCTTTCCCGGAGCCCAACCCAGAGAGTCGCCATGCCCAGGATCCAGTCGGTCTCGGTCTGTGTCGCGCGCGTGCCGCTCGATCACGTCACCTCGTTCTCCACCCGCACGGTCTCGGCGCGCGATTACTGCCTCGTGAAAGTGCGCTCGACCCAGGGCGTCGAGGGAATCGGCTTCTGCTACGTCGGCAGCGCCGGCGGCAACATCGCGCGCGTCGCAGTTGAGGAGCTCCTCGCGAAAAAGTTGGTCGGTCAGGAATCGCTGCGGGTGGAAGGCCTGTGGCAGGACATGTACCAGGAGTCGCTGCTCCAGGGCCGCTCGGGCAGCGTGATGCGGGCGATCTCGATCCTCGACATCGCGCTATGGGATTTGAATGCGCGCAGTGCGAGGCTGCCGCTCCATCTCTACCTCGGCGCGAACGTGAC
>DASPGR010000140.1:0-11497 GCA_035620515.1 Burkholderiales bacterium | reverse complement strand
CACAACCTTGAGAAAATCGAGGGGCCGCTTCTGGGCCTTTGCCTTGCCCGCGAAGGTGAGCAGCTCCCCGGAGCGTACGAGCCGGAATGCGCCAAACGTACTGATGCGTATCGGCCACGGCCAGTCGCCGAGCGCGATCTGCGATGCGTCGAGAGCAAGCCCGTGCGTGCGGATGATCTCCGACACGAAGTCGCGCTCGATGCCGGCTTCGAGCGCATGGCTGCAAAGGCGCGCCAGCATGTCTGGCCGCCATAGAAGGAAACTCACGAAGTGGCGCGGCTTGCCGAGCTCGAGCGCGAGCTTGAGGGCGCGCAACGCGGAGCGCGGGCGGCGCCCGCTCTCCAGTCCCACGTAGGCGTAAGTCATGAGGCCCGTGAACTCGAGGAGATGGTTGTGGATATGGCGCGCGATGTCGTAGACCTGCTGGTAGTGTGAAAGCGCGGTGCGCACCTCTCCGGCTTCGTAGAGAACATGCGCCGCGGCCATGCGGCACAGCGCCTCGAAGTGCGGGCTGCCGACCTCCACCGCCGCAGTGACCGCGAGCCGCTGGTGCTGGTATGCCTTCATGGTGTCGCGCTTGAGGAGCGCGACCCACGTCGCGAAGAGCTGGTGCAGGCAGGTGTCGAGACGCGCCCGCGGCGCGGGCAATGATGTCGACTCGTCGAGCATCTTTTGCGCGATCTCGGTGTTGCCCGTCATGAGGGCGCCGCCCGCGCCGTAGGCGAGGAGCTGGTGCGTCATCACGTGGGCGCCCGTCGCGCGCTCGATTTCGAGGCCCTCTTTGACCGCTCGCAGGCAAGCATCGGTTTGTGCGGTCAGCGTGTAGTAGCTCGCCTCGGTCAGCTTCAGCATGCCGAGCTGAAAGGGGGACACTTCATGCTGCGCCACGAGGGCCTGCATGCCCTGGATCACCGACCAGGCCTTCGGGAAATGACCGGCCCACATGATGCCAAGCGCCACGCGCGTTTCAACGTGGAGGCGCAGGTTGGGATCAGGTTGCGTAAGCGCGGAGGCGTAGGCGCGCTCGACCCAGCGCTGGAGATCGGGGTGCTGCGACTGGCGGACGATCATCGACGCGGAAATGCTGCTTGCCACGCGCGCCTCGAGCGCGCCGGAAAGCAGTTCCGGGTGCTCGCGCAGGAGCTCGACCGTGTACGTGATCCAGCGGTCGAGCAGCGAGAAATCGTCGATCTCGTAGAGAATCGCGTCCATGGCGCCGGTGCAGGTGAGGAGGAGCCCTCTCACGTCCGGCTGCGGCTGGGTGCGAAAAAGATCGAATGCCTGCTCGTAGAGCAGGCGGCTCTCGCGCGGTGAGATCGAGACCCGGCTCAACGCGAGCCAGTACACCGTCCACGGGTTCTGGTGCTGCACTTCCTTGGGCAGCAGGCTGATCCACTGCGCGAGCGTCTCGCCCATGCCGCGGTCGAGCATGGTTGCCGCATGCGACTCGATGATCGGGACGATGCGCTGCCAGTCGCTGTTTTCCCTCAGCAGCGCCACCGCTTCGGCCAGCCACTGCTCCGAGACGAGGAGCTCAGCCGACTGGCGCATCAACTGCGTGCGCCGGTCCTTGTCGAGCACCTCGTTTGCGCGCGCCAGCAGAAATTCCCGCAGCAGCGGGTGGTATTCATAGATAGGCTCGGGACGCGCCTCTTTGACCGCCATGAAATAATTGTTGCGATGCAGATCAGCGAGGATCGAGCTGCTGTCCGCGTTTCCGGTCAGTGCCTGCGCCATTGCCGCGGTCATCTGCGGCAGGTAGGCGGTCGTCAGCATGAATTCATTCGTGCGCGAATCGGTCTTGGCGAAGATCTCGCCGGCGAGATAATCGAACACGAGCTGCGGCGTCGAGAGATCCGGCGGCGCTGCAAGCGCTCCGTAGGCCGGCGCCTGCTGCAGCATCAGCACGAGCCCGGCGGCCCAGCCCTGCGTGCGTTCGTAGAGTTCCACGAGCGCGTTAGGCGCGAGCCGCAGCCCGCGTTGCGCTACGATCGCATTTGATTCCTTCTGGGTGAGGCGCAGCTCGTGCCAGCCGATGACCTGCATGGCCCGGTTTGCGCGCAACCGCGCCATCGACGCGGGAGGATCCGTGCGGCTGATCAGGATGACCGAACCCCCCGCCGGGACCTCGCTCAACGCGATGCGCATCACCTCGTGAAAAGCGGACTGCGCCGGGACCTCGTGGTAGCCGTCCAAGACGATGGCGAAAGGCGTTCCGAGACGCTGGTAAAGCGCCTGGAAATAGCGGCGCGTGAACACCGGCAACCCCGCGTGGTATTCCGGGGCGAGTTGCGGCAGCCGGGGCGTCTTGCGCTTGGCGAGCTCGGTCGTTGCGGCGTCGAGATAGTAAAAGAACGAGGCGACGTCGGCATCGCCTTCATCGAGCTGGTACCACAGCGCAGGAAGCTTGCGGTGCTCGAGGTAGCTTGCCGCAACCGTTGTCTTGCCGCACCCGGGAGGGCCCGTGATCCAGACAGCGGCGCTCCCGCGTGTATCGTCGAGCAGGCGAAACAGGCGCTCGCGGGCAATGATGCCGGCCCGGCTCGGCCGTGTCGTCTTGGCAAGCGATACGACAGGGTGCGCGGTCACCGGCGGTGCAGACTCACAAACATTGACGTGCTCCCCTGTCCGATCGACAGGCGTTGGCTTTTCTTCTACCGGTCCGTAACGATGTGCTTCTCGCCGCCGCCGTCGAACAAGATAGCCGAAGCAGGTTGGTCGTGGCTATCACCGATTCCGGTGAGGAATTGCAAAACGTTTCCAACTCAATGAGTTATGGGCGGAAAACGGTTGCCTGTCGGACGCAGCCCCGTGTATGCTGGCGCATCGCGCGCGCGCGACAAGGATAAGCATGAATACGCTGCTCGTCGTTCTCGCTGCAGTGGGACTGCTCGGATTTCTCGCCTACCATCGCTTGCCCGCGATTGCCTGGACGATTGCCGTCGCGATCGGCCTGCTTCTCCTGAGCGTCTATTCCGGCTGGCCGCCGGTGTTGCTGGGTCTCCTGTGGATCGTATTCGTCGCTGCCGCAGTGCTGTGCAATCCCACCCGCCTGCGCCGCGAGCGCGTGAGCCGTCCGCTTCTCGACGTGTTCCGCCGCATATTGCCCGAGGTATCCCAGACGGAGCAGGAAGCAATCGAGGCGGGATCGGTGTGGTGGGAGGGCGAGCTCTTCAGCGGGAAACCATCCTGGAACAGGCTGCTCGGTTATCCGAGGCCCGTGCTTTCGGCCGAGGAACAGGCCTTTCTCGACGGGCCGGTCGAAGAGCTGTGCCAGATGCTGAACGACTGGCAGGTCACGCACGAGCTTTGTGACCTGCCTGAGCCGGCCTGGCACTTCATCCGGGAGAAGGGTTTCCTCGGGCTCATCATCCCGAAGCAGTACGGCGGGCTCGGGTTCTCGGCGCTGGCGCATTCCGAGATCATCATGAAGCTCACGACGCGCGGGAGCACGGCGGCGATCACCGTCATGGTGCCCAACTCGCTCGGCCCGGCGGAACTGCTGCTGCACTACGGGACGCAGGCGCAGAAAGAGCACTACCTGCCGCGGCTCGCCCAGGGCCTCGAAATTCCGTGCTTTGCGCTGACGAGTCCCAAGGCGGGCTCGGATGCGGGCGCGATTCCCGATTTCGGCGTCGTGTGCCGCGACGAATGGGAGGGACGGCTCGATGTCCTTGGCATTCGTCTCACCTGGGAGAAGCGCTATATCACCCTCGCGCCGGTTGCGACCCTCCTCGGACTGGCGTTCCGGCTCTACGACCCGGATCACCTGCTCGGGGATGCGGATGATCTCGGCATCACGCTCGCCCTGATTCCCACGACGACGCCCGGCGTGCGGGTGGGACGCCGGCACCTGCCGCTCGGCGCGGCATTCATGAATGGCCCGACGTGGGGCAAGGACGTGTTCGTGCCCATGGATTGCATTATCGGCGGTGTCGAGCGCGTCGGGCAGGGCTGGAAGATGCTCATGAATTCTCTTGCCGCGGGCCGTTCGATCTCGCTCCCGGCCAACAGCTGCGGCATTGCCAAGCTCTGCGCGCTGACAACCGGCGCATACGGACGCGTGCGCCAGCAGTTCCGCCTCTCCATCGGGCGGTTCGAGGGCGTCGAAGAAGCGATTGCGCGCATCGGCGGCAATGCCTACATCATGGATGCGGCGCGCGTCATGACCGTGGGAGCTGTGGACTTGGGCGAGAAACCGGCTGTGGTCTCGGCCATCGTCAAGTACCACCTGACCGAGCGTTCGCGGCAGGTCATCATCGACGCGATGGATGTGCACGGCGGCAAGGGCATTTGCATGGGTCCGAGCAACTACCTTGCGCGCTGCTACCAGCAGCAACCGATCGCGATCACGGTCGAAGGCGCCAATATCCTCACGCGCTCGATGATCATCTTCGGGCAGGGAGCGATCCGCGGGCATCCCTACGTGCTCAAGGAAATCGCAGCGAGCACGGACGCGGATCCCGAAAGAGCCGTGCGCGAGTTTGACGCAGCCTTTTTTGGCCATGTCCTGTTCGTTGTCTCAAATGCGGTGCGCGCTCTCTGGCTCGGGCTCACCGGCGCCCGGCTGATGCTGGCACCGGGCGACCGGCACATGCGGCGCTACTTCCAGAAAATCACGCGCCTCTCCGCCGCATTTGCGCTCACGGCGGACATTGCCATGTTGTCGCTGGGCGGGGCCCTCAAGCGCCGCGAGCGGCTTTCCGCCCGGCTCGGCGACATCCTGAGCCAGCTCTATCTTGCGTGCGCGGCGCTGAAGCTCTATGACGACCGGCGCCGGCCGAAGGAGGATCTTCCATTGCTGCACTGGTCGATCCGCGATGCGCTGCACCGCGCAGAAGAGGCTTTCTACGGGCTTTTTGCAAACCTGCCCAACCCTGTTGTGGCCTGGCTCCTGAAGCACCTCCTGTTTCCCTACGGCCGCCGCTTTCCGCCACCGTCGGACGAGCTCGGCCATCGCGTCGTGGGCCTCCTGCTGGGGCCGACTGGCGCCCGTCAGCGTTTGATTGCCGGAATGTTCGTATCGAAGGATGAGAATGATCCCGTTGCCGGGCTCGAATCGGCGTTGCTCGCCGTGATCGACGCCGAGCCGATCGGCGCCAAGATCCGGGCGGCGCGCGAGCAGGGTGAGATTGCAGGGCGGTTTCCCGAGGAAATCATCGAAGAGGCCGTGGCGAAGGGCGTCATCACGGTGGAAGAGAAGTCGGTCATGGAACGCGCGCGCAGGCTGCGGCGCAAGGCGATCATGGTGGACGACTTTCCACAGGATCTCGGCAGGACCGAGATCTACCAGACGACACAGCCTGTCACGACCGAGGCATTACACGGCCGCATTCGCTCTTGACCCATTACCCATCACCCATCACCGATCACGCTTTTCCAAATGAGTGACAGCGTCCTCTACTCGGTTTCCGAAGGCGTGGCCACCATCACGCTCAATCGGCCCGAGGTGATGAACGCGCTCAACGCCGTGATGATGAGCGCGCTGCGCGCGGCCTGTGAAGACGCTGCGACGGACACCGGCGCGCGCGCGGTGGTGCTGCGGGGCGCGGGCCCCGCGTTCCTCGCGGGCGGCGACGTCGCGATGTTCCACGCGAACCTGTCCCGCATGCCGGCTCTGGTGCGCGAGGGCGGGGGCGAGCTTTCGCGGACGATCATGGCCTTGCAGCGCGCGCCGAAGCCCGTGATAGCGAGCGTGCACGGCGCCGTTGCGGGGGCCGGCGTGAGCCTGATGGCGGCGGCCGACCTTGCCATCGCCGCCGAAGGAACGCAGTTCACCCTCGCCTACAGCAGGATCGGGACAAGCCCCGACGGAGGGGCGACCTATTTCCTTCCCCGGCTCCTGGGCTATCGCAAGGCGCTCGAGATCATGCTGCTGGCCGACGCGTTCGATGCCGGAGCAGCACTGGCGATGGGCCTCGTCAACCGGATCACGAAACCGGAAGCGCTGCTTGCGGAAACGGAGCTCCTTGCCCGGCGCCTTGCCCAGGGTCCTACGGCGGCATACGCGGAAACCAAACACTTGGCGCAAAACGGGTATGACCGCAGCCTGGCAGAGCAGCTCGAAGCAGAGATCGAGTCCTTCGCGCAATGCGCTGGAACGGCGGACTTCGCCGAGGGCGTCACGGCGTTCGTGCAGAAGCGCAAGCCCCGGTTCAGGGGAGAATGAAATAGGGGAATCGAGTGGCGGGGCTGAAGGAAAGAACGATCTTCATCACGGGGGCGACGCGCGGCATCGGGCGCGAGATCGCGCTGCGCTGCGCGCGCGAGGGCGCGAACGTGGTCGTGACGGGCAAGACCGCTTCGCCGCATCCGAGGCTTCCCGGCACCATTCACAGCGTCGCACAGGAAGTGGAAGCCTTGGGAGGGCGCGGGCTGGCGGTGGAGCTCGATGTGCGCGACGCCGATGCGATTGCGAAGGCGGTGGCAGGGGCGGTCGAGGCGTTCGGCGGCATCGACGCGCTGGTGAACAACGCGAGCGCGATCTCGCTCACGGGCACCGCCGAGACGCCGGCGCGGCGTTTCGACCTCATGTTCGCGGTCAACGTGCGCAGCACGTTCCTTTGCTCCCAGGCCTGCCTGCCGCACCTCGCAAAGGCCCCGAACGCTCATATCCTCAACCTTGCGCCGCCGCTCAAGCTGGAGGCGCGCTGGTTCAAGGATCATGTCGCGTACACGATGTCCAAGTACGGCATGAGCATGTGCACGCTCGGCATGGCGGAGGAACTGAAGCCGCAGGGGATCGCGGTCAATTCGCTGTGGCCCCGAACGACGATCGCGACGTCCGCGATCGCCGTGAACTTTCCGGCGGCGATCATGCAGGCGAGCCGCAAGCCTGCGATCATGGCCGAAGCCGCGAGCATCATCCTCGCCCGCGACAGCCGCCGCGCGACCGGGAACTTCTACATCGACGAGACCGTGCTGCGCGAGGAGGGCATCACCGATTTCGAGCAGTACGCGGTGACGCCGGGCGCTGCGCTCTACTCGGATCTTTTTCTCGACTGAATTTGCGCGAACGCGCGTAAGGGGGACGCTATGCCGCAGGAGACGAGTCACCTGGTTTCGGTCGAAGCTGCGGTCACGCTCGACGGGCTATTCCGCGAGCGCGTCGCCCGCACGCCGGAGAACGTCGCATGCCTCGACTACGATACGCTGGGCGGCAACTGGCGAAAGCACACCTGGGGGGAGATCAACGAGCAGGTGGCCCGCTGGCAGGCGGCGCTTGAAAAAGACGGACTGAAGGCGGGAGACCGCGTGGCCGTCATGCTGCGTAACTGCCCCGAATGGATGGTCTACGATCAGGCAGCCCTCGGGCTCGGGCTCGTCACGGTGCCCCTTTATACGCAGGACCGCCCGGAGAACGTCGCGTACATCATCAGCGACTCGGGCTCGAAGGTGCTCCTGATCGAAGGCGCCGAGCAGTGGCAGGCATTATCGGAGGTGAAGGGCCGGCTGGAGAGTCTCGTTCGTATTCTTACGGTGAACCCGGTCTCCGACCCGGGCGAGCCCCGGCTGAGCTCGCTGGCGGAGTGGCTGCCCGGCACCGGCGGCGAGACGCGCCACGTGCCGCGCGATCCCAACGCCCTCGCAACGATCGTCTATACCTCCGGGACAACGGGACGGCCGAAGGGCGTCATGCTTTCCCACCGCAATATCCTGAGCAACTCGGCCGCGAGCTGCGACGTGATCGCCCCGGGATACGACGATCTCTTCCTGTCGTTCCTGCCGCTGTCGCACACCTTCGAGCGAACCTGCGGCTACTACCTCGCCATCATGGCGGGCTCGAGCACCGCCTATTCCCGCGGCATCCCGCAGCTCGCGGAGGACCTGCAGGCGATCCGGCCGACGCTGCTCATCTCGGTGCCGCGAATCTACGAGCGCGTCTACGGGGCGATCAGGGCAAAACTGGATGAGGGACCGGCGTTCAGAAAGAAGCTCTTCGAGTTCGCGGTGCGCGTCGGATATGCCCGTTTCGAGCATGCGCAGCGCCGCGGACCCTGGCTGCCGGCATTCCTGTTGTGGCCCGTGTTGAACGCGCTGGTCGCGAAGAAGATTCTCGCGCGGCTCGGCGGGCGTCTGCGGGCGGCGATTTCCGGCGGTGCGGCGCTGCCGCCCGACATCTCCCGGGTCTTCCTCGGGCTGGGACTCACGGTGCTCCAGGGCTACGGCATGACCGAGGCAAGCCCGGTTATCTGTGGCAACCGGCCCGAGGACAACGTGCCTGCGAGCGTCGGTCGCCCTCTTCCCGGCGTCGAGGTCAAGCTGGGCACAGGCGACGGGTTGATGGCCAAGGGACCCAACGTGATGCTCGGCTACTGGAACAATCCGCAAGCCACGGCCGATGTGCTGGGCGCGGACGGCTGGCTCAACACGGGCGATATCGCGCGCATTGATGCGCAGGGGCGGGTATACATCACCGGGCGCCTGAAGGAGATCATCGTTCTCTCGAACGGCGAGAAGATCTCGCCGATCGATGTCGAGGCGGCGATCGTGCGCGATTCCCTCGTCGAGCAGGTCATGCTGCTCGGCGAGGGCAAGCCCTACCTCTCGGTGGTCGCGGTGCTCAATGCCGACCAATGGAAGAAGGTATGCGGCGAGCACGGATTCGATTCCGCCTCTCCCGATACCGTGCGCACAAAAGCCGTCGAGGAGTTGCTGCTCGCCCGGATCGGGGCGCAGATGAAGGCGTTTCCCGGCTACGCGCAGGTTCGGCGCGTCACCGCCTCGCTCGAGCCGTGGACAGTCGAGAACGGAATTCTCACCCCGACGATGAAGGTGAAGCGCGCGAAGGTGATGGAGAAATTCAATGCTGAAATTGATGCCATGTATGCGGGGCACTGAAACACGGGGCTAGGAGCATTTGCTTATGACCGCGCTGCCGCAAGGAAAAGAGCCGACGTTGAGAGTGGTGCCGATGCCCGCCGACGCGAACCAGCACGGCGATATCTTCGGCGGCTGGATCATGGCTCAGGTGGACATTGCGGGGAGCGTGGCGGCCGTGCGACTGGCGAAGGGCAGGGTCGCCACGGTTGCCGTGAACTCCTTTCTGTTCAAAGAGCCGGTCTTCGTGGGCGACCTGGTGAGCTTTTATGCGGAGGTGGTGCGCGTCGGGCGCACTTCCATCACCGTGAACGTGGAGGTTTATGCGCAACGCCGGCCCGAGCGCGAGTTGGCGGCAAAAGTGACTGAAGCGACATTGACTTACGTTGCCGTCGACGACAATCGGCGGCCCCGTGTTGTATCAACGCAACAATAAGTTACGCCCAGTTTAGAGAAAGATTGTAAAAACCTGAGCTAAAGGTAAGATATTCCACATTCTTTTAGAACGGGGCGGCGATTTCGCAGCGCTTCGCGAGGGGATGTGATGAAAAGATGCACTGAATTTGTTCGCGCGATCGTCGCGGGGACGCTGGCCGCGACGGCAGGGGCCGCGATGGGTGGCGGTTTCGCGATCGGCACCCAGAGCGGAAGCGGCACCGGCAATGCTTTTGCCGGCGGCGCAGCTGCGGTTGATGACGCAAGCATCGCCTGGTACAACCCCGCAGGCATGACATACTTGCCGCGCGGCAAGCAGGTGACCGGTGCGCTCCACGCGGTCAAGCCTTCGTTCGAGTTTCAGAACTCCGGCTCGACACCTCCTGTCTTCGGGGCGGCGGGAACGGGCGACGGCGGGGACGCCGGAGACTGGGCCTTCATCCCGAACGCCTATTTCACGATGGACATCAATCCCAAGTGGAGCTTCGGCCTTGCGGTGAACGCTCCCTTCGGGCTCAAGACCGAGTACGACGCCGGTTGGCGCGGTCAGGTCGTCGGGCTCGAGTCGGACGTCAAGTCGGTCAATATCAATCCGTCTGTTGCCTACAAGGTGAGCGATACGGTGTCAGTCGGCGCCGGCGTGAGCGTGCAGAAGTTCGATGCCAAGCTCACGAGCTGCAGCTTTCCTCCGGCCGCACCTGCCTGCCCGAATCTCATTACATTGGATGCGGACGACATCGGCTATGGGTTTAACCTGGGGCTCATGGTGCAGGCAGCGCCAACGACCCGGATCGGGGTGTCTTATCGGTCGTCCATCAAATTCGAGCTCGAAGGGACCGCGACGTTCAGTGCTGCTCCTGCGATCAACAGCGACATCAAGGCCGACTTGAGGGTGCCGGACAGCGTCTCCTTCAGCCTTTTCCACCAGGCCGGACCGAACTGGGAGTTGATGGGCGACATTACATGGACAAAATGGAGCACGGTGCAGCAACTGATGGTGGTACGCACGACTAACACCGCGGCACCCGCCATACCTTCCCTTCCGTTCCAATGGGATGACACCTTCCGCTACGGCATCGGCGCGAACTACAAGATGAATGCGCAGACGAAGCTACGCTTTGGTGTGGCATATGACGAGACGCCCACGAACGACCAGACGCGGACGCCTCGCCTGCCGGACCAGGATCGCACGTGGGTCGCGTTCGGCGTGCAGTACAAGCCATCGAAGGCCGGAACGCTCGAAGTAGGTTACGCGCACGAGTTCATCCGTGATGCGAACGTCAACGTACCGCCCCCCGGCGGCGCCACGCCCTGCACTGGTACCTGCCTGAGGGGCAGCTACGACAACAAGGTCGACATACTTTCAGTCCAGTATTCGCACCAGTTCTAGGCGCGACGACGCGCCGAAGAAGCCGGGCGGATGCCGCCCGGCTTTTTTATTTTCGTAAAAAGCGGCGTGCTAAAATGCGCTCTCCCTCCGAGGCTCCCAGATGCCGCTTGCCCCTCCCTTTTTCGTCCGCAGGGCCGCGGTCCTCGGTGCAGGGGTCATGGGCGCGCAGATCGCGGCGCAACTCGTCAATGCAAACGTCGCGACGCTTCTCTTCGAGCTGCCCGCGAAGGAGGGCGACCCGAATGCGAACGTCCTGAAGGCGATCGAGAATCTCCGCCGGCTCGAGCCGAGCCCGCTGTCGGTTCCATCAAGAGCCGCCCTGATCGAGCCTGCAAACTATGATCAGCATCTCGAGAAGCTCCGCGAGTGCGATCTCGTCATCGAGGCCATCGCCGAGCGCGTGGACTGGAAGTCCGATCTCTACAAGAAGGTCGGGCCTTACATCGGCGAGCGCGCGGTATTTGCGAGCAACACGTCGGGGCTGAGTATCGGAAAACTCTCGGAATCCGTGCCGGAAGAACTCCGGCACCGGTTCTGCGGCGTCCATTTCTTCAATCCGCCGCGCTACATGCACCTCGTCGAGCTGATCGCCGCGCGGGAGACCGACCCCGCCATCCTGGACGGGCTCGAGCAGTTCCTGGTGACCACCCTGGGCAAGGGCGTGATTCGTGCGAAGGACACGCCCAACTTCATCGCCAACCGCGTCGGGGTGTTCTCGCTCCTGGCGACGATCTACCACGCGGGGCGGCTCGACATCGGCTTTGACGTGGTCGACGCGCTGACGGGCAGTCTGATCGGCCGGCCGCGGAGCGCGACGTTCCGCACGGCGGACGTCGTCGGACTGGACGTGTT
>DASPGR010000139.1:0-7709 GCA_035620515.1 Burkholderiales bacterium | reverse complement strand
GAAGTCGAAGAACAACGGCGTGGATCCGCAGGAGCTGATCGACCGTTACGGCGCCGACATCGCGCGCTTCTTCATGATGTTCACCTCGCCCCCCGAGGACACGCTCGTCTGGAGCGACGCCGGGGTCGAAGGCGCGGCGCGTTTTCTCAGACGGTTATGGACGTTCGCGTACGACCGTCGTGCGTGGATTCAAGCAGAATCAGGCCGCCTAAGGCAGCCGCGGGCGCAATATTCATTTCCGGAGAATCTCGCGACAGCAGCACCACAACTGGCAACTGTTCGGCGGGAAATCCACGCCTGTCTAAAACAAGCAAACTACGATATCCAGAAATTCCAGTTCAACACAGTGGCATCCGCCGAAATGAAGATTCTGAATGCGCTTGGAGGTCTATCACAGTTTCATGATGCTCCACCTCCTGCGGATTACGCTTTGGCCTATCAGCAGGTGTTGCATGAAGGCACAAGCGTCTTGCTGCGGCTGCTCTACCCCATCGCGCCGCACATTTCGCATGCGCTGTGGCGCGAGCTCGGGTACGGCGAGGACATCCTCACGGCCGCATGGCCCGAGCACGACCCCGAAGCGCTTGTCGCGGATGAGGTCGCGCTCGTCGTGCAGGTGAACGGCAAGAAGCGCGGCGACGTGCGCGTGCCGCGCGACGCCGGTCGCGAGATGATCGAGCAGATGGTGCTCGCCGACCCGGCCGTGCAGAAATTCGTTGGCGGCCATCCGGTCAAGAAGGTGGTGGTGGTGCCGGGCCGCCTGGTCAACGTGGTAGTCTGACAACCGCATGATGGCGGATGGCGGATGGCGGATGGCGGGTGGGGCGCATGCTCGTGAACAGCGTGGTTCCGCCCGGTTTTGTTCTTTCGTTCCTCATCCCTCATTCTTGATGCTTGTGGCGGCGAGCCTGGTGCTTGCCGCGTGCGGGTTTCAGCTGCGCGGGACCGCGCAGCTTCCCTTCCAGTCGGTGTACGTGCAGGCGCCTTCCGGGTCGGCATTCGCGCTGCAGCTCAGACGTGCCCTCGAGTCCGGCACAAAGACCCGCGTCACCGACAGTCCCGGCGATGCGGAAGTGGTGCTGCAGATCCTGAACGAATCAAGAGAAAAGCAGATCCTGTCCCTCACCGGGGGCGGGCGCGTCAGCGAGTACTTGTTGCGCTACCGGGTCTCCTTCCGCCTGACGGACCGGACGAACCGCGAGCACATTCCCGCGAGCGAAATCGTGCTACGTCGCGATTTCACCTACAGCGACGACCAGGCGTTGGCCAAGGAAGGCGAAGAGGCCTCGCTCTATCAGAGCATGCGGAGCGATGCGGTACAGCAGCTCATGCGCCGGTTGCAGGCGACGCGGCTCCAGACCTGACATGAGGATCAGCACCGAGCAGCTTCCACAGCATCTCGCGCGCGAGCTGAAGCCCCTTTACGCCGTCGTCGGCGAGGAGACGCTGCTTGCGCTCGAGGCCATGGACCGCATCCGGGGGCGCGCGCGCACCGAGGGCTACAGCGAGCGCGCCGTGCTCACCGTCGATTCGGGATTCAAGTGGAACGAGCTCGCCTTTGCGGCCAGCGCGCAGTCGCTTTTTTCTGCGCGCAGGCTGCTCGAGCTGCGCATACCGAGCGGGAAGCCCGGCGTGTCGGGCACCGAGGCCATTCAGACTTACTGCGAAGGCCTGCCTCCGGACACGGTGACGCTGGTCTCGCTGCCCGGCCTTGACTGGCGCGCGCAGAAGACAGGCTGGTTCGAGGCGCTCGATCGCGCCGGCGTGGTGATCGAGGCGAAGCCCGTCACGCGCAAGGCGCTTCCCGAGTGGCTGGCGGGCCGGCTCCGGGCACAGAACCAGGAAGCCGAGCGCGAAGCGCTCGAGTTCATCGCCGACCGGGTCGAGGGCAACCTTCTTGCCGCCCATCAGGAAGTGCAGAAGCTCGCGCTGCTCCTGCCGGCCGGAAAGATCGCCCGGGAGCAGATCCGCGCGGCGGTCGCCGACGTCGCCCGCTTCGATGTTTTCAATCTCGGGGAGGCCGTCCTCGAAGGCCACGTCCCGCATCTTGCGCGGATGCTCGACGGCTTGCGCGGAGAGGGCGTGGCGCCCCCGCTCGTGCTGTGGGCGATTGCCGAGGAGATCCGCGCCATCGGTCGGGTGCTCGACGCCATTCAGTCCGGGCGGACTCCGCCGCAGCTTTGGCGCGAGGCGCGGGTCTGGGGCAACTCCCACCAGCAACTGATGCAGCAGCACTGCCGCCGCTTCACGCGAGAGCAGGTCGAGGCGGCGCTGCGTCACGCGGCACGCGCAGACCGGATGGCGAAAGGGCTCATCCGCGGCGACGTATGGGACGAGCTGCTGCAGCTCGCGCTGCGTTTTGCCCCGAGTGCGGGCGTCAGCCCCGCGGGGAAACGGGGTAAAATGCCCGCAGCCTCCCGGACGACGGAGCAGGGCCAGCAGGGGCTGTTCTGACCCGCCACGCAGCGGGTTTCCGACATGGACATCCAGACCTACATCCACGGCGTCGGCCGTCAAGCGCGGGCAGCGGCGCGCGTGATCGCCGCGGCGGACACCGCCACCAAGAACCGCGCGCTCGCCGAGATGGCGGCGGCGATCGAGGGCGGCGCGACGCGTCTCCTCGAGGCGAACGCCCGGGATCTCGCGGAAGCCAGGCGTCTCAATCTCGATGCCGCGATGATCGACCGCCTCACGCTCGACGCGCAGGGAATCGCCGCCATGGCCGACGGCTTGCGGCAGATCGCCGCGCTCGCGGACCCGATCGGGGAGGTCATCGGATTAAAGGAGCGTCCTTCCGGCATCCGTGTAGGGAAGATGCGCGTGCCCCTGGGTGTCGTTGCGATCATCTACGAGTCGCGCCCCAACGTGACGGCGGATGCGGCCGGTTTGTGCGTGAAATCCGGCAACGCGGCGATTCTGCGAGGCGGCTCGGAAGCAATGCACTCCAACCAGGCAATCGCCGCGTGCGTGCACGCCGGGCTCGCGGCGGCAGGGCTGCCGCAGGATGTGGTCCAGGTGATCGAGACGACCGACCGGGCGGCGGTCGGGGAGCTCATTACCATGCAGGAATATGTGGATGTCGTGGTGCCGCGCGGGGGCAAGGGCCTCATCGAACGCCTGATGCGCGAATCCCGGATACCCATGATCAAGCACCTGCACGGTGTCTGCCATACCTACATCGACGACGAGGCCGACCTCGACAAGGCCATCCGGGTATCCGATAACGCGAAGACGCAGCGCCTCGGCACCTGCAATACCATGGAGACGCTGCTCGTGGCGCGCGGCATCGCCGCGAAGGTGCTGCCGCCCCTTTGCAAAATCTATCTGGAAAAAGGCATCGAGCTCCGCGGCGACGATGCGGCCAGCAAGATCGTGCCCCAGATGAAGCCCGCCACCGAGGAAGACTGGTACACCGAGTATCTCGGCCCGGTCCTTGCGGTGCGGGTAGTCAAAGATCTCGACGAAGCAATCGAGCATATCGCGACATACGGCTCGCAGCACACCGATGCGATCATCACCGAGAATGAGGCACGGGCCCAGCGCTTCCTGCGCGAAGTCGACTCGAGCTCGGTCATGGTGAACGCCTCGACGCGTTTTGCCGACGGCTATGAATACGGGCTCGGCGCGGAAGTCGGCATCTCCACGGACAAGCTCCACGCGAGAGGCCCAGTCGGGCTGGAGGGCCTCACCTCGCTCAAGTGGGTGGTGTTCGGCAACGGCCAGATACGCCAGTGAGCAACGTCATCGAGGTCAAAGTCCCCGACATCGGCAACTTCAAGGACGTGCCGGTCATCGAGGTGCTGGTCAAGCCGGGCGACTCGGTCAAGAAGGAGGATTCCCTCGTTACGCTGGAATCCGACAAGGCAACGCTCGAAGTCCCCGCGCCGGCGGCCGGTATCGTCAAGGAGCTGAAGCTCAAGGTCGGTGACAAGGTTTCGCAGGGCACGGCGATTCTCACGCTCGAGGCTGCCGATGTCGCGGGCGCCACGACGGAAGCAAAGGCGCCGGCCACCGCGCCGGCTCCTCCCGCGGCCAAGGCGCCGGCACCCTCGCAGCCTGCGCCGCCTCCGGCCGCGATCGCTGCGACACCGTACGCCGGCCCCAAAGGCGATTTGCACGCTGAAGTGCTCGTGCTGGGCGCCGGCCCGGGCGGCTATACCGCGGCATTCAGGGCGGCAGACCTTGGCAAAAAGGTTGTGCTCGTGGAGCGTTATCCCTCGCTCGGGGGCGTATGCCTCAATGTCGGCTGCATTCCCTCGAAGGCGCTGCTCCACATTGCCAAGGTGCTGACCGAGGCGGAGGAGGTTTCCAATGCTGGCATCGAGTTCGGGAAGCCAAAGGTCAGCCTGGAGAAGCTGCGCAGCTGGAAATCGGGCGTCGTCAGCCGCTTGACCAAGGGTCTCGCCGGGCTCGCCAAGCAGCGCAAGGTCGAGGTGGTGCAGGGAAAGGGCCGGTTCGCAAACCCGCATATGCTGAAAGTCGACACAGGCCGCGGCGCGAAGACGATTTCCTTTGACCACTGCATCATCGCCGCGGGATCGAGCGCTGCGCAGATCCCCGGTTTTCCCTACGACGACAAGCGCATCATCGATTCGACCGGGGCGCTCGAGATTCCATCGGTTCCCAAGCGGCTTCTCGTCATTGGCGGCGGCATCATCGGTCTCGAAATGGCCACGGTCTATGACGCGCTGGGGTCGAAGGTGACGGTGGTCGAGATGATGGACTCCCTGATCCCCGGCGCCGACAAGGACATCATCCGGCCGCTGGCGAAGCGTATCGGGGAGCGCTATGAAAAGATCCTGCTCAAGACGAAGGTTTCCCGCATCGAGCCGCAGAAGAACGGGCTCCAGGTTGCGTTCGAGGGCCCCGGTGCGCCGGGAGCGGAGGTATTCGACTACGTGCTGATGGCGGTGGGTCGCCGGCCCAACGGGCGGGAGATCGATGCGGAGGCGGCCGGCGTCAAGGTCGACGAGCGCGGTTACATTCCGGTCGACAAGCAGCTTCGCACCAATGTGCCGCACATTCACGCGATCGGCGACATCTGCGGCGAGCCGATGCTCGCGCACAAGGCAAGCCACGAAGGGAAGGTCGCCGCAGAGGTCATTGCAGGGCACAAGGCTTTCTTCGATGCGCGCACCATTCCTTCGGTGGCCTACACCGACCCCGAGGTTGCCTGGATGGGTCTCACGGAAACGCAGTGCCAGGCACAGGGGCTCGCATTTGAGAAAGCCGTGTTTCCCTGGGCCGCGAGCGGGCGCGCCCTTTCGATGGGACGCGACGAGGGCGTGACGAAGCTTCTCATCGACCCGGGCACACGGCGCCTTCTCGGCGCGGCCATGGTCGGAGTCAATGCGGGAGAGCTCGTTGCCGAAACCGTGCTGGCGCTCGAAATGGGGGCGGATGTCGCCGACATTGGCCTCACCGTGCATCCTCACCCGACACTGTCCGAGACCGTCTTTTTCGCCGCGGAGATCGCGGAAGGAAGCATCACGGACCTGTACATGCCCAAGCGCCGTTAAGCGGTCACCAGCGTGCTTCGTGCATTCGGATCAGTTTTCTCAGGAGAGCTCATGAAAAGTGCCCTGGTAGTTCTAGCGACGCTTGTTATCACGGCGACCCCCCTCGCACGGGCCGCCGACAACGGACTGGTGACCCAGGCAAGCCGCCACTCCGTGCAGACGACCATGGACCGGTTCGAGGCCGCGGCCAAGAAGCGGGGTTTCGCGATCGTCGCTCGAGTGAACCACGCCGCCGCAGCCGCCAAGGCGGGACTCGAGCTTCGTCCGATGCAGCTTCTCATCTTCGGCAATCCGAAAGGCGGGACACCGGTCATGGTGGCGGCGCCTACGGCGGGGATCGATCTGCCGCTCAAGGTGCTGGTCTGGGAGGACGCCGCGGGCAAGGTCTGGCTCGCCTACAACTCGCCGGCATGGCTCAAGTCCCGGCACGGCATAGAAGGCGCCGAGAAGCCTCTCGCCGGCATGGGCAAAGCCCTTGCAGCCATGGCCGCCGACGCCGTGGATTAAGTCACGATCGAGCGCCTGACGGACGGCGCGCCACGTGCGATAGCTGGCTGGCAGCCCCGAATCGCCGCGTTGTACCATGCGGGTGGGGACGCTGCGGCGGCCCGCCGCAGGCAGTGCCCCTGAGGGAGCGCCTGTAATGGTCCAGTGGTTGAGCGGCCTCGGGAAAAAAGCTGACCACCCGATGTACAACGTCGAGGCGGCGCAGCAGATACTTGGCGACCTGCCGCCGGACGACGTCAAGGCCCTCGACGAGATCTCCGAAAACCTCGAGACGATTGCCGCGACGCCTGACTTCCCGCTCGCAGACCGGATCGGCGTCGTGAAGCTCGTCGACGAAACGGGGCAGGTCAAGGCAGCCGCCCTTCTCAAGCGCTTCCTTCGCGAAACCAAGTTGAAGGAGTTCGAGCGGCGAACTCTCTGGCAGAGTCTCGCCGACTTCTGGAAGAACGTGTCCCACTCGTACCGCGCGTGCCTCCCCGAGCTCGATCACGCAAGAAAGCCGGGCGCGCCGCCGCATCCCGAACACCACCTGATCGTCGCCCGGGCGCTCCGTGCGCTCGCCACCGAAGGCAAGCTGCGTCAGATGCGCTATCTGCAGATCCAGCCCCGCATCTGGGAGGAGCTGGCAACGCTCTACGCGGCAGCCGAAAAGGACAACTACGTCGCCGATGTCATCAAGGCCTACCCGACCGATCTCCTGCCGACAAACGTTCGCCAGGAGTTCCTTCGGCTGCTGATGATGGATGTCGCTGCGCCGGATTGCGCGCCGCTCACCGAGCTGGAGCTCTCGGCCCGGGTCGTCGGCCGGATGGCAGCAGGCTTCGCGCTGCACGCAGCGCCGGACGAGAGCTGCCCGTTCTCGTTCGATCTCGCGCACCCCGGACGCCCCCGGAGACGGGCGGCTGACAGCAAGGCGAGCCCGACGCTGCGCTATTTCGGTATCGGCCGCTCCGGTGCCGAGCTCCAGGAAATCATCGATCGTCACGCCGCGAACCCCGCGGAGCCCGAGACGCGCTTCGGCGATGACTATCACGTCGCCGAGAAAATGATGGTGCTGAAGCGCCTGCTCAGGCTCTGGACCGAAGGGGAAACGGCCAGTCAGGGGCCCCGCGTCAAGATCGACGCCAACGTCAAGGTCGCGCACGGATTTGCCGCGGGCTCCGAGCTCGTCACCCGCATCGAATTCAGCGGCATGGCCGAGATGACCGAGGACATGCGCATGCGCGTCAAGCAGCGCACCGGCATCGCGCTGCAGGAGCAGCAGATCACCGCGCAGATCGATGAGTGGCGGGAGCATCACGCCAGCGCGTGGATGATCGGGGCCGATGTGCCCCGCCAGCACGAGGCCTGGGCAAACATCGGATCGGTCTGCGCGCTGCTCGCCCCCGGCATGAAAACATGGTGGCTGGGCGTCATTCGCCGCCTGCAGCGCGACGAGCAGGATCACGTGCACGCGGAATTCGAGATCGCCTCCAAGAAACCCTTGTCCGTTTACCTCAAGGGCATCGGTGAAGGCGCGGAGAAAGCCGAAAACTGGCAGACCTCCTCGGGCTCGTTCGAGTTCACGTTCGTCAATGCGCTCATTCTCAACGGGAGCGCGACGACGGATGAGAGCCACGAGATCCTGCTGAAGCGGGACGTTTTCATCCCCGGCATCACCTACGAGGTCCTGATGGGCGATCC
>DASPGR010000138.1:0-4587 GCA_035620515.1 Burkholderiales bacterium | reverse complement strand
AGCTTGGGATTGCACGCGAGCGCGATCGCGATCATGACGCGCTGGCGCATGCCGCCCGAGAACTGGTGCGGATACTGCTCGAGGCGGCGCTCCGGATCCGGAATGCCCACCAGCTTCACGAGCTCGATGGCGCGCTCCTGCGCCTGCTGCTGCGTCATGCCGAGATGGATGAGGAGCGGCTCCATGATCTGGAAGCCGATCGTGAGCACCGGGTTGAGCGAGGTCATCGGCTCCTGGAAGATCATCGCGATGTCTCGTCCCCGGATCTCGCGCATCTCGTCTTCGGTGAGATCGAGGAGATTCTGTCCCTGGAACAGGATGCGGCCCGCGACCACGCGGCCCGCCGGCTTCGCAAGGAGCCGCATGATCGCAAGCGAGGACACCGACTTCCCGCAACCCGACTCGCCGACGAGCGCCACGACCTCGCCGGGTCGCACCCGGTAGGAAATGCCCTCGACCGCGCGCACGACGCCGCGCGTCGTCACGAAATGTACGTGGAGATCTTCGACCTCGAGCAGCCAGGGGCTCGCGCCGGCCAGGGGCGCGGCCGGACCTCGCGTTGCGGTGGGCTGATCCATCCTCCGGAGAACCTG
The DNA here is from genome assembly GCA_035620515.1 of Burkholderiales bacterium. Taxonomy (GTDB): domain Bacteria; phylum Pseudomonadota; class Gammaproteobacteria; order Burkholderiales; family SG8-41; genus SG8-41. The sequence goes on along the minus strand of DASPGR010000138.1, from coordinate 3,994 downwards.
CTTCTTGTAGTCGGGTGAGGCTATGTGACCACGATGTGGATTGTCAAGCGGTGGAACTTGCCGTAAGTGTAGGCCCACTAACATCACGGTCCCGCCCGGAAAACCGGCCATGCTGAAAGCCTTGAAGACCCTCTTCGATGATGCGCCGCCGTCGCCGCACGCGCTGCCGGGACACGAGCAGCGGCACCTGCAGCTTGCCGTCGCGAGCGTGCTGCACGAGGCGACGCGCGTGGATTTGAACGAGGCGTCGGCAGAGCATGCGGCAGCCGAACGTGCGCTCGCGAGCCTGTTCGGCATGAGCCCCGCCGAGTCGAAGGCGCTGCTCGATGAAGGCCGGGAGCGTGCCCGGAGACTCACCTCGTACTATGCGCCGATCTCGGCGATCAAGCGCGACTTCGACCCGCCGCGGCGCGTGCAGCTGATCGAGCATTTGTGGCGCATCGCCTATGCCGACGGGCGGCTCGACCAGTACGAGGACCATTTCGTGCGCAAGATCTCGCATCTGCTCTACGTGCCGAACACGCAATGCATCCTGGCACGGAACCGCGCCCGTCCCGCGCCTTTGTCAAAAGCGTGACCGGTGACCCGTGACCGGTGAGCGGTGCGCGGTATGATCAACGACACTCTATATACTATGCAGGTCGGAAAGGCATGAGGCTTCGGAGAACCGTGCTGGGATTGCTGTTGGCGTTCGTTGCGATCGGGGCGATCGTCGTCGTCGTCGCGGCCGGGCGCGCCGCGGACTGGCGCACGGCGAGCCGCGAGCCCGTCGGCCTCGCACCGGACCCGGCAGCGACCCCTGAGCCCGTCGTGCAGGTTTATGCCGCGCGGACGGTTGGATGGCGCGGTGTCTTCGGTGTCCACACCTGGGTTGCCGTGAAGCGCGCACGGGCCACCGCGTACACCGTATACGAAGTGATCGGCTGGCATCTGCGCTGGAGCGACAGCGCCGTCGTCATCAGGCAGCGCGCGCCCGATGCGCGCTGGTTCGGCAACGAGCCCGAGCTGCTGGCCGAGCGGCGCGGCGCGGGCGTCGATGCGCTCATCGATCGCATCGAGCATGCCGTCGGACGCTATCCCTATGCAGGCGAGTACTCGCCGTGGCCCGGGCCCAATTCCAATACGTTCACCGCATGGATTACGCGCGCAGTACCCGAGCTCGAGGTCGATCTGCCTCCGACGGCGATTGGAAAGGACTACCTCGGCGATAGCATGGTGTCGACAGCTCCCAGTGGCAGCGGCTTCCAGCTCTCCGTCGCCGGGTTGCTGGGCTTCACCATGAGCGGCGTCGAAGGGGTCGAGTTGAATGTCCTTGGTCTCAATTTCGGGATCAATCCGCTCGATCCCGCGTTCAAGCTGCCTCTGGCGGGGCGCCTCGGCCCGGCGCGACAGAAAGACGCTGGGTCGCGAGCTACATCCGTTGCCGATCGCCCCTCCCCCGATCGCACAATGTGATTGATGCCCGGGCGCGGATGATTGAGCGCGCCGGCTTGCCGCTGCGAAACTGTCGCTGATCGGCAAAATAAAATTCCGCCGCAAATCATCTGACTGGCAGGCACGCGTGCCCTGCGCGTTGTTCAGCGGCGACATTCATTCCCCTCGCCGCTGTCGCGGTCTTTCCGCTAAGAAACTGATTTCGTGCAATTTGTCACACCTGGCACGGATGTCGCTCCGCATCGAACGCGAACGGGTCGCGACTCGCTCGTTCCATCAACTTCCTGAAAGGAGCCATCTCATGATTCTGAAGAAAACTCTTCTTCCATTGATCCTTGCGTTGCTCGGTACGTACGCGGGCGCCACGCTCGCGGCGTCCACCGCATCGCATTCGGGCGCGACGGGAGTAATCGTGGCGCAGGCGCAGCCGGACAAGCCGGTTGACTGCAAGAAGAACCCGACGGATCCGCGCTGCGAGAAGCGGTAACACGGTAAACGGGGCAAGGTCGCACTGGCCGCGGCGGCCTCAAATCCTCCTCCCCCGACGCGGCTGGCGCACCCCCTGCGGGGGGTCGCGCCTCCTGTCATGACCAAGGATGCCACGCACACCAAGGTTCGTGCTTCCTATCAATCGACGGAGACACATTATGACCCACGGTACGAGAGAAACCATTTCCCGATCGTTGCTTGTGTTGCTCTTGAGCGCGCTCGCAATGAGCCTCGCCGCGTGCGGCGAGCAGCAATCCGGCGAGAGCATCGGGCGAAGCATCGACCAGACAGTCGATAAGGGAGGTGAGAAAATGAACCAGGCTGCCGAGACCGCTGGAGAGAAACTCGCTGCAGCGGGCCAGCGTATGGATGACACTGCGCTGGAAGCGCGGGTCAAGGCCGCGCTCATTGCGGCGCCAGGGCTGAAGTCCCTGGCAATCGATGTGGAAGCCGCGAACGGAGTCATCACGCTCGCGGGAACCGCGGATAACCCCGACAAGCGTGATCTTGCGGAGCAACTCGCGTCCAACGTCGACGGCGTCACCTCGGTGCGCAACCGGATCGTCGTCACAGGTTCCTGACGGCGGGCAAGGAGCCAGCATGGCAATCCAAGCCATCTCGCCGTCCGGCTCGCGGGCCAGGTGGGTCGCGCTGCTTGCTGCGATCCTGCTCGCCGCGGCGCTTGCCGGCTGTGCGGGTGCCGGCGTGAAATCCGGCCAGTACATCGACGACAGCGCGATCACCACCAAGGTCAAGGCGCAGCTCGCCGGCGACGAGACCGTCAGCGCGCTCGACGTGCATGTCGAGACCGTGGAGGGCGCCGTGCGCTTGAGCGGCTTCGTCTCGAATCCCGACGAAAAGCGCCGCGCGGAGCAGCTCGCCTGGTCCGTCGACGGCGTTCAATTCGTTCAGAACGCGCTCGTCGTGCAGAATCCGTGACGCTCTACCACCAGCGGGCGCGCGCCGTTCGATGTGGCGCGCGCCCGCGGGAGCGTGCAAGCGGGGTGAGTTCACTCGGTCAACCTACCCGGCGGTTGTTGATCCGTCGATCCACCCGTCGCATCCCCTGGGTGGTGCACGTTTGCGGCTGCTCATGACAGTAGAGGAATCTTTTCGCGTGGAGAAACCGCCAACCCGCGTCGGCCGGCTGGGCCGCGCGCTCGTCGACTGCTTCCAGACCATCGCCCTATTCCTGCTCGGCGCCACGATCGTGTGGGCCGCCTCCCACGAATACCTCCTTATGTTCGCGGCGGGGCGTGTCTATCTCCAGGACATCCTGCTGCTTTTCATTTACCTCGAGCTGGGCGCCATGATCGGCATTTACTTCAAGACGGACCGGCTGCCGGTGCTGTTCCTGCTCTATGTAGCAATCACCGCGCTCACCCGCTTCCTGGTGATCGACGTCAAGGACCTTCCGACAAACCAGGTGCTCACCGTCACTGGCGCAATTCTTCTCCTGGCGCTCGCGGTGCTGGTGCTCCAGGTCGTCGCATCGAAGTTCGGCGGCGCGCACGATCCGATGGCAACCCGCTACTAGCAGCTGTCCAGGATTCTGTCGCCGATCGGCAAAGCGGATTCACGCGGCAAATCATTCCGTTGCCGCTGGCGCGCTGATCGGCGTTGCCGGGCGGCGACGTTTGCGCGGTTCATGCGGCCCCGCGGCACGCGCATAACGATCTGTTTCTGTGCGCTTTGGCACAGCTGGCACGGATGTCGCTAACGCTTCCCTTAAGCCGATCGCGATCCGGCGGTTTCAAGTCGAATCCATCAAAGGAGCCCGTTCAATGAAGCTCGTGCAAAAGCGTTCGTTTCTTCTGATCCTCGCCTTTGTTCTTGCGTATGCCGGTCTGTCGTACGCTGCCCCGGTCGCGCCGATGTCTGGCGAGCCGCGCAGCAGCACCGCCGCACAACCACAGCCGCAGCCAGACAAGCCGGTTGATTGCAAGAAGTACCCGAAGCACCCCGACTGCCAGAAGAAGTAGCGCAAGCCTACCGGGGCGGAGCCGCGGGACCGCGACGGCTTCGCAACCTCCCCTGCCCGGATGCGGTCGAGGGACCCCCTTCGGGGGGT
>DASPGR010000137.1:0-10708 GCA_035620515.1 Burkholderiales bacterium | reverse complement strand
CCACGTCGCGCAGCTCCTCGCCATGCGCCCGCGTGACGCGCGCTACAACGCTATTGCCCTGCCCGAGGCGCCGGGGATCGACGCGACGGTCGCCTATGTCGCGACGCGCTCTCCCATCAGCGATCCGCACGCGCGCTTCCTTCAGGCGCAGAAGATGAAGCGCGAGGAAATGATGCAGAAGTCGAAAACCTACTTCAACCCGTGGGAGCTGATCCACGAGGGGAATCCGCAGGAAATCCTCGAGCGCAAGGAATCGGTGTCACTGCCGCCGATGCTGATCATGCAGGGCGGGATCGACGACAACGTCATTCCGCCCATCCAGGAGAAATTCGCCGCGACCTACCGCGCGGCGGGCGGCGACTGCCAGCTCGAGGTCTTCGAGAACTGCGTGCACGAGTGGATCGCCAAACCCGGGCCGCAGACCGACCGCGCTCACGAAATGGTCAAGGTCTTCATCGGCCGGCAGCTTAACGCGTTGCGCCGCGCCGCCTGACGTCTGTGGCCTGTGACCGGTGACCGGTCACAGGCGAAAAACGAAAGGGCCGAAGCCTCAGGGCTTCGGCCCTTTGTTATCGTCGATCGCTGCTCAGAAGCCGCGGCCCCAAAGCCCGCAGTAGCGCCTGAGCACGAACTGAAGATTGTTCTTGTAGCCGGGCCAGTTCTCGTACTTCGGCAGCTGCATCTCCTTCTCGACCCGGTCCCAGCACTTTCCCTCGCGCGCCGCGACCTTTACGGCCTCCGAGGCGTCGCGCAGGAAGTTCAACTGGGCCTGTGCGTCATCCTTGATCCCGAGCCGGCCGCCGGGCTGCCCCGGATGGCCGGGAATCATGCGATCCCAGTCCATTTTCAGAACCTTCTCGATCGACTCCTCGGTCTCCATGGGGTAGAAGTCGATCATGCCGCGCCCGGGAACGGTGCCCACGGGCAGGAAGTCGACCGCGAACAGGATCCGTTCCCTGGGCAGGCGCATCACGATGGTGCTGTCGGAGTGATTGAGGCCGAGGTAGGTCAACTCCAGCGTGGTGCCGCCCAGCTCGATCGTTCTCGAGTCGGCAAAAGTCTCGTCGGGCATCACCGTGTGCGGATCCTTGAGTAGCACGAGGCGTTCCTTCGCGCGCTGGTGCGCGATCACCGTCGCGCCCGCGTCCTTGAAGGGCTTCCCTCCGGCGATATGGTCGAAGTGATGGTGGCTGTAGATCAGGTACTTGATCGGCTGCTTGGTGATTTTCCTGATCTCGGCGACGTAAGTGTCCACTGCCTGCGGCCGGCCATAGCCGATCGGATCGGTTGCGATCACGCCGGCCGGCGTGACGACGAACATCGACTGGTGGTTGCCGTAGCGGAAGATGTAGACGTTTTCGGTCCCGTCCACCTTCTTCGTCTCGAACATCGGCTTTTTCGGGGGCGGGGTCTGCGACCACGCCGACGGGACGACGAGCGTCAGAACACCTGCAAGTACTGCCAGAGCAATGGGCTTCACGGTTTACCTCCTGGGTGGATGAATGGCGCTCGCCGCGCCCGCTCGAATGGAGCATCCCCCGTTTGCCGTACCCACACTCCGGTCCAACGGTAGCGCGGATACTACATGAAGTAGTGCGGAACGCAACGAGTGCCTGAAAGACGCTCTGGCAGTGCACGCCATCAGCCCAGGTGCCTGTTCTTGCAGAGGACCGTCAGGCCCTCGGCCGCCGCCTGTCAGCGTTTTTTCGCCTGGAGCGCTTCGGGGTTGACCACGAAGTCCGCATCAGGCACGCCCCCGTCGAGCACGAGCAACAGGTTGCGGACCGTCGTCGCTGCGCGCCGGTCGAGAGACTCGATGGTGTTTCCCGCGATGTGCGGCGAGACGATGACGTTGGCGAGCGTAAAGAGAGGATTGTCGGAAAGCGGCGGCTCAGGCGAAAACACATCGATTCCCGCGCCGGCGAGCTTTCCCGTGCTGAGCGCGGTGTAGAGCGCGGCTTCATCGATCAGCCCGCCGCGCGCCGAATTGATGAGCCGGGCGGTGGGCTTCATGCGCGCCAGCCGCGCGGCATTGAACATGCCGACGGTGTCGGGCGTCTTGGGACAGTGAATGGTGACGAAATCGGCGCGCGGCAACGCAGCGTCGAGATCGGTAACGGGATTGCAGCCAGCCGCCCGCACGGTCGCCGCCGGGACGTAGGGATCGTAGACCTCGACCGTCATCTCCATCGCCAGACAGCGCCGGGCGATGCGGGTTCCGATGCGCCCGAACCCGATGATGAGCAGCGTCTTGCCGAGAAGCTCTGTCGGCGGATCGGCAAAGCGCTCGCCCCACCTACCCTGGCGCGTCATGGCGTCGAACCCGGTGCCCCGCTTGCAGAGCGCAAGCATCATGAACATCGCGTACTCGGCCACTGTCGGAGCGTTGTCGGTTCCGCAGGTCATGAGCGGAATGCCGCGCGCTGTCAACTTGTCCACGTCGACGGCGTCGAAACCCACGCCGAGACGTCCCACGGCGCGCAGCCGCGGCGCGGCATCGATATCCGCCGCGCGCAGCGGCGTGCTGGTGAGCGCCACGCCGTCCACGTCGTTGAGCAGCCGCCTGAAGTCCGCTTCGGGCATTCGCGGCTTGAACACGACCGTCTCCACGTCTGCACGCGCCTTCACGAGCTCCCAGCCGGGGCTCGTCATTTCGTCCGGCAACAGTAGCCTTTTCTTGTCAGCCGCCATTGAATTTCCCGCGGAAAGTGAATGAATGCAAAGAAACGCCGCCGGCTACGATAGCACACGCCTCCGGCGTCTCCGATCGGAAAATGACAAAAGCATCCGCAAATCAGCCGATTGCCGCATTCTCGCGAATTCGTGTCGCATGCCGGCGACGCTTGCGCGCCGTCGAGCGCGCACACGATAATGTAAGCGGTCTGATTTCGTGCTCTTTGCTGGTCGTGGCACGGATATCGCTCGACGGCACGAGCAAGCCGCCTCAAGCGGGGAGGAGCGTATGCGTGCCGCCTTCTGCGTGTCGAATCGATTCCCGTTCGTGCGTCTTCGCGTGTCCGGTGCATTGGCAGGCACCGCGGTGTTGCTTGCTGCATGCAACTCCATGCCGCCCGATCCACCATCCGATCCGGTCGCGAAAGGTCGCGACATTTTCTTCAACGAAACCTTCAACGGCAACGGCCGCACCTGCGGGAGCTGCCACCGGGAAGAACGAAACTTCACGATCGACCCCGCGTTCATTGCAAGGCTGCCGAAGAACGACGCGCTCTTCGTCGCGGAGTTCAACCCCAATCTCAAGCAGAACTTCGAGAACCCGCGGCTCATGCGCGAGTTCGGCCTGATCCTCGAGAACCTCGACGGCTTCGACGACCTCGCCAACCGCTTCACCATGCGCGGGGTGCCGCACGTGCTCGCGATGCGCATCTCGGTCGCCAGCCCGCAGGGTCCGCGCACCGGGTGGTCCGGAGACGGCGCCCCGGCCGACGGCTCGTTGCGCTCCTTTGCGGTGGGCGCCGTCATCCAGCATTTTACGAAGACCCTCAACCGCGTCGCGGGCGTCGATTTCCGGTTGCCGACCGACGCCGAGCTCGATGCGCTCGAGGCCTTTCAGCTCTCGCTCGGACGGCAGAATGAGCTGCAGCTTCCGCTGCGGCTCCGGGGCACGGTTGCGAAGCGCGGGCAGGAAATCTTCCTCGACAACAACCTCGGCAAATGCAACGTCTGCCACGGCAATGCCGGAGCGAACGTCGCGCCCGGCAACAACGCGAACTTCAACACCGGCGTCGAGGACCTGCCCGACCAGCCCGCCCGGCTGACCGGCGAGAAGGTCCCGCGCGACGACGGCTTCGGCATCCCTGGCGACGGCACGTTCAACACGCCCCCGCTCGTCGAGGCAGCCGATACCGGGCCTTTCTTCCACAACAATGCCATCGAGACGATCGAGGGGGCGGTCGCCTTCTACAACGGCCAGGCCTTCAATAACTCGCCCTCCGGGCGGTTCCTCGCGAGCACCGATCCGAACGGCATCGGAATCCGCCTCGATGGCACCCAGGTCGTGGCGGTTGCCGCATTCCTGCGCGTCATCAACACTCTGGAGAACATCCGGCTCACGGTCGATCTCCTCAATCGAAGCGAGGCGCTGGGCTCTTTCAAGTACGAGGAGGCCGCGAGGCTCCTTCGGCTCGCGCAGGCCGAGACCGGAGACAGTATAAGCGTGCTCGCCGGCGGCGGCCTGCACCCCGAGGCGGTTCACCACCTGCGCGAGTCGAAGCGGCTGATCAATCGCGCCATCGACTCGTCCTTCAGCCGGCGCGATCTCACGCGCAAGGCGATCGAGGAGCAGGAGAAAGCGCGCGCCTTTTTGATCGAGGGCAAGGGCTGACATCGAGGCTTAGCAAGGAGTCCCGGTTATGCGTATCGTTCTCATCGTTTTCGGCATCGCGATTGCGGTCCTCGGCATGAGCTTGCACGCCCACGGGCAGAAAGCGACCGAGCGCTACATTCCGATCGGCCAATCGCCTGGCGTGTCGCAGAAGCTGACGTCGATCGGGGAGATTGCGGACGTCGACCGGGTGAAGCGCACCGTGACGCTGCTCGGCCCTGCGGGGCAGCAGACCGTCAGCATCACCGATTCAACCCGGATCTGGCTCGACCGCACGAAGATCAAGCAGACGAACCTGACCGGGACCTTTGCCGACCTGCAGAAGGGCCGCAGGGTCGAGGTGAAGTACCAGGACCCGGAGCGCCGTCAGGTTGCCGACTGGGTAAAGGTCGAAATCATCCAGCCCTGACTTTGACGCCTTAGCGATTCAAGATCGAAAAGTTTCCTTGGCGATCTTGGCGTCTTGGCGGTTCAAAGTCCGTGGCGGTTCAAAGTTCCTTCTCCGCCGCGGCAAGAAACGCCGCGCGGTCCGCGTCATCCTCTATCGTCTCCGCGAGCGCCGCGATGAAGTCCCGTGTGCCGCGGGCGCTCTGCGCGGCCTTCTTCACGAGGATCCTTGCGACGGGCCCGACGTGCACCGCCAGGAGGTGCTCGGCGCGCGCGGCAAGCTGCTGGTCGACACCCCCCGCCGCCCGCCCCGCGGCGGGAGCCGCAGCGGCATGCACCCCTGCGGCAGCCGGCTGCGCGGGTGAAACGCCCGCACCGGCGAGAAACTCGGCGCGCCGCTCGGGTAAGGGAATCGCGTCCGCAAGCGTGCGCATGAGCTCCTCGCGCGTCGCACTGCGTCGGGATGCCCGTTGCACGATGACCGTGGCAATCGGGCCAATCTGCTTTGCCAGCTCACCGGCGAGCGAGGCGAGAAGCGACGCCTCGAATTCGGCCGCCGGCGCGGGTGTATCACCCTCCGCCATCTCCTGCAGCCGCATGGTCACATCCGCGTCGCGCGGCCTCTCGGCATACTCCTGCGTGCCCGGCGCCGAGATGAATACCTCGTAGACCTCGTGCGAGCGCACGTGTTTGTCGTGGCGCACGCCCTGGTAGTGAAAGAGCTGCAGGTACTCCTCCGACAGGCACGACACCACCTCGTAATACGAGCGAGAGACCAGGATCTGGTTGGGCTCGGCAAAGCTCATCACGCGCTGCGCGACGTTGATGCCATCGCCGATGATGTTGGGCCGGCCGTTGATGTCCTTAACCACCTTCACCGGCCCGAGATTGATGCCGATGCGGAAGGCAAGCTCCGGATAGTTGCGCTCGGCAAGCGACACTCGAAGGCCGTTGGCGGTAAAAAGCGCCTCCTCGGGGTCGCCCGGAAAGCAGATCGCCGCACCGTCGCCGGTATCGAGGATCAGCCGGTCCTCGCTCGCCGTGCTCGCAAGCGCCTGGCCAAGCAGCTCGTTGAACCAGCTCTTGATCGCGAGCTGCTTGGCGACGGTTTTCTTCGAATAATCGACGATGTCGATGAAGACGACGCTGCAGATCAGCGTGCGCCGCGCGGTGCCGGGCGCCGGGCTCTCCATTGCCGCGTCAGCCCTCGATCATCTGCATGGCCTTCTGCAGGCTGCGGCGCATGCGGTTGAAGGACGCGCCGAGCACGGCGATCTCGTCCTTCCCGCGCTCGGAGAACTCCTCGATATGGAAATCGCCGGTGCTCACGCGGTCCGCGGCCTTCGACATGCGGTGGATCGGCCGCACGATCATCCAGCTCAGCATCAGATTGAGGACCAGGAACACGGCGACGAACACCGCCGCGAGGAGCGACATGAACGTGCGAAAGGCGCGGTCGGCGTTGTGGATCGGAAGCGACATCGGGACCGACACGACTTGCGCGCCCACGATCTCCTTGTGCTTCCAGCCGAAACCGTTTGCCTCGCCGTAGAGCTTCAGCATCGATTTCGGCGCCGCGCTCGGCACGCTGTGGCAGGAGAGACACGCCGGATTCTCGATCTGGATCGGCCGCGCGATGTAGAGCGAGCGGCCGGTGGGCGTGTCGCGCTCGCCCATCAGCTCCTTCTGCGCGGGGTCGTTGCGGAAGGTCTGGATGATGTCCGACTCCCAGTCCGTGGCGCGGTTGCGCGGGTTGGTCGGGTTGAGCGTCGCCTCCTTGTAGCTGTAATCGGGGTGCGTCTTGCGCAGCTCGTTGATCGTTTCGGTCGCCGCGTAAGCCGGGACCGACTGCGGCAGGAAGACCCGCATCAGCTGCATCTCGAGATGCGGACGGATCTGGGTCACGGTGTAGCCGCGGATCGCCAGCGCCGCTTCCATCATGAGCCCCGCGTTGCGCACGATCTCGTCGCGCGCGTTGCGCTGCAGGAGCTCGTGCGACACCCAGCCCGTCACGCCGAACCCGAGGAGAAACACCAAAACGAGAATCAGATTGAACTTAAGGCGCAGCCCCATGGCTGTCTCCTCGATGGATGTTGACTTCGTGTCCCCTGTGATCGCGGCCCCGCGCGGCTACCTGCACCCGGCAGCCTCGCCGTACGCCTTGGTGAAGCCCATCAGGCTGAACGACACCGAGTGTGCACCCGTCGCCGGCCAGGTCGGCCAGAATCTCAGTTGCACCCGCACTTCGCGCCCTTCCCTGAACAGCTGGACGATCTTTTCGTACTGCTTTTCGAACACCGCCTGCTTGCGGTCCTGGATGCGGTCGATCGGAATGAAAGGGTGGTTCGCAACCGCAAGCCCGATGTCCGAAGAACCGCCATCGAGCACGGAATCGCTCTTGATGACGACGGCGCGCCCTTCCAGCAGAATTTGCGCCTGCACCTCCTGGTAGCCGTCGTTCACCGGCTGCAGCGCGGAAACGAGACGGCAGGCGCCGCCCGGGCCCGGGTTCACTTCCCAGTTCGCGGCGAACGCCGCTGTCATCGCGCCCGCAGCGAGCGCAACGCCAAGCGCCGCACGCCCCGCGAGCCGCGCCATCGGACTGAGCCGGGCGCGTCGGGGGGATATAACGGAATCGCGATTGGGATCCAAAAGTTGCCCTCCCCCGGCTGCTTTGTGGGAGCCCGTTTCGATCCGAGTTTATCACCCGGGATAAACGCCCGCGACAGAACTTTTGTTCCTCGCACTGCCGGGCGCTGCAATGCGGTGACATCGCTCCGCCCGGAGGCTTTTCCGGGGCGTGCGGATTGGAGTACCTTAGCGAGACCCGGATGAGCTTACGCCCCGGAGAGGAGAGCCAGATGGCACCACGTCAACAATTCTGCGGAAGCCCTTGCGCTACGGTCATCGCCGGGCTTCTCGTTTTCGGCCTCGCGGCATGTGGAGAGAAATCCCCGCCCGAGCCGCCCCCGAAACCCGTCGCGCCGATGACGCAGCCGGCGCCGCAGGCGGCGCCCAGGAGCGATGAGGCCAGGATGGCGACCATGCAGCCGCCGGCCGCGCCGTCCGTCAACCCCGATGCGGAGCTCGCCTCGAGAGTCAAGGCGGCGCTCGGAAGCGACGGCAGCGTCAACGTTCACCGAATCGATGTCACATCCGAGGGCGGGGTCGTGACGCTCTACGGGACCGCGGAGAATGCGGACCAGCGCGCCAAGGCCGGAGAGATTGCGGCTGCGGTGGCCGGAGTGAGATCGGTGCAGAACAAGCTGGCGATCGTCGCCGGCTCCTGACACCGCTCTCGCGTTCGAGCGATTTCAGCTGATCAGCAAGGCGGCGCGGGCGGTGACGAGCCCCTTCTCGAGCCGCTGGTGGATCGCTTCCGCCTGTTCGAGCGGCGCCTTCTCCGTCACGATGGGAGAAAACTCCCCGCGCGCGACGAGCTCGAGCGACTCGATCACCTCCTGGCGCGTCGCATAGCGGCTGCCCAGCACCTCGATCTCCTTGCGCAGCAGCTGCGCCGGGTCGAGCTCGAAGCGCTGGCTGTTGCCGCCGAGCGTCACGAGGCGCCCGCCCTTGGCGAGCGCGCCCGCACCCGCTTCAAGCGTCGACTTGCTCGACACGAAGTCGATCGCGACGTCGATACCCTCGCCCCCCGTCAGCTCCATCAGCTGCTCGAGCACGCGCCCGCCGGATGCATCGACCGCCGCATCGGCGCCGGCCTTGAGGCAGGTCTCGAGCTTGGATGCCATCGTGTCCACCGCGATCACCTTTCTCGCGCGTGCCCAGCGCGCCACCATCGTCATGTGCACCCCGAGTCCGCCTCCGGCGCCGAACACGGCGACCGTGTCGCTTGGTCGCAGGCGCGCGCGGCGCACCACCTTGAGGGGTGTCGCGATCGCATCGCATATGACGCCGACCTCGGCGGGCTTGCCGCGCCAGTCGAGGCCCTCGGGCAGGCGCAGGAAATTCCTCGCCGGCAGCTTGATGTATTCCGCATAGCCGCCATCCACGTCGCGCCCGACATATCCGCCGAAGCGGTCGCACAGCGTCTCGCGGTTGATGCGGCACCAGTGGCATTCGCCGCAGGTGAGATAGAAGTACGCGGTGACGGGATCACCAGTCCTCACCTGCGTTACGCCGCGTCCCACCGCAACAATTTCGCCGGTGATCTCATGCCCTATGATGCGCGGATAATCGATCTGCACGCGGCCGGCCCGCGCGTGATGAATGGTCAGGCCGGCGCCGCATGCGAACACCTTCGCCACCGCATCGCCCGCGCCCGGCACCGGATCAGGCAGGTCCTCCAGCACGAACGGCGCGCTCCTCGCCTTTAACACCATTGCTTTCATGGACGCTCCTTCTCCGGAGAGGCGGATTTATAACATGGCTGCGGCCGGTGTTTTCTAACCTCGCGATTACTTGGACATACCGCCTGGGCGGAGGTTGTCGTGAGGCGGCGCTTGCCACGCGCCGTGCGAACGCGGCCGCCGCCTCCTTGCCAACCCCTATGTCAAGGACTACATTGATTGCCCCGTGTTTCACCCAGGGAGGAGAAAAAGATGGCCACCAGGCTCACTCTGAACGTCAACGGCAAATCCCGTCAAATCCGTGTCGATGATCCCGAAATGCCGCTGCTCTACGCGCTGCGCGAGGATCTTGGCCTGCACGGCCCGCGCTTCGGCTGCGGGCTCGCCCAGTGCGGCGCCTGCACCGTGCACGTGGACGGCAAGGCGGTGCGCTCGTGCGTCTATCCGGTGAAAGTGGCCGCCGGCCGAAAGGTCATCACGTTGGAGGGCCTTGCAAGCGGGAAGAAGCTGCACCCGCTGCAGCAGGCCTTCATCGAGGAGCAGGCGGTCCAATGCGGCTACTGCATCAACGGCATGATCATGCAGGCGAAGGAGCTGCTCGACGCGAACAAGCGCCCGAGCGAGGCCGAGATCAGGCAGGCGCTTGCGAACAACCTGTGCCGCTGCGGCACGCATGTGCGTATCGTGCGGGCCATCAAGCGCGCATCCGAAATGCTGGCGTAGGGAGGAGACCGCCATGTTGATGGAGAAAATTTCCCGCCGTGATTTTCTGAAGAGTTCGGGCGCGTTGGTCGTCACGTTTTCGCTCGGCAGCCCGCTCGCTGGCGCAGCCACCCAGGGCGCGGCGGCCGCGAAAACGGTTGCGAGCGACCAGGTGGATGGCTTCCTCGCGATCGATGCCAAAGGGAACGTCACCCTCTACTCGGGCAAGGTGGACCTTGGCACCGGGGTGCGCACGGCGCTCGCGCAGATTGCCGCCGAGGAGCTATCGGTGCCGTTCGAGAAAGTAGACGTGGTCGAGGGCGACACGGCGCTGACGCCTGACCAGGGCATCACCTGGGGCAGCCTTACGATACAGAACGGCGGGATGCAGATCCGGCAGGCGTGCGCGACCGCGCGCGCGGCGTTGCTTGCGCAGGGGGCCGAGAAGCTCGGGGTCCAGGCGACGGAGGTCCACGCCAAGGACGGGCGCGTCATGGTGCTCGGATCGGAACGGGGCGTCTCCTACGGCGAGCTCGTCAGCGGCAGGAATTTCCAGATGAAAGTGGACAAGACGGCACCGGCGAAACCGCCTTCGGCCTACAGCATCGTCGGCCGGTCGGTGAAACGAGTGGACATCCCGGACAAGGTGACGGGGCGCTTCACCTACATGCACGACTTCAGGGTAAAGGGGATGCTCCACGGACGCGTGGTCCGGCCGGCGGGGATCCGGTCGGACCTGCTTTCCATGGATGACTCGGCGGCGCGGAAAGTCCCCGGCTATGTCGCGACCGTGCGCAAAGGCAACTTCCTCGCCGCGGTGGCGAGAAGCGAATGGGGCGCGATCCAGGGTGCGGGCGCCATCAGGGCCAGCTGGTCCGACTGGCAGGGCCTGCCTGACAAGGCGAAACTGTGGGAGCACGTGCGCGGGACGAAGGTGGCCAAGCGCGAGGACCTGCAGAAGGTTGGCAAC
>DASPGR010000136.1:0-10781 GCA_035620515.1 Burkholderiales bacterium | reverse complement strand
CTTCATCAGGCTCAGTTCCCATGGGAATGCGGATGCCCTTGGAAACGAAACTGTGCCCTCCGATCGGCGCCGCGTTGCTGACCTAGATCAAGATAGAGGCAGTTCTCTTGTGATGGGCAGCGAGACGTCCACAACGCGGACGGTTGAAGCTCCCACCACCCCGGCGCTTCGCGCCACCCCTCCTCGGGCAGGAGGGGATGAGCTAGGCTCACCGTCGGGCAGGAGGGGAGGATCAACGGCAGAAGGTAGAATCGCCTTTCACTCGTCACCCATCACGAATTCGATCCATGGAGAGGGCATGAAAGTCTACGACGCTGTTGCCAACGCATTCGTCAAAGAAGAGGCGACGACGATCTTCGGGCTGCTCGGCGACGGGCAGCTCACGTGGTGGGCGGCCATGGCCAAGCACCCGGGAGTGCGGCTCATCGATGCGCGCGAGGAGGGCTCGGGCCTGGCGATGGCGGAGGGCTACGCCCGGGCATCGGGCAGGGTGGGCGTCTGCAGCGTGACGCACGGGCCCGGGCTTGCACGGCTAAGTCTCTCGCTGATTGCGGCCGCGCGCTCGCACACGCCGATCGTCGTGCACACCTCCACGACGAAGTTCAACGACGAGCGCGAGACCCAGTACCTCAACCAGGACCGCTTCGTCACCGCCGCCGAGTGCGGCTACATCGAAGTGATGAAACCCGACTACGCGGAGGAGGCCGTGCGCCAGGCGTTCTACCGGGCGCAAATCGAGTCGCGCCCGATCGTGCTGTCCATCCCGATGGATGTCGTGGGCAAGGAGTGCGACAGCGAAGGCGAGGATTACCTCCCTTCCGCGGCGCTCTTTGGCGGCCAGCAGCTGATCCGCCCCGCGCTGGACCGCGTTGAGGAAGCGGTCCGGATCATTTCCGAGAGCAAGCGGCCGGTGATCGTGCTCGGCCGCGGCGCGAAGGATTCGCAGGCGCGGGAAGCTGCGGACCGCCTTGGCAAGCGCATCGGAGCGCTGATCGCAACCACCCTCTATGCCAAGGGCACGCTCAACGATTCGGAGTGGTTTACCGGCATATCGGGACTTTTCGCGACCCGGTCGGCGATGGAGCTGTTCCAGGAGGCCGACTGCGTGATTGGAATCGGCGCCGGCATGAACGTACGCACCCTGGGCGGAGGCTACGCCTATCCCAACGCGCGCTACGTGCACATCGACGTCAAGCCGCACATTCTGCTCGGCACCGAGCGCGGCGCCGAGTGCTACGTGCAGGGCGACGCGACGGAAACGGTGCGGGAGATCGAGGACACGCTGGCGAGGAAAAATTTCTCGCAGGACGGATTTCGCACCGCGGCGACGCGCAACGCGCTGCGCGGCTCCTTCCGCGATCCGGGCGAGTTCGAGATCGAGCCCGGCACGGTCGACATCCGCGAAGTGCTCGAGGTGCTGGACGGGAAGTTGCCTGCGGGCGTCGGCCTCGTGACCGGGTCGGCGCACAATTTCTCGTTCCCGGTGTGGCACATGCAGAAGCCGCGCGCGTTCCAGGTGAGCGTCACGTCCTTCACCGGCGTTGGCCAGGTGATCGGCAACGCGATCGGCGCCGCGGTTGCCTCAAAGGACCCGGTGGTTGCGGTCGACGGCGACGGCAGCGCGCTGCAGAACATCCAGGAGCTCGACACGGCCGCGCGCCTCGGCGTGAAGCTCCTCTACTTCATCGTGAATGACGAGGCCTACGGCGCCGAGTATCACAAGCTCCGTGCAAAGGGTCTCGACGGCAATCTCTCTGCGGTGCCCACGCCAGATCTCGCGGAAGTCGGCCGCGCGCTGGGGTGCCGCGGCCGTCAGGCCCGGACGCTCGACGAAGTGGGCGCGGGCATCGACGAGTTCATGAAAGGCGAGGGCCCGATGGTGCTCGATGTGAGGATCTCGCGGAACGTCATCAGCATCCCGTACCGGAGGCTGCATTTCGGCCAGGACGTCTAGCCCGGACGAGACTCGCTATTCGATGCGAGCGCCCGAAAGCTTCACGACGTGCTCGTACTTGTCGTATTCGGATTTCAGAAGCTTGGCGAACTCCTCGATCGACATATGCATGGGATCGAGCGTCAGCGCCGATAGCCTCGAGCCGACGTCGCGATCGGCCACCGCCTTCTTGAGCTCGGCGTTGAGCTTGTCGACGATCGGCTTCGGCGTGCCGGCCGGCACGAAAGTACCCATCCACGAGGTGAATTCGTAACCCTTCACGGTTTCGCCGATGGTGGGGATCTCCGGGAACTGGGTGGTCCGCGTAGCCGACGATACCGCGATCGGGCGCACACGACCCGATTTGAGGTGCGGGACGGCCTCCGATGCCGGGGTGAGCATCATCTGCACTTCGCCCGCCGCCATCGCGGCGGTCGCCGGGGCGCCGCCCTTGTAGGGGATGTGGGTGAGGCTGAGGCCCGCCATGTTGGCGAAAAGGCTCGTCGAGAGATGCTGGAACGCGCCGGGGCCGGCCGTGCCGTACATGATCTCGCCGGGCCGCGCTTTCGCGAGGGCGATGAGATCCTTCGTCGAGCGCACCGGCATCGAGGGATGCACGACGAGCATGCCCACCATCCGCGCGACGGGCGTCAGCCCGATGAAGTCCTTCAGCGGATCGTAGGGCAGCCTCTTGTAGATGTGCGCGTTGGCGAGGATCGTCGCCGAGTACACCATGACCGTGTAGCCGTCGGGCGGACTCTTCGCCACGATCGCGGCGCCGATGGTGCCGCTCGCACCGGCCCGGTTGTCGATCAGGAACTGCTGGCCGAGCTGCTGCCCCACTTTCTGAAAGGCGAGCCTCCCCACGACATCGGTTGCGCCGCCGGGAGCAAACACGACGACGACGCGCACCGGCCTCGAGGGATACTGCTGCGCGAACGCCGCGCTCGCAACCATTCCAGCCAGTACGACGGCGGAAACCATGAGACCTATGAAGGAACGAGCAGGCGCTTTCATGACCGACCTCCGTTCACACGTTAGTTAGATGAATAGTATGGCAAGCAGGCCCGCGATGACGAGCCCGCCTGAAATGGGCAGCGTTACGCCTCGCAGTTCCCTCGAGCCGAGGCTCGTGGCCATGCCGCTTTTGACCAGCGTGTTGGCAAGAACGGCGATGAGGACGGCGCGGGCGGCGATCCCGGTCTGCCCGGGTTCGCCCTGGGCGAGATTGGCCATGGCGAGGGTGATGGCGTCCACGTCGGTCAATCCCGCGACCGCCGCGGCGAGATAGAGGCCGGTTTCGCCGAGGTAGACCTCCGCCGCCTTCGCAACGATGATGACGACGCCGAAGAGGAGGCCGAACTTGACCGCCTCGCCGAGCTCGAAGGGGTTCTTGCCCGGCTCGACGTTCCGCTGCTCGACGGCCTTGCGGCGCCGCCACAGCCAGTAGCACCCGCCGAGACTCACCACGCACAGGAGCGCCATCGCCGCACCAAGCCGCAGCCCGAGGGGCCGGTTAATGACCAGGGCCATGATTACGACGCGGAAGAACATGACGGTCCAGGCGAGCACGATGCCGAGGGCGAGCGCCGGCGCATCCGCACTCGCCTCGCGGCTGCGCTGCGAGAAGCCGAGCGTCACCGCGGTGCTGGAGACGAGCCCGCCCAGCAGCCCGGCGATGCCGACACCGCGATCGGCCCCGACGGTCTTGACGAGGATGTAGGAAACGAAGTTGAGCCCCGAAATCAGCACGACCATCAGCCAGATCTTGTAGGGGTTCAGCACATCGAGCGGCGGCGGCCCGAAGTTCTGGTCGGGAACGAGCGGCAGGATGATGACCGTGACGATGGCGAACTTGAGCGTGGCGTCGACATCGGAGGCCTCGATCCGTCGTGCGAGCTGGTGCAGGAAGTCCCGCAGGGCAAGGAGAAGCACCATCGCGACGGCGATCGCGGCCGCGAACTGGATCTGGCCGCGGGCGCACAGGAAGCCGAGCATGAAGCACAGCAGCGCCGAGACCTCCGTGGTCATGCCGATGTCGCCCCGCAGCGCCCTGATCACGTGGAAGCTGACGACGAGCACCGCGACCGCGATGAAGAGGGCGAGCGAGAGGCCGTGCAGCGCGAAAGCTGCGTCGAAATAGCCCGCGATCGCGCCGGCGAGGGCGATGAGCGCGAAGGTGCGAACGCCGGCGCCTTCTTCCTCGCCGAGGACGCGCTGGCGCTCGAGCCCGATCAGGACCCCGAGGCCGATGGCAACACCGAACTGGATTGCGATCTGGTGGGGGTCCATTCCGGGAATGGTAACAAGGCGAAATCAATCGTGTGCATAATTCGCTGAACACAGGCCACCCTTTCCGGACGAAAACGTGGTCTGTCCCTTACGGACTGAAGAATGAACCGCCGGCCCATCACGCTCGGATCGATCGGACTGACGCTCGGGCTGACCTACGGGGTGTGGTACTCCTACGGCGTGTTCCTCGTCGCGCTGTTGAACGAGTTTGGCTGGAGCCGCTCGGTGCTGGCCGGCGCGTTCTCGGTCTTTACCATCGTGCATGGCATCGCCAATCCCCTCGTCGGGATGCTGTGCGATCGCTTCGGGCCGCGGAGGCTCGTGGTCTTCGGCGGTGCCGCGCTCGGGCTCGCGCTCTTCGCGAACGGCTTCATAGATTCACCGGGGCATCTCTACTTGAGCTTCGGCCTTGGCACCGCGCTCGCGGTGGCCTGTTGCGGCTGGGTGCCCGCCGTCGTTCTCGTGCAGCGCCAGTTCATGGACAAGCTCGCGTTCTCGCTCGGGATCGTGAGCTCGGGCATCGGCCTCGGAATGCTCCTGGTGGTGCCGCTCACCCAGTTCCTCATCGAGTCGCTTGGCTGGCGCGCGGCGTGGCAGATCTACGGCGCGATCTGTGCCGGCTGGATCGTGCCGGTGGCGTGGTTCCTGCTGCGCGATGATGCGCCGCGGCCGGCCGCGCAGCCCACGCGGGAAGTCACTGTGAAGGAGCCGGCGGCCCGGGACATGTCGCTTGCCGGCGCGCTGCGAACGCAGCCCTTCTGGCTCATGCTCGCGGCGTTCTTCTTCGGCAACGTGTGCTCGCAGACGCTCCACGTGCACCAGGTGGCGTTCCTCGTCGATCACGGGATGGCGGCGATGGCCGCGGCGTCCGTCGTCGGCGTGGTGGGAGTCGCGAGCGTGTTCGGCAAGGCCGGGGGCGGCTGGCTCGCCGATCGTTTCGAGCGCGAAGTCATCTACGTCATCTGCCTCGCGATCCTGGTCGGCGCAGTGGGCGCGCTGGCGCTCGTCGGCGCGGCGCCGAGCCGTTGGGGCGCCTATGGCTACGCCGTCATGCTCGGCGTCGGCTACTCGGCGACGGCGGCCCTGACACCCGTCATGGTGAGCGACCGCTTCCGCGGCTCGCGCTTCGGTGTCATCCTCGGGATGGGTCTCGTGGGCAGCGCGCTCGGGAGCGCATTCGGCCCGTGGATGGCGGGGAGCCTCTTCGATGCGACGGGAAGCTACTCGATCCCGTTCGTCATCGCTGCGGCTTGCGGCGTCTTCGCCGGGGCCGCCGCCTGGCACGCGCGGACGTTGCGCCGGCGCGCTTTCATCCCGGTGAAGCGCGACGAGTGACGTTAAACTTACCCTGATTTTCCTGGACGGAGCACACGGCGATGGCGGCTAAGCGAATGGTGGCGGGCGGGGCGCGTGCAGGCGAGATCGTTGTCGTGCGGCTCGCGTACGGCGATCTGCTCCTCGAGTCAATTCAGGAGATTTGCAGGCAGCGTCGGATTCGCGACGGCGTCATCCTGACCGGCTTCGGGAGCTTGACCGACATCGCGGTGAGCGGCGCGGTCGGGGCGTCCTTCCCGCCGCGGAAGTTCTATCAGCGCACGCGCCCGCGCGGCGTGGAGATCCTCGCCATGAGCGGCGTCATCGCGGACTATCACGTGCATTGTCACATGGTGCTCGCCGATCGCAACCAGGCGTTCGGCGGGCACCTCGAGCGCGGCTGCCGCGTGCTGAGCCTCGCCGAGATCGCGCTCCTGCGTGTTTCCGGGATCAAGCTCGCGCGGATGGTCGATGCGACGACCGGGCAGAGGCTGTTGCAGAGCGTTCGGGCTTATCCGCGGCGCAAAGACTCCGCCGAGCAGGACAGCCTTCACCTCGCCACCACGAGGATTGGCACGACGCGCCGGCGGGCTCGCTAGCTGAAATTCATTGCACCGGCCGCCTGGGCCGTCCTGTCGCCGATCGGCAAACAGGATTTGCTCAACCAATCAATCGCTTCCCGATTGAGGTCAAAGGCGTGTTGCCGCCCAGTGACAGATGCAGCGCACCTAGTGTCTGAAATGCGTGGGTTAATAATCTGATTGTGCGCGCTTTGCCACATCTGGCACGGACGTTGCGGCAAATCCCGATCCCTGGATGGCGATCCGGCTCGCAATGCGCTGCCTGCTCACACACAAATGGGTTATCGGCACGGAATGGAATGACAGCTCGCGTGGACCTCGCGTGAGATCTGTTCTTCCGTACCGGACGTGCGAGCATTGCGGGGCGATGCAGCGCGGTATCTTCAGATCTCTTTGGAGCGATCTCTCGTGGGAGACGATGAGAGAGCGCAGCTACAGCAAGTTACAGCAGCGCCGGATCGTGCGGCAACCGTCGTCTTCGCGCCTCGACCTGTTGGTTCATTCAATGGGACTTCGTCGAAGCAGGCTGAGCGATCGGACGGCATCACGGAAACGCCCCGCGCTGAGCCCCGGTTAGCCGCCAGAGGTGAAAATGACGCAACCACACCGCAGGAGAGACAAGCGGGTCGAGACGCCGCTGCTCGTATTCCTCGAGAACGCCCGCGGCGTCACGCGCGACACGAGCCCCTCCGGCGCGTACTTCTGGACGAGCGGCGAGTACACACCCGGCCAGCCGATCAGTTTCGCGATCGAGCTCAGCACGGCCGGGGGCAAGATGATCTGGAAATGCAAAGGCGCCGTCGTTCGCACCGAGCCGCGCGATTACATGGTCGGTGTGGCAGCGACGATCACCGAGTCAACGATCGAGCCTGCAAAAAAGGGCGCCCTTCAGCTTTGATCCCGCCCGCGCCACCCGACCCGCCGCGGGTGGTAGCGATGAGACCGGTGATTGGCGAGGCGGTCCGGCCTCTCCAGCAGCTTGACCAGCGCTATGCCCGCGAGAAAGCCGCCGAGGTGGGCCCAGAAGGCAACGCCTCCCCGCTGTTCGGCCAGAACACTCGTGAGTCCGCCGAAGAACTGCAGCGCCGCCCAGTAGATGAGCATGACCCATGCCGGGAGCGCGATCGAGGTCAGGTAAAAGCCCAGCGGCACGAGCGTGAACACCCGGACTCCCGGAAACAATACGAGGTATGCGCCCATCACCCCGCTGATTGCGCCCGAGGCCCCGACCATGGGCACGGTGGACGCGGGATTGGCGATCACCTGCGCGAGCGCCGCGGCAAGCCCGGTCAGCAGGTAGAACGCGACGAAGCGGGGGCGCGTCATCGAGTCCTCGATGTTGTTTCCGAAAACCCACAGAAACCACATGTTCCCGATGAGATGCATCCAGGAGCCGTGCAGGAACATCGAGGTGAATAGGTTCTGGAGCTGCCGGCCGGGATCGGTGAGGCAAACCAGTCCTTCCCCCATGGGAAAGCGCGTGCCGGGCGCGACGGATGCGGTCAACTCCCCGGGAATGAGACCGAGCTCGCACACGGAGCGGGCGAGCGGAAGCGTCGCGCCCCCTCCCTGCAGGAGCAGCCACGCGAGAACGTTGAGCCCGATCAGGACGAAAGTGACATACGGCGTGCGCTGGGTTGCATTCTCGTCGTGATAGGGAATCATCTATCACCCGACACTCGAGGATGAGTGCGGCGCGGTCCCCGTTACTTGGCGATGCTGATCCCCGTCGCCTTCACGAGCTCCGTCAGGCGCTTGCGCTCGGCCGTCCGGAAGTCGTCGAGTTCCTTGCGCCCGCCGCCGATGATCTCGATGCCGAGAACCTTCAGCCGCTCACCGAACGCGGGCTGACGCGCCGCCTTGACGATCTCTGCGCTCGCCATGTTGAGCACTGCCGTGGGCGTGCCCTTGGGCGCGATGATGCTGTACCAGCCGAAATTCACGAAGCCCGGCAGCGTTTCCCCGATCGTCGGGACGTTGGGCAGTCCCGGCGCGCGCTTCGCCGTGCTCACGGCGATCGCCCGCAGCCGGCCGGAGCTGACATGGGGATACGCGGCCGGGTAGACGGCGAATTGCATCTGGATTTCATTGGCGATCGCGTCGAGCAGAGCCCCTGCGACCCCCTTGTAGGGCACGTGCAGCATGTCGATGCCGGCCGCGTGCGTGAACATGACCGTGGCGAAATGCTCGCCGCTGCCGGGGCCGCCGGAGCCGTAGCGAAGCTGGCCCGGCGTTTTCTTCGCGAGCGCGATCAGCTCGGCGACGGACTTCGCCGGCACCTGCGGATTGAGCGTCGTCACCCACGGCACGAGGCCCACGAGGGAGACCGAGTCGAAATCCTTGTCCAGGTTGAACTTGAGATTGGGAAAGACCGAGGTCGCGATGAAGAGCTGGGAGGTGAGCATCAGCCAGGTGTAGCCGTCGGGGTTCGCGCGCAGCGCCAGCTCCGCGCTGATGATGCCGGCCACCCCGGGACGCGAATCGACGACGACGCGCTGGCCCCACACGTTGTAGAGATGATCGGCAATGAGCTTGGCCATGATGTCCGGCCCGGAGCCCGGCGCACTGCCGATGATGAGCCGGATGGGCTTGGTCGGGAAAGCCGGTTGGGCGGCGTATGCCGCGGAAGCTGCCAGGACAGCCGCGACAGCGGCCGTGGCCAGAAGTCTTGCTGCACGCATTGGATTCTCCTCCCTGTTTCGAAGACGCCGCGGCTCGCGCTCCCCAGCCGCGAGCCGCCGGACGCACACGTTAATCGGCCCGGAGCCGGCGGTCAATCACGCTTGAAAGATCGTGATCAGTGATGGGTGATGAGTGATCGGTAACGCGTAAAGGGTTATAAGAAACACCCATCACCCATCACCCGTCACCCATCACGATTCATCACCAGGTGGTTTTCTTGGGATTGTCCCGCGACTTCTCCAGGGTATTGAGCTTGCCGGAGTTGGCATCGCGGGGACGGGAAGGGGTGCTCGGACCGAGCTGGTCCATGTCGCAAAAGACCTCGAGGTGGTAGCCGTCGGGGTCGAGGAACTCGACGCTCGTATGGCCGCCCATGGCGCGCCGCCCTTCCCATACGATGGGGATGTTGCGCTCCTTGAGATAGGCGCGAATCTCAAATAAATCGTTCATCGAATCGACCTGCATCGCGAAGTGATGCAGCCGTACCGCGCCCTTGGAGGGGATCTCGGCGTTCTCGCCGTCGGAAGGAAAGAGGCCGATCGTGTGATGATCGCCCAGTCCCGTCAGGAACACGCCGCCGGCAGTCGCGTTGTCCGAGACGCGAAGGTTAAGCACTTCGGTGTAGAAGCGCACCGAGCGCTCGAGGTTTCGCACCTGGATGACGATGTGGCCCAGCTTCCTGATGCGGATCGGGCTCGGGCGCGTGGCGGTCTGCGTGGAGCTCGGAGCCTCGGTCGTGTCTGGCATGGGGTAAGCCTCCTAAACGGGTCCGGAAAAGCCACCGGTTGGGCGGCAGCATAGCCTTGGCCGGGGCGGCGGGCAAGGCGCTTTCCCGCGGCCGCGTTGCTGCGATGCAAGGATGTTGCCGGGCACCGGGCATTCGCGTAGATTGCGCTCGCGCCAGGTGGCGATGACAAGTTCCAGGGAGGAACCTATGAGAACGTATGGGTTGGTGGCCGCGATTCTCGGACTTTTGTTCGCGGCGGGCAGCGGGCATGCCCAGAGTAACTATCCGACCAAGCCGATCCGGCTGATCGTGCCGTTCCCGGGCGGCGGCCAGACCGATGTCGTGGCGCGCACGCTGTCGCAGAAGCTCGCCGAGGCTTTCGGGCAGCCGGTGGTGGTCGATAACCGGCCTGGCGCGGCGGGAAGCATCGGCGCCGACATCGCCGTGAGAGCTGCGCCCGACGGCTACACCTTCATCATGGTGTCGACGAGCTACGCGGCCAACGTGGCGCTCTACAAGCTGCAGTACGACCCGGTCAACGATGTCACGCCGATCGTGATGATCGGCGAGATCGCCAACATGGTGGCGGTCAATCCGAAGGGGCCGTTCCAGAACGTGAAGGCGCTCATTGCCTACGCCAAGGCAAATCCCGGGAAGATCAACTTTGCCTCGGGGGGCGTGGGCAGCGGCAACCACCTTGCCACCGAGTACTTCAGCCAGATGGCGGGCATCAGGATGACGCACGTTCCGTACAAGGGCTCCACCTCGGGGGTTCCGGATCTCATGAGCGGCGAGATCCAGCTCATATTCGCCGGCGTGACGAGTATGATCCCGCATCACAAGGCGAAGCGCGTGCATGGCATCGCGGTGACGAGCGTCAAGCGCAACCAGGCCGTGCCCGATATTCCGACGGTGGGCGAGACCCTGGTCGGCTATGAGTCCGTCAGCTGGGCGGCCATTCTGGGTCCGAAGGGGCTGCGCAAGGACCTGGCCGCGCGCTGGAACGCGGAGGTCAACCGCATCCTGAAGATGCCGGATGTGAGGGCGCGCCTTGATGCAAGCGGTCTCGAGGTGGTGGGTGGAACGCAGGCACAACTTCGCGGTGTCCTCCTCCAGGACATCGACCGGTGGAAGAAGGTCGTCAAGACCGCCAACATCACGCTCTAATTGAGGTGCGCGGTCGAGGCGATCTCGACCAGGAACTCCGGCTTCACCAGGTCGGCGCGGCTGCGGTGAAGAATTCGAGCGCGAT